>NZ_JADPJQ010000130.1:1941-471069 GCF_023073515.1 Bradyrhizobium sp. 17 | reverse complement strand
GGATGGCCGGGACAAGCCCGGCCATGACGGCGACCCAGTGGTCAATCCCGCTTGAAACGATAATCAAAGGCGGCGCCGAACGGCTTGATCAGCCCGACCGTCGGCGCCGGGAAATGAATCGGCAGGATCAGCGTGTCGGTGTCGGCGACGGAAGCAAAAAACTTTCGCCGCGACACCGCGGACTGCTTCGCATCCCAATCCGGCTTGGCCGACCAGTCCGGCTCGCGGCACTGGATCTGATGATGCATGAGGTCGCCGGCGACCACCGCGCGGCGCCCCTTCGAAAAGATGTTCACGCAGCAATGGCAGGGCGAATGCCCCGGCGTCGGCGTTAGCGTGACGGTGTCGTCGAGCGCGTAATCGTCATCGACCAGCAGCGCTTGGCCTGCCTCGACGATCGGCAGGCAATTGTCGCGAAACACGGTGCCGGGCGGGTTGCGGCCCTTGGCATGCTCGGCCTCCCAGGCCGCATATTCACCCTTGTGGAAGACGTATTTCGCATTCGGAAACGTCGGCACCCAACGGCCATCGCGCAAGGTCGTGTTCCAGCCGGTGTGGTCGATATGAAGATGCGTGCAGAACACGTAGTCGATCTGCTCGAAGCCGATGCCGAGCGCGAACAGCTCGTTGCGCCAGCGTTCCTTGCCGGGAAAATCGAACGGCGGCGGATGGCCCTTGTCCTCGCCGGTGCAGGTGTCGACCAGGATGGTATAGCGCGGCGTGCGCACCACGAAGGTCTGATAGGTGATGACCATCATGCCGCGCGCGGCATCGAACACCTCCGGCTCCATGGTCGGCAGATGGTGCCTGAACACACCCTCGTCATAAGCCGGGAAAAAATCCTGCGGCCGCCGCCACGGCCCCTCCCGCTCGATCACCGCATCGATGGTGATGTCGCCGATCCGGAGTTGCTTCATGGCTATTTCGCTCCGCTTTTTTGAAACAGCGTAGCGAGAGCCCCTGAAACGTGCAAGCAAGCGAATGGATTGCAAATCTCTCGATCTGGTTGTAGCCCGGATGGAGCGAAGCGTAATCCGGGAAGGTGCTCGCGTGGTTCGCTATCGGCGCAATCTTCTCCCTGGTGGGACCTTCTTTTTCACCGTGACGCTGGATGATCGAAGATCATCCGTGTTGGTCGATCATGTGGACAAGCTGCGCCACGCATTCCGGGTGGCGCGCGCTGAAAGGCCATTCACGATCGAAGCAATCGTGGTCCTCCCTGATCATCTGCACGTCATCATGACGCTGCCGGACAATGACGCTGATTTTTCCGGCCGATGGCGGCGGATCAAGAGCTCCTTCACGCATCAACTGGCTGTTTCAGGTGCCCCCATCTCCCGCAATCGTCGGGGGGAGTTCTCTCTGTGGCAAAGGCGGTTTTGGGAGCACACGATTCGTGACGACGCCGATTTCGAACGCTGCGCCGACTACATCCACTTTAACCCGGCCAAGCACGGGTATGTCTCTTCGCCGGCAGACTGGCCGCATTCATCGCTTCACCGCTACGTCCGCGAAGGCGTGCTTCCGCCCGATTGGGGAGGAGCTGGAGAGATAGTTGGTAGCTTCGGCGAACGCGAAGACTGACCCGGATTACGCTTACGCTCCATCCGGGCTACGAGATTTCCACGGACTCCTGTCGCCCGGATGAGCGAAGCGACATCCGGGGCCGGACCATCCGCAGCGCACGACTAGCCACGCGGCACGAAACCCGGATTACGCTTCGCTCCATCCGGGCTACCGCCGATCACTACGACCGCAACCCCGGCGCTTCCTGCCCCGTGCGCGCGACATATTCGGTGTAGCCGCCGCCGAACTGGTGGATGCCTTCGGGCGTCAGCTCCAGCACGCGGTTCGACAGGACGCTGAGAAAATGCCGGTCATGCGAGACGAACAGCATGGTGCCCTCGAAATCCGACAGCGCCGTAATCAGCATCTCCTTGGTGGCGAGGTCGAGATGGTTGGTCGGCTCGTCCAGCACCAGGAAGTTCGGGGGATCGAACAGCATCTTGGCCATCACCAGGCGCGCCTTCTCGCCGCCCGAGAGCACGCGGCAGCGCTTCTCGACGTCGTCGCCGGAGAAGCCGAAGCAGCCGGCGAGCGCGCGCAGGGAGCCCTGCCCCGCGGTCGGAAACGCATATTCGAGTGACTCGAACACCGTCTGCTCGCCGTCGAGCAAATCCATCGCGTGCTGCGCGAAATAGCCCATTTTGACGCTGCCGCCGACTGCAACGGTGCCCTCGTCCGGCTCGCTCGCACCGGCGACGAGCTTGAGTAGCGTCGATTTGCCGGCGCCGTTGACGCCCATCACGCACCAGCGCTCCCTGCGGCGGATCATGAAATCGAGCCCGTCATAGATCCGCTTGCTGCCGTAGCCCTTGAAGACCTTTTTGAGCGCAACGACGTCCTCGCCCGAGCGCGGCGCCGGTGGGAAGTCGAACGCCACCGTCTGGCGGCGGCGCGGCGGCTCCACCCGCTCGATCTTGTCGAGCTTCTTCACCCGGCTCTGAACCTGCGCCGCATGAGATGCGCGCGCCTTGAACCGCTCGATGAATTTGATCTCCTTGGCGAGCATGGCCTGCTGGCGCTCGAACTGCGCCTGTTGCTGCTTCTCGCTCAACGCCCGCTGCTGCTCGTAGAATTCGTAATTGCCGGCGTAGGTCGTAAGCGAGCCGGAATCGATCTCGACCACTTTCGAGATCACGCGGTTGATGAACTCGCGATCGTGCGAGGTCATCAGCAGGGTGCCTTCGTAATCGTGCAAGAACTTCTCCAGCCAGATCAGGCTTTCTAGATCGAGATGGTTGCTGGGTTCGTCGAGCAGCATGACGTCGGGACGCATCAAGAGAATACGCGCCAGCGCCACGCGCATCTTCCAGCCGCCGGAGAGTTTTCCGACGTCGCCGTCCATCATCTCCTGGCTGAAGCCGAGGCCGGATAGCGCCTCGCGCGCACGGCCGTCGAGCGCGTAGCCGTCGAGCTCCTCGAACGCGTGCTGCACCTCGCCGTACCGCGCGATGATCTCGTCCATCTGGTCGGCCTTGTCGGGATCGGCCATCGCGGTCTCGAGCTCGCGCAGCTCGGCGGCCACCGCACTCACCGGTCCCGCCCCGTCCATGACCTCGGCCACGGCGCTGCGGCCGGCCATCTCGCCGACATCCTGGTTGAAATAGCCGATGGTGATGCCGCGATCGGTCGAGACCTGCCCCTCATCGGGCAGTTCCTCGCCGGCGATCATCCGGAACAGCGTGGTCTTGCCCGCGCCGTTCGGGCCGACGAGCCCGATCTTCTCGCCCTTGTTGAGGGCGGCGGACGCTTCGATGAACAGGATCTGGTGGCCGGCTTGCTTGCTGACGTTGTCGAGGCGGATCATGAGGTCTTTTTGGGGGATTGTTGCGTTGCAGCGTCATAGGCCATGCAGGCCGCCAGGGGAAGCCCGGCCGAGCCCGTGTTGTCTGCTCGGAGAGACCTTGGCCGCACGCCGAAGTTGCTGCCTGTGGCTGAAATGACGCACGCCGCCAGCAATGGCCTCGGCTGCGAACAACGGTTCATTGTTCCAGGGGTTCCACTCCGATAGCGTCGCCATGTCGTGCCGCCAATGGCCTGGCAGTCAACAAGACGTCAGGTGGGCAAGTGTCGGGATTTCGGCGGATTTCAACCAAGCGGGCAGCGTGGCTGGCTTCGACTGCCTTGGCGGCGACGCTGGCCGGTACGGCGGCGGCGCAGGCCGCAGATTCGACCTGGTCGACCAGCCCAGGCACGGGCGACTTCAACACCGCCGCCAATTGGAGCCCGGCCGTGGTGCCAACTGGCACCGCGTTCTTTGGCACCTCCAGCACGACGGCAGTTTCATTCTCGGCCGACGCCAGCTTCGGCGGCTGGACCTTCAACAGCGGCGCGTCGACTTACCACTTCACCAATAGCCGGTCTCTTTCCTTCATCGACGCTGGTATCAATGCCCAGGGCGGCCAAGCCTTTATACGCAACGACACAAATGCTCTGAATTTCTACAACAGCAGCACGGCCGGCGCAGGAGCTGCTCCTGCAACTCAATTTGACATCCAGAACGGCGGCAGCGTCAACTTTTACGACACCAGCACGGCCGGTAATTCCCGCATTAGCTTAGGCGGCGGTGGCGCTGCCAACAGGATCTATTTCAACAATTCTAGCACGGCCGGGAACGCGCAAATCAACGCCTTCAGCGGCAGCCCCGCTGTGGTGTTCAAGGACACCAGCTCAGCCGGCACTGCAAGGATCTTGGTGAACAGCACCGCCACGTTCAGCAACGCGAGCAGCGCCGGCAGCGCAGCATTCAACGGCAGTGGCGTTCTGCAATTCTTCAATAACAGCACAGCCAGCAGCGCCGATGTCACCCTGCAATTGGTCCAGTTTTTCGACACGAGCAGTGGCGGCAATGCAACTCTGAGGACTTTTGCGGGCGGTGTCGTTGATTTCTCGACCCTAACATCCGCGGGGACGACTGCCGGCTCGATCAGTGGCACGGGCACGTTCAACTTTGGCACGAAAACGATCACGGTTGGCGGCAACAACCAGTCGACCACAGTTGCTGGTACGATCGAAGGAATCGGCGGTGCGCTGGTCAAGACCGGCACCGGCATGCTGACGCTGTCGGGCACAAACACCTACGCTGGCGGCACCACGATTTCCGCAGGAACCTTGCAGATCGGCGATGGCGGCACCACCGGCTCGGTCCTCGGCAACATCACCAACAACGCGGCGCTAATTTTCAACCGCTCGGATGCGGTCACCTTTGGCAACGCCATCGGCGGCAGCGGATTGGTCTCCAAGCAGGGCACCGGCACGCTGACGCTGTCGGGCACAAACACCTACACCGGCGGCACGACTGTCAACGCAGGCGTGCTTGTGGTGAACGGCTCGATCGCATCGTCGGTGCTGACCGCCGTCAGCAGCGGCGCCACGCTGTCGGGAATCGGCACCGCCGGCAATACGGTTATCAACAGCGGCGGCACGCTGGCGGCGGGTGACGGCTTCGCAGGTACGTCGCTGAACGTAACCGGCAGTCTCGCCTTTCAATCCGGCGCCATCTACATGGTGCAGATCAACCCCGCAACGTCGAGCTTCACCGAGGTGACGGGAACGGCCACGCTGGGCGGAACAACCGTCAAGGCGATCTACGCGAATGGCAGCTACGTCGCCAAGCAGTACACGATCGTGACAGCAGGCAGCGTCAGCGGCACCTTCGGATCGGTGGTCGACACCAACCTGCCCACGAACTTCCATACGACGCTGAGCTATGATCCCACCCACGCCTATCTGAACCTGGTCCTGAACTTTGTCCCGCCAGGCGGCGGATTGAGAGGCAACCAGAACGGCGTCGGCAATGCCATCGTCGGCTACTTCAACACCAATGGCGGCATTCCGCTGGTCTATAGCGGGCTGACACCGGCCGGCCTGACCCAGGCCTCGGGCGAGACCGCGACGGGGTCGCAGCAGACCACTTTCAACGCCATGACCCAGTTCATGAGCATCATGACCGATCCGTTCACGCCCGGACGCGGCGACGGCGTCCATGCGCCGGCCTATGCCGAGGATAATGTTGCCGCCAACGCCTACGCCTCGTCAGGCAAGCCGCGCAGCAAGAACGAGCGCGACGCTTATGCCGCGATCTACAGCAAGGCGCCGCTGCGGAGCAATTACGATCCGCGCTGGAGCGTGTGGGCGGCCGGCTTCGGCGGCGCGCAAACCACCGATGGCAACCTCGCGGCAGGCTCCAACACCAGCACCAGCCGCATCTTCGGCATGGCGGCCGGTGCCGACTATATCCTTTCACCCAACACCGTCGCAGGCTTTGCGCTCGCCGGTGGCGGCAGCAGTTTCAACGTCGTCAATGGCGGCAGCGGTCGCTCCGACCTGTTCCAGGCCGGCGCCTTCGTGCGCCACAATGTTGGCGCTGCCTATGTCTCCGGCGCGCTGGCCTATGGCTGGCAGGACGTCACCACCGACCGCACCGTGACGATTGCCGGCGTCGATCGCTTGCGCGCGCAGTTCAATGCGAACGCCTATTCCGGTCGCCTCGAAGGCGGCTATCGCATCGTGACGCCGTGGATCGGCGGCATCGGCCTCACGCCCTATGCGGCCGGGCAGTTCACAACGTTCGACCTGCCTGCCTATGCCGAGTCCGTCGTCTCCGGCACCAACACCTTTGCGCTGGCCTATGGCTCCAAGAGCGTCACGGACAGCAGGAGCGAACTCGGCATCCGCGCCGACAAATCCTGGGCGATGCCGAACGCGAGCCTCACGCTGCGCGGCCGTGCGGCCTGGGCGCACGACTTCAACCCGGACCACGCCATCAACTCCGCCTTCCAGGCGCTGCCCGGCGCCAGCTTCACTGTCAACGGTGCAAGACAGGCCAGCGAGTCCGCGCTGACGACGGCGTCCCTCGAAATGAAATGGATGAACGGCTGGTCTGCGGCCGGCACCTTCGAGGGCGAGTTCTCCGACGTCACGCGCTCCTACGCCGGCAAGGGCGTGGTCAGATACGCCTGGTGAGAGGCGTCCTCCCAGAAGCTTACGGCTTATAGACCTCGACCGTCTGCATCATGCCCATCTCCTCGTGGTTCATCATGTGGCAGTGGAGCATGTAGACACCGGTGAAATCGATAAAGCGCGAGCGGAACACGACCACGCCGCCCTTGCGCTCCACGATCACGGAATCCCGCCATTCCGGCACCGCCAGCGCCTTGCCGTTGGCCGAGATCACCTGGAACGGGTTGGTGTGGATGTGGAAGACGTGGTCGTCATGCTCATGCGTATTGACGATGGTCCACTCCTCGACCGCGCCCAGCTTGACCCGCTGATCGATGCGGCCGGGGTCGAACTTCTTGCCGTCGACGAAGAACTCGAATTCCTGCCAATGGCCGGCGGCATCGGCCTCCGGCGCGGTGGCCGACAGCACCACCTTGCGGCGGTTGGTGATCTCGGAGTCCTTGATGGTCGCGAGCGGCGCTGGTGGCAGGGCGCGCGGCAGCTGCATGTCCATCGGCGCGCCTGACACCACGACCCGCGCCAGAGGCCCCACCGGCGAAGGATGCCCCTGGTCGTAGGGCGCCGCGTTGAAGGCGTAGGTGCCGGGGCTGCCTGCTTTCACCAGAATATCGGCGCGCTGCCCCGGCGCGATCAGGACCTGCTTGAGCGGCTGCATGGCACCGAGCTGGATGCCGTCATAGGCGATCGCATGCAGATCGTGCTTTTCGAGGTCGAGCAGCATGTCGTCCTGATAGGCGGCGTTGAGGATGCGCCAACGCTGCACCTCGCCGGGCCGCATCTCGATCATTGGCCGGCGCTGGCCGTTGATGGCGAGAAAGCGCGTCGCAGTCTCGGGAAACAGCGTCTCGAAATTTTCGACCATGCCGTTGGCATCGTAGACCACCTGGGTCAGCACCATGAGGCGTTCGCGGGCTGTCGCGATCTCGGGGACGTCGGCGAAATCGCCCTCGATGACGATGGCGCCGACCATGCCGGAGGACATCTGGATGTCGGCGCTGCCGTGGTGATGCGGGTGATACCAGTAGGTGCCCCTGGTGTGGTCGGCCGGCAGGGCGATTTCGATGTTGTAGCTGCGGCCCGGCGCCATCGAGCGCATGACGTTGTCGGAAATCCCGCTCGGGCTGGTATGCGCGCCGTGGAAATGAAAATTGGTGTTGTTGAACTGGTGCGGATGGCTGATGTCGGCCGGCAATCCGTCGCGGTTCGGCGGCAGATCGTTGATCATCTTGATGCGCAGGGTTTCGCCGGGCTTCATGCGCAAGGTCGGGCCGGGGCTGCCGCCGTCATAGGATCTGACATAGAGCCGGACGCCGCCGATCTGGCGATAGGCGTAGCCGACCCGCAACGTCGTGCTCAGCACGCCATTGACGGACCGCCGCACCTCGGGCTCGACCAGCGCCTGGTCCATGGCAGGAACGGGCGTTTCAGCGACCATCCCCATGGTCGGCGACATGTCCGCGGTGTGGGACATGCCAGCATGGTCGTGCACGGCGTGCTGGGCGTTCGCGGCACCTGCGAACAGCGACAACGCGCCGGCTTTGAGACCGCAATCGAGCAACTGGCGGCGCGACAATGTCCTAGTCCCTGTCACGCTGGTTTCTGAAGCTGCACCGTTCGAATCGTGCTGCATTTGCGTTTCGCCCCCTGTTGCCTGACGGTCTTCCGTTCGATTCGATTTTAAAGCAAGCTCGAAACCGCAATTCGAGCCGTAAGCGTATCACATTCATTGGTTGTAAACCTCCTCGCCCGTTCTATCGTCAATGAATCGTAACGGATTCGGCGCTCGCGCTGGTCCGTGGCCTGCGTACATCGAATGCTGCCAGCATCCCGATGTTCTCGAAACTCTGTCCAAGGATCTGATCATGACGCCTTCGCGACGTGAGTTCGTGAAGTGGTTATCGGCGGGAGGCATCTCGGTCAGCCTGTCACATCTGGCGTTCGCGGCGGGCGTTCCCTTCGCAGCGCACGAAACGCTGCCTGGACGCGGCAAGTTCAATCCCGCGACAACGGGCGCCGGCCGTGTCGACGGCGTCGCCAAGGTCACCGGTGCGAAGCTTTACGCGTCCGACTTCCGCGCCAACGACCTGCCGGGCTGGCCGCAAGCCACCTCGCACGCCATCCTGGTCCGCGCCAATGACGCCACGCATGTCTATACCGGGCTGGACCTCGGCCGCCTCGGCGGCGCGCTCAAGCCGTCGGTGGTGGTGACAGCCGCCGATCTCGATCGGATCGGGACGCAGGTGCCGGAATTCTATGCGGGCGACCTGTTCTGTCCGATCGGCAAGACGCCGCTTTATCTCGGGCAGCCGGTCGCGCTTTTGATCTTCGAAAAGTTCGATGCCTTCGACCAGGCGCGTCTCGCGCTGCGCGACGGCACGTTCGTCCAATTCGGCGAGGAGACCGGGCCTGTCGTGGTGCCCGATTACGGGGCCTTCCGCTTCACCCGCGTGGCAGGTCCCTCGCCTGACCAACCGGACGTCTATTCGCCGCTCCAAGCCGGCTGGGTCTCGCCCAAGAAGGTGCAGAGCGCGGCGCTGCCGGTGTGGTCGCCGCTCGCGAAGGACACGCCGGCGGATTACGCCAAGGCGGCGAAATATGGCGAGCAGATCCGCGCCGAGCTTGCAGCGGATGACCCATCCATGCTGGTGCTCGACCGCGAGTTCGAGACGCAATCGGTCGACCCGATGTTCCTGGAGCCGGAATGCGGGCTCGCCTGGTACGACGGCAAGGGCGGCAATCTCGAACTGCTGCTCGGCGTCCAGTCGCCCTACGAAGCGGCGGAGTCGATCGCGCATCTCTTCGGCAAGGCCCGCGCGCCCTACAAGCCGGCACACATCAACGCGCAGTTCGCCCATGTCGGCGGCGGCTTTGGTGGCCGCGATCACACGCCTTTCATTCTCTATGTTGCGCTCGCGGCGGTCTGCTTTCCCGGCAAGCCGGTGCGGCTGGCGCATGACCGCTACCAGCAATTTCAGGCCGGCATCAAGCGCCACGCGATCAAGATGCGCTCGCGCATCGGCATCGATCGCGCGACCGGCAAGATCAAGGGGTTCGCCGCCGATCACGTGCTCGACGGCGGCGGGCTCGCCCATTTCTCGGCCAGCGTCGCCGTCGTCGCGGCCACCGGCGCGATCGGCATCTACGACATTCCGAAGGTCGACGTCAGAACCGTCGCGGTGCACTCGCGTGGCGTGAGCGCGGGCTCGATGCGCGGCTACGGCATCCTGCAAGCCATGACGGCGCTGGAGGTCCTGATCGACGAAGCCGCCTCCGAGCTCAAGCGCGATCCGATTGAATTCCGGCGGCGTAACGCTCTGCCGCAGAACGGTCGGACCATGACGGGCAATCCCTACATCGTCTCGGTGCGCACACCCGAAATCCTCGACAAACTCGAGAAGCACCCGATCTGGCAGCAGCGGGCACAGTTCAAGCAGACCTCGTCGGATCGACTGGTCGGCACAGGCGTCGCCTGCGTGACGAAAGACTATGGCTCCGGCGCGGACGGCTCGCTCGGCCGTGTCGAGCTCGCCCCTGACGGCAGGATCGTTATCTATTGCGATCATGTCGAGATGGGCAACGGCATCGGGACGGCGCTGGCCAACCGGGTCGCCGGCCATCTCGGCGCCATCGCCGACGAGGTCTCGGTCGCCCGCGTCGACAGCTATGACGTGCTCGGGCTGGTCACGTCAGGCGATCCCTCAACCATGGACCAGAAGACCCAGGATGCCGCGGAGAAAAACCCGCGCTGGGTGCCCGCGATCAGCTCGCCGACGAGCTCCTCGATCGGCGCGCATGTCGGCACGCATTCGGCCGCGGAAGCCGCCCGCGTGATTTTCCGCTTCGGCCTGTGGCCCGCAGCGCTTGAGCTGTGGCGCGTCGCAAAGACCGATCGGCGCGCGGGGCAATGGGACGCCGCAAGCTGGCAGAACGGCCAGCTCACCATGCCCGGCCTCGAACCGCTGGCGCTGCCGGTACTGGCCGCAACAGCTCACGCGCGCGGCTTCGTCACCGGTGCGGTTGCGCACAGCTTCTCGCGCTGGGCGTGGTCGCGGGCACGCTTCCCGGTGTCCGGCGAGCAATACCGCGCCGAGATCGATGCGCTGGCGATCCGCAAAGGCAACGGCAAGTTCGAGCGGATCAACCGCACCAGCGTCAAGTTTCCGCCGACCGACAACAACCGGATTGGCACCGCCTACACCTCGATGTGCGGCACGGTCGTCCGCGTCGAGATCGAGCGCGCAACCGGGAGCTTGCGCATCGCCAAGGCCTACAGTGTGTTCGAATGCGGCACCGCGCTCGTGCCCGAGGTCGTGATGGGCCAGGCCCAGGGCGGCTTCGCCATGGGCGTCGGCTACGCGCTGCTCGAAACCCTCCCACCGTTCGAGGGCGGCCCCGGCAACGGCGAATGGAATCTCGGGCGCTATCTGGTCGCACGCGGCTCCGACCTGCCGCTCCGCGATCTCGAGATCGAGATGCTGAAGCCGCTAGTACCAGACGAAGCGCCGAAGGGCATGGCGGAGGTCGTGATGATCCCGATCGTGCCGGCGCTGATCAACGCCATCCACGACGCCACCGGCCATCGCTTCCGTGCGCTGCCGGTCACCGCAAGCCTATTGAAGGGAGTGCTCGCGTGACGACCCTCAGCCTCACCATCAACGGCCAGAAGCACGGCCCGATGGACGTCCGCGACGATCTCTCGATGAACGATTTTCTGCGCGAGATGCTGGGCATGACCGGCACCAAGTTCGGCTGCGGCGCCGCGCAATGCCTGAGCTGCGCCGTCATCATCGATGCGCCCGACGGCACCAGCACCACCAGCCCGACCTGCGTCGCGCCGGCCGTGAATTTCGACGGCAAGTCGATCCGCACCGTCGAGGGGCACGCGCGGGACGGCGAGCTCTCGACCCTGCAAAAGGCCTTCATCGAGCATTTCGCCTTTCAGTGCGGCTATTGCACCGCCGGCTTCCTCAATGAGAGCCAGGTCCTGCTGGAGCGCCTGTCGCGGACACCGGTCGCGCGCGAGGCGCTGGAGCAGACCATCGCGGATGCGCTCGACGGTCATCTCTGTCGCTGCACCGGCTACGTCAAATATCACGAGGCGGTGCGCGACGTGATCCTCGCCGACTCGAAGCGCTACCTCATGGCCACCAAGTGACGCGCATCATGATCTCCGACGTGCGGTTCAAGATGATTGCCGTGGTCGCCGCCCTCGCCGGCAGTTTCGGTGCGGGCTACGCGGCGTCGGAGACGGCAGGTCACGCCCTCGCCTCGCCCGAGAGCTTTGCCTCGATCGGCGACACAGAGAAGCGCTCGGCCGCAATCCTCACCGAGCTCGGCAAGGTGCTGACGCATCCGCGTTGCACCAATTGCCATCCGGCCGGCGACAGGCCGCACCAGGGCGACAATGTCCGCTTGCATCAGCCGCCGGTGACGCGCGGCGCAGACGGCCATGGGCTCGAGGGGATGCGCTGCAACACCTGCCACCAGAAGGCCAATTTCGAGCCTGGCCGCATGCCCGGCCATCCCGAATGGCATCTCGCCCCGCGCGAGATGGCCTGGGAGGGCAAGACCGTCGGCGAGATCTGCGAGCAGATCAGGGATCCGGCGCGCAATGGCGGGCGCAAGGTGGAAGACCTGATCGACCATATCGGCAAGGACACCCTCGTCGGCTGGGCCTGGAAGCCCGGCTTCGGCCGCTCGCCCGTGCCGGGCACGCAACAGCAGGCCGGCGCGCTGGTGGAGGCCTGGGTGAAGACCGGAGCGGCGTGTCCGGCGCGGTGACGACGTCGAAGCGGTCCGTTCCGCGAACGGAGTTCAGTCGAATTTGTAGTTCATGCCGAGCGTCATCATGTCATGGCGCTGCTTGACCATCTCCGACGGCACCGCTGCCCCCGAGGGGTTCACCACGCATATCGCACCACGCCCTTGCCGGCGTAGCTGCGCGTCACGCTGGAGAACTCGCCTTCGAATGTCGCGGCGGTCGACCAGCCGTTCATCCATCTGGTTTCGGCGGATGCCGTGACCAGCGCGGACTCGGAAGCCTGCGCCGCGCCGTTGACGAAGAAGCTGGCGCCCGGCAGCGTCTGGAACGTCGCACCAATGCCGCGCTCGGGATTGAAATCATGCGCCCAGGCCACGCGGCCGCGCAGCGTCAGCATCGCGCTCTGCATGGCAAAGGATTTGTCGGCGCGCAGACCGAGTTCGCTGCGGGTGTCGGTCACGCTCTTCGCATTATAAGCGAGTGCAAAGGTGTTGGCGCCCGAGACGACACCTTCCGCATAGGCCGGCAGGTCGAAGGTGGTGAACTGGCCTGCCGCATACGGCGTGAAGCCAATCCCGCCGATCACGGGCACCACGAAGCGGTAGCCGCTCTCGACACGGCCGGACCAGGCATTGGCATTGAACTGCGCGCGCAGGCGATCGATGCCGGCAATCGTCACGGTGCGATCGGTGGTGACGTCCTGCCAGCCATAGGCGAGCGCGCCGGAGAGATAAGCGGCTCCCACCGTATGGCGCACGAAGGCACCGGCCTGGAACAGGTCGGAGCGTCCGCCGCCACCGTTGACGACGCTGAAATTGGTGCCGCCGCCGGCAAGTGCAAAGCCGACCAGCGTGTCGCGCGAGATGCGATAGTCGGCGCCGACAGCGGTGCCATAGAGGCTGCTGCTGGTGTTGTTCGAGCCGGCGATCGAGTTGCCGTCGGTTTTCTGCGAGCCGCCGAAGCCGGCCGCCCACACGCTCCAGCGCTGCTGGAACGGCACCGCAGCTGGTGCCTTGGTATAGATCGCCGCCAGCGCGTCGTTCGGGCTGCGCTTCCTCGCGGCATAGGCGAGCGCTTGCTCGTCGGCGTAACCGGTTGCGTTGCCGCCGGCGGTTGCACCGTCACCGCGTCCGGCGACGAACGGATCGGTCATCACCCCCATGAACTGGTTCATCGCATTGAAGGTGGACTGCTGCGACCCGGTCGCGGTTTCGCCGGAGACCTGCGTCAGGGCGGTGGCGAGACCGGAGCCGGTCAGAGCGAACAGCGCGTTGAAGCCCGCCGGCATGTTGGCGCCGGCCAGGAGCGCATTGTCGATTCCGGCCGCGACGTTCTTCTGGTTGATATTGGCATTGGCGGGCAGGTTCGGCGACAGCAGGCCGGGATCGACCGTCAGTAATACCTCGTTGCCGACATAACTCACCCGCGCATTGCGGGCGAAACTGTTGCCGGCGAGAACGCCCGCCGTGTCGAAGGTGCCGTTGACGGTGCCCGCGATCATGATGGTGTAGGTGGTGGTTGCGCTGATGCGCGCCAGCGGATCGACCGTGACCTTGCCCGCAAGGTTGGCGGTGCCGGTCACAACCGTCATGTCGCTCGATGCGCCCGATATCTGCACCAGATAGGTCGATGCCGCCGTCAATGTCAGGCTGCCGCTCACCGTCAGCGTGCCGATCGAATTGCCCGGCGCCAGCGTGCCGCCGTTGACGTTGGTGTTGCCGACGATGCCGCTGCCGCCGAGCGTGCCGCCGGGATTCACGGTGACGCCGCTTGCCGAGGTGATATCGCCGTTGACCGCCAGCGTGCCGCCGTTCACGGTGGTCGCGCCGGTGTATGTGTTGATAGCGGACAGCGTCATCGTGCCGGTACCAACCTTGACGAGTGAGGCGCCGGTGCCGCCGACAGCGCCACCGTCGGCAATGACACCGGTGACGTTGGTGGAGAGGTTGTTGCCGCCGACCGTCAATTCGTTCTGACCAAGGCTGAAGAGCCCGGCGCCATTGATCGAGCCGGCGCTGAGCTTGTGATCATTGTTGGGCCCTGTCGAGTCGCTGAAATCCGTAACGCTCGAAGCGCCGTTGGTGATGGCGGCGTTGCCGCCCGTCGCGAAGTTAGCGAATTCCAGGCTGCCGTTGTTGATGATGGTGGCGCTGCCGCCTGTGCTGGTGTCAGCGAATTGCAGCCCGTTGTTGTTGATGATGGTGGCGCTGCCGGCGGTGCTGGCGTCCAGGAAGTCGAACCCGCCACCGTTGGTAATGGCGGCGCTGCCGGCCGTGCTGGTGTTCGAGAACACCAACGACCCGGCACTGATAGCGATAGTTGCGTTGCCCGCCGTGCTGCTCATGGCAAATGTAAGGCCGTTGCTGCTGGCGATGATGGCGCTGCCGGCGGTGCTGGTGTCGCGGAATTGCAGTAGATTGCTATTGGTGATGCCGGCGCTGCCGGCCGTGCTGCTGTCGCGGAATTGCAGTACCCCGCTAGCGCTGATGGCTGCGCTGCCGGCCGTGCTGCTGTTGCGGAAAATGACGACGCTACCGGCTGCCCCGTTGATGGTGGCGCTGCCCGCCGAGCTGGTGCCGTTGAAGGCAACGGAGCCGCCGACGATGCTGGTGATGGCGGCGCTGCCTGCCGAGCTGCCGTCGCTGAAAACGAGCGAGCCATTGCGGTTGATGATCGTGGCGCTGCCGGCCGTGCTGCTGTTAGCGAAACTGATGGTGCTGCTGAAGCTGTTGGTGATGGTGGCGCTGCCGGCCGTGCTGCTGTCGTTGAAACCGATCGTGATGCCGTTTGCAGTGTTAGTGATGGTGGCGCCGCCCGCCGAGCTGCTGCCGTTGAAAGCGATGGAGCTCCGGAAGCCGCTGTTGGTGATCGTGGCGCTGCCGCCCTGAACGCTAATGCCGGCACCGCTGAAAGTGAGAGTTTGAAGGAAGTTGTGGTTGTCGAGAACATAGTTCGAGGCGCCTGGACTGAAGGTCCAACCGCCGACCGTGGTGTCGGCCGAGAGCGTCAGCGCGGTCGTGTTCGAGCTGCCAAACAATGCGGTGCCGACTGGCACCGTCGCCGGGGCCCAGTTTGCGGCGGTGTTGTAGTCGGCAGTGCCAGGGTTGGCCAGCCAGGTCGCATCCTGTCCCAACGCCGGGACCGCGATCCCGACCAATCCGGTTGATGCCAAAGCCAGCAGCGCGGCCCGTCCGTTCGAAAACCGTCCAAAGCCCGACATTGCCCCACCTGACATCTTGTTGTGAATGCTGCTGCTGTTTTGCAGCCGCGTCGTCGAACCGAGCTTGACCTTCATGACGTAACTCCAGAAACGCTCTTGTTTGCCGTGTCGACGACCGGGAATGTCTCGCGACCGGAGCACGAAACAGAAAAGCGTTGCATGGCTGGATCCTTGAAAACGGCAAACAATCGTCACGGCGCGACGATTGCGAGGCGGGGTGTATATCGGCAACGTGTTCTGCACGCGCTTAAGTTCTGCGGAGGCCCGCTCAACTATGTCGTTACGCAGAGAGATTCCGTCTTCCCAGTCACCGCGCCGAATATCGCGTCACACGAGGGGTCTGAGAACTACCTAGAAAGTTGGTTCGCTGCGATTTATGAGCGCCGGCGCATCGACTCCGCGGATCGGTTTGCAATCCAGGAGCGCCGTCAATCGCACGACAGGCATATCGGCTCAGGTTGGGAATGCGCGCCCTCGTTGCTCGAAACATGTCCGCAGATGATCCAGGCGGCGGCGTGCACGATGAGGAATGCGGCGGCGACTGCCAGCAGCCAGCCCGTTTCATTGTGGGCATGGGATCGGGCCGCCAATCTTGTTTGCGTCACTCTGCTCGTCACCATTCTTGTTCTCCGGACGTTTTTTGGGCTTCGTTTCCGAGCAAATGCTCACATTGGCGTATGACGCGGCTCGCCAGGCGGCGCCGCGACGCATGCAGTGCCGAGATGATGAAAGCGACGATGCCGTGCTCTTCTGGCTCGACGAGCCGATCAGAAACCCGGCAGGCTGGCCGGATCATGAGATTTCCATGCCAATCAACTTCCGAGAGCGACGGAAACGCGTGCAAAAGCGGCTTGATCAGGGAACGCTAACGCCCGGGGCGGATCGACACCCTTGCCGGTGGCTGCTGCGCAAAGGCTGAGAGTGTAATCAGCACCGCGGATGACAGGGCGAGGAAAAAACCGCGCCGCCATCGCCTCTCCGTCCGGCCTTCGCCAGGCCTTTGAGGCCGGCGCGCGCCCGTCGTCGTACGCATCGTCGATCTCCCAATGTCGTTACGCTGAGAGAATCTGTATTCCCGGTAACCGTGCCGATATCGCGCCATTTGGTGCATCTGAGAACTACCTGGAAAGGTGGTTCGCTGTACTTTATGTATGCTCGCGGAGATCGAAGGCCTCTGGGGTCGCCTCTGAGCTCGGCGACCGGCACAATCTGGAAATGACATGCATCTCTCCACGGATCCCATCGATCCGCTAAATCAAGACGTCTATGCGCTCTGGGATCAGCTGGCCGACTTCTCGGTCGCCGACAGTGACGCCGCGCTGACCCACCTGCTGTCCGCACTGCGCACCATGTTGTCGGCACGCAATGTGCTGTGGGGCGTGGTCGTGCGATTGCCTTCGCCGAAGCGGACCGATCCCCTGCTCGGCTGGCGTCCGCGTCTCGTCAGGGTGCTGGACCCGATACCGGCGGTGGCGGCATCCGTGCAGAAGCAGTACGATACGCTCTGGTCCGACGACGTCGACCTGTCCCAGATCTTGTCAATGTTGGGCGACGAGCCGTTCCGCGTCCGCCTGCTGTTCGAAACGCTGCCGCCGGAATGGTTCAAGGGCAAGCACTATCGGCGCCACTATCTGGACGTCGGCTTCGCCGACAGCATCTCCGTGCGCATTGCGCTCAATGACGATTTGAGGATTCGCCTGTTCGTATTTCGTGATGCGCAGCAACCCCGCTTTACGGCACAGGACGGCCAGCGTCTGGGCTTCGTGATGCGCGCCTTGAGATGGTTTCACCGTCAACAATTGCTCAGCCACGGACTGCTCATCGCCAACGCGCCCCTCACACCCGCTGAACGCCGCGTGTTGCTCGGACTGCTCGCCGGGGACACGGAAAGGCAGATCGCGCAGAAGCTCGAGCAAAGTCCGAACACCACGCATTTCCACGTCAAGTCGATCTACGCCAAGTTCGCCGTGCGCAGTCGCCAGTCCCTCGCCGCGCTGTGGCTCGGCAGGCTGCGATAACGGCTGAAGCCGCAGGGCCGCCCTGGATGCCCTTCCCTTTCTGGCTCGTCTCGGACCTCGCTGAGATGCAGGAAGATGAATACGACAGCGATCGTTGGTCACGTTGGCGCTCGTAAACGTTGCCGAGGACAGCCAATTCTCGATTCGATGCGCACTTTCGGTTAGTCCCGCTGCGCGGATCATGGCTTCCCGAAGGGGGCCATGGGGGCAGCCTGTTTGCATCGCCTTCGAGGCGGTTAGCCTCGAGCATAAGCCTATTCTGCAACGACAATGTGGGTTGTACGGCTTTGGTGCGCATAGTGCTCTCCGGGTAGGAGGCGGGAGCGCGATACTCTCAGTCACCGATACATGCCGATGGCGGGGCGGTGATCGGCTGAGTCTACGCCCTATATGTGGGTTAAGCCACTGATGCCTTGGACAAGCTGAGCGATTGCGACAAAGAAAGGCAGGACGGGGCTAAAATCAAACCGGGCCACTGAGGTGGGAAACAGGCCAGCGCCCCTATCGAGGTCGAAATAGGCCGCTCTGAGTTTCGAAATTCCCCCTAAACGAAAACGCCACCAAGCCCAATAATGCTCAGTGGCGCCACGTTGGAACTGGAAACCGCAATCCTCCAGTAGACATTGGTCGGACCGCCGGCGTTTAGGTTCAACGCGGCCTCACTGTTGCTCGGGTTTGCAATGGAAAGCGGCCTTCTTGGCAGGCGCAGCTTCGATTAATTCGGTTATGCCATCGAGCGTAATTCGGTCGGTGATACGTGATGCTATGTACTTGTACCGCGCAATGCGCTGGTCGATCTCGTCACATTTCTCACACCTAGCTCACCGCGATTGTCAAAGGCGGGAGCGTGCAGGACTCTCTGTCACCGATAAAAGCCAAGGACCGGGCGGCGATCACGAGACTCTAAACCAGATACTCAGTTCCAGATACAGGAACGAATTTGGGCCACTTCTTAATCAACTTGGGCCGGTAGCGTGGGAAACCGGCTCAACGAAGCAATCTTAGAAGTGATCGCCAGCTCGGAATTTGCAGGTCATGGTCCGCCTTGGTCACCTGACGAGATCGCCGTCCGGGTCTAGAATGCAGACCTCCGGACATCCTGCCGTGGCAGGCCGCGCTGTCGCCGCGCTTCACGCAGGAGCGCCGAGGGCGAGAACACTGAAGGGATGGAGTAATGCTTGCGGTCGAGTATTGGCGGGGTCAGCATGGAAGGGATCGGGTTTCATGACGATTTCAGGCCGGGCGGCCCATTGGGAGAACGTATACGAGAGCAAGGGCGAACGCGAGTTAAGCTGGTTCCAGGAGAGCCCGTCGCCTTCGCTCGAATTGATCGCACTGGCCGCCGCAGAGCTTACCTCACCGATTGTTGACATCGGCGGTGGGGCGGCTCGGCTGGTCGATGCGCTGCTGGCGGCTGGATATGCAGATCTGACCGTCCTTGATCTGTCCGACGCGGCGCTCGCGGCCTCGCGTGCACGGCTCGGTGCCGCTGGCGACGCCGTGCATTGGATCGTCGCCGATGTGACGACATGGCAGCCAGCGCGCCATCATGACATCTGGCACGACCGTGCAGCGTTCCATTTTCTCACCGCGCCGGAAGAACAAGCGGCTTATGTCGCGTGCGTCCGAAGAACCGTAAAAATTGGCGGTCATGTCATCATCGGCACATTCGCAATCGATGGTCCGGAGAAATGCAGCGGCTTGCCCGTGACACGTCACACCGCTGACAGCATCACCGCACTGCTCGGCGCCGGCTTCACATTGACGGATCATCGGCGTCATAAGCACGCGACGCCGTGGCAATCGGTACAGAATTTCCAGTTCAGCAGCTTCATCAGATCATGCTGAATTTCACGCTGCAGCCCACGTCTGCAGGGCCACAACTTGCGAATTGCACAGATCACTCGCTTCGGGCCAAAAGCCGCTGTCGTCAGGCGGCCAGCGTTGATACCCTAGTGGATGGCTGCCAGGGCGGTTACGACAATGAGGATGACCGTTACGAGGGCACCTGAAACATAGAGAATGGTTCTGACGCTGCCGCCTTTGGCCGCGTTACCGCCGCGCAAATAGACCGCAACGTGGATCAGACGAATTGCGACATAGACCCATACAAGCGTTGCAAGCGTGACGGGTCTTACCCCTACCAACGTAGCCAGGACTGTCGGGACGACAAAAGGCGGCAGCGCCTCCACTGCGTTCATGTGGACGCGATCGATCCGGTACAGCAGGTTATCGTCATCCAACGGCAAGACAGGTCCGGAGAGTGCCCCGGCCCTGCCTTTGGAGAATCCTGAATAGACCGCCAGCAAAATTGACAGGAGGCAAAGGGCAAGCACCCCGACAATGCTAAGCCAGTAGGCTGTCATAAGGACCTCCGCAAATGCGATCACGTCGCATAGGTTACGCGGATATCATGTCTCGCGGGCTATCCGCTCGGCGAACCGTTTCAGGTAGAGCGGCCAACCCTGATCGCCTTCAACGCCTTCGCTCACGCCTTCCCAACCTTGGCCATGACGTTCGAGGTGACGGTGCTCAAGTTCCAATCGAGTCCGGCTTGGCGTCTCGGCAATGAACCGCACCTCCCATTCACTGGTCTTGTCTGGATCGGTTTCGATTTGCCAGCGCGGGCTGATGTCCCAGCTTAGAAGCACGCGATTCGGCGGCTCAAAAGCCAACACACGCGCCCAGCGGCATTCGCTGCCGTCGACACCTCGATCATAGATGTGACCGCCGACCCGGGGCTCGAACACGGTCTCTGCGATGGGCACGGAGAGCAGATTGTGCTCGCGTGGTTTGAAGCTGCCGAAGTCTTCCGTAAAGACCTTAAACGCGCGCTCGATAGGCGCCTCAACCACGATCGATTGTTTGATGGGTGCCGCCGATACACGGATGCTCATTTCTGGTCCTCCACTGATTTTTCTACGGCCACTTTGTACGCAGCCAGTGTGCTGCTCCAGAACCGGTCAAGCCAGGCGCGCATCTGGCTGAGCCCCGCTGGATCGATGTGATAAATGTTGCTGGCTCCCTTCGACTCGGCACGAACCAAATGAGATTCGCGCAGCACCTTCAGATGCTGAGAGACGGCTGACTGGGAGACAGTCAGTTCACGGGTGAGTTCAACGACAGTGCGCGGCCGCGCGCCCAGCAATGCGAATATTCGTCTGCGGGTCGAATCGCCCAGAGCGGCCAGTTGCACGCTGTCTTTCGCCATGCTTCGCCGAAGGGTTGCCGTTACGGTAGCGGATCTATCATTAGCCATAACTAATGATAAGCATAAACTAATGATCTCGTCAAACGTGATGATATTGGGCCAGACGTCAGCTTGGGCTCACTTGCCGACCTCGCCGCGGTCGCACGTCAGGCCTGCGTTACCCTCTCGGCAGACATCCGAGATCTCTGAGTAACCGTTCTGGGCCCGCCTCATCAGCTTGAGCGATGCCGCCAATCGCAGGCTGCGCTTCCCAGCGAGTGCGATGCCTTCGAGCTCGCCGCGAGATAGTAGAAGAACGCATCGCCGCCCAGGATGCGGCCGTCCATCGCGCATAGATCGGCTGCTAACGGCTCTCGCCCTGGCGAACGAGAGTCTCTCGAAAGAAATTGATGATGCTGGCGTTGAACTCGCGATGGAATGCCGTCCTGTCGAAACCCGGCGGGTCAGTACAGAAGCGAGGAAGCTTCTCCGCGAACTCTGCTGTGCATGGCGACAGGAAAGCAAAATGACCGGCAGGCACCACGCGCACTTCCTTTTTGCCGGGCAGCGACTGAGCAACGAGCGCTGAGTTTTTCGGGTCTACGCCTGCGCCGCCAAACTCTGATCGCCAGATCAGCAGCGGGATTGTGATGTCTGCCAAGCGGTCGGCGGGAAAGGCAAAGTTAATTGCCGTATCGGCGAGCACTGCGGCTCGGATACGAGGTTCGTGAGGCAAGCTGCTTGGTATGTCGCCGCTACGGAGTTGCTCGCATGCCCGCGTTCGGTTCGCGTCCGAGCAGTAGAGCGCAAATCTCCGGAGATCGGGATTGCCGCCCGCCAACACCAATCCGGTATAGGCGCCGAGCGAAAACCCAAAGAAGCCGATCCTGGAGGAATCAATCGCAGCCCGGTCTTTCCAGTCATTCAAGATGAAATCAAGCAATCGGATAATGCTGGCGGGCCGGGTTGCCAGAATGGAAAGGCTGTCTCGTTGCGAGGAATCGTTTCCATTGTCACCCGGAAGGTTGATCGAGGCGACGACAAATCCAGCGTTTGCCAGGGCCTGCACCGTGTCATCGTGTTGTCCGAACCAACCGCCGCGTCCGTGCGAGACGATCACGAGTGGCAAGTTCGTTCCTGTGACGGGACAGTCCTTCGTACCTTCAATCGATTCAATGAATTGGACAGTGAGTTTGCCGAGGGGCACTCGTTGCGCCGCTGCTGCGCAAGGGTACCATATAGCGCCAGCCAGATTTGGATCGGTATCCAGAAGCTGAACACCGGCAGCTTGCACAGGCGACATCAAGCAGCCGAGTACGGCAGCACAGATCCAATACAGTTTGGCCATCAGTGCCCCCATTCGCCAGCGAACTCTCGGATCAAACTTGGCCGAACTGTGCCGCATTGACTGCCGCTACCAGCCTCGCGCAGCTTGCACGTCGGTCCGCCTCCCGCTGAGCCGCAAGCAAGCAAGATGAAAAGACCAATAAAACGCAGGGAAACGCGCCCATCGCAGCCCCGAACAACATGTGCGCAGCGTAGGTAGAGCTTGCCAAAAGGCAAGCTTCGGCTCTGTGACGTTGTTCACAATTATAATCTGGCTGGTCGTCCGAACGTCTGCAACGGGTTACAAGCCGACATCGCCGCGAGTCGCAGGGCCAGATACAGGCCCTAACGTTTGCTGGCAAACAGCTTGCGCTGCGCAAGATTAACGTAAGAATCGGGCCAATCGACCTCTCTCTTAGATTCCGGAAGAGATTGCCTCCGGTCGGCATACTCGAAGTACAGCGTCCCGTGGACACCTTGCGCATCGCGCTTCAAAATGGGGCGCTCCCATACGGGCGACAATATTCGCAAAGCCTGCTCTTCCCCAGCGCGTTCGGTAAAGTCCTCAATCAACTCCATGTCTTGGCCCGGGCCGGGAAAGATAGCAGCGAACTCATCATCGGTCGCTTGAAACAAGCTGAACGTCGGGTTGACCGCGCGATCTATAATCTGAATGTTCTTCAAGCTCTCCTCCCGGAATCCACGACCATAGGCTCTCTAGTACCGATGCACCGAAGTCCGCTGCAGGCCAATACCAGAACTGAACTGGCCCAATCTCCTGCCCCAACCTATAGTGCTCGTGCAATGGTCGCCATAAGCTGTGAGAGCCGCTCCGGCCCTGTAAACCCAATCGAAACTATCGATGTGCTTCGCGGCCTGGCGTTGCTCGGCGTCCTTGCTATTAACGTCGTCACTGAATTCCGCGTCTCAATCTTCGAGCAGTTCTTACCCGCCGGGCGACCGGCACCTCCGTTTGACCGCGCGGTCGAGACAGTCTTGATGCTCGCGGTCGATATGAAGGCATTTGCCCTGTACTCACTGTTATTCGGAGTTGGACTTGCCATTCAATATGAGCACCTCTCGACGAACCCGCATCGCGCGCTTCTGTTGTTTCGCCGTCTGATCGCCTTGCTGACGTTTGGACTGATTCACCTTTTCCTGATCTGGAATGGTGACATTCTTACCGAATATGCGATCGCAGGGTTAGTCGTCCTACCATTCCTGTTTGGCCCCCGCTGGCTGCTTTCATGCGGCGCGGCGACATTCCTGGCGCTGTATTTGGCCATGCAGGTGTGGTCCCCTCCTGGATTGTTTCCCAGCTTGGCTTCGTTGCAACGCCATGTGCTTGAAGCCAATCAGGTCTATGCAGGGGGCAGCTTCGGGCAGGTGCTGGCGTTCCGGGTCAGCGAAATCCCCGTGATCGTTCCTCTCCACATCTACGTATTCCCGCGGACGATAGGGCTATTTTCGATTGGTGCCCTCGTCTGGCGCAGCAATGCCTTGAGGAAGCGAGATCGTCCACTCCTGTTCTTGACAGCAATCAGCTGTACTGGGCTAGGCGCAGTCTTGATCCTCCTAAGAGTAAGCGGCGTCGTAGCGGGCGTCGGTCTCCGCGCACTGGCCACTCCCACCGGCACGATCCTGCTGGCTTTCGGCTACGGTGCAATGATCATCGCCGTCGCCGATCTGGCGAACGGCAAGCGATTGCTGGGCTGGGCTGCGCCGCTAGGGCGCATGGCATTCACGAATTACCTCGCTCAGTCCATGATCTTTGGCTGGATTTTCTACGGATACGGCCTCGGGCTATTTGGGCAGCTCGGGGCGGCCGAAGCACTGCTATCGGGCTTTTCGTCTACGTCTGCCAGGTATTTGTCAGCGGTTGGTGGTTAGACCGGTACAGGTACGGCCCGGTCGAATGGTTATGGCGGACACTGATGTACGGCATACTGCAGCCGATGTCTCATGATCGTCTGACCAGCTCGAGCAAGCGCCCAGCCGAGGTCTGCCAGGGGTCAAAGGCTGCCCTCTTCAGCCAGCATAACCTTGGTCGGGTCACTTGCACGAAGCGGACATCGCCGCGCTCTGGGCTGAGGTCAGCCACGGGCCAGAAGCGGGCATCGCCAAATGAGCCCCCCGCTCAAGCCTCATCGTGCAAGGATGGATGAAGTTCACTCCCCTCAGGACGGTGCATCGCTCGGAGGTCGACGACCGGATGGCATTCGGCTTTGAACTTTAGGAGCTGATGCTTGGAGGAGTTCGATGGAGCGCTTGATTAGCGCGACCATCGCGGCAGGACTGATAAGTGCAAAAGTGCTCAAAAGTCCCGTGCAAACCGGCGGATCATCCACTCCCTCGGGGGCCGCGCGGCTAGGCCAGCGGTCCGCTAAGGGCCATGCCGTCAGCGGACGTATCAAGCAGTTGCGGTGAGTAGGTGAGCCGCTATCGGGAACGATAACCCGCTACTACCCACGTATTTTCCCAACTCCAACTTGGTATCTTCGGCCAGGTGTTCGCGAGCCACCTCGCTTGCTTGCGATACATGACTGGCCAGTGGCGAACCCGCAACATAGCTAGGTACAAATCGTTCGACGGATGGAAACTCGATGGCACCGACCCTCCGTTGAACCGTGATATCCTGAAAGTTCGCAGCAGCGACAAGTCGGCTCAGCTCATCGGCATCGGCGAGTCCAAATGGAGCTCGCATGATTGTGGCCGCCGCTGGACCGATGTGGCGCTCCAGTATTTTGGCTAAAGATTAAAACCCGGGACTTTGATCGATGCCGCACCACACCATGAGGGCGAGCCTTCCCCTTGAAGATAGAACTCTGCGCATTTCGCGCAAAGCAGCTGGTCTGTCGGCGAAGAACTGGAGGCCGAGTTGGCAGTACGCAATATCAAACGCGCTGTCAGCGGACGGCAGTTTGTCTGCACTGGCCTCCTGCCATTGAACCGAGGCAGCGTCATCGGCCATCCCGAGCGATCGTGCCACGTTCAACATGCCAGGATTGAGATCGATGCCCGTCACGATCCCGGTAGGGCCCACCTTCACCGCCGCGAGGCGCGCCACTATTCCAGTGCCGCAAGCAATATCGACTACGCGTTCGCCCAGCTTCGGCCGAGCGAGGTCTATCAGGACGGGGGCCCATGGGCCAAACACAGCCGGGACCAACTCCCGTTCGTACACTTCGGGCGCACTACCAGCGACCTGCCACTGACCTTGCTGCTCCATCAGATGATGCCAAAAGGACGTTCGCTCCTGCGCTTATAGCTCAACACAGCGATGTCCGCCACGGGTGGTCAAAAGCGCGTCCGCTCCCTCAGCGAAGTGCAGGCTCTTTTCGAGCTTGACGGCGAAATAGTTGCGAGGGGCGGCGGTGCAATCACAGCCCGATGGCATCGCTCCGCATCTTCGATCTGAAGTCGAAGATTTTCCAGTTCTGAGAGCCGGCAATAGAGGTCGTTGAGCCGAGAGGCCAGCTCAGCTTGAAAGTCCTGCATGATCGCCCCCATTACTCAAATTCGCTACCGGACCGCGAAGCAGCGGTCGTGCGCGGCTTCATTAAGGCATGTGAATCCCGTTGCGATCCCGATGAGTTCCGAGTATCGGAACCCGACCGTCCACTCCCTCGGGGGGAGCTCGATGCGTCGGACTCCGCGGTGGGTCAATAGCCGTGGGCAGTCAGGGCGGGCGGTCTACCCTCAACTTCGGACATGAGCGGGCACCGCAAGCGCGATTGCGATGGGGCCACTTCCAGACTTCGCCGATGGGTATATAGAATCATCGTCCACCCTGGAGAACGGCGAAGTGGCCCGAATAGAAACCTTCGTATGGATCGTAACGACCTTCATAATCATTTTAGCCACCGCTCCACTACGGGCTTTGGCAACACCGGAAGCGTCTGCATGCGGGTACCTCGCTAGTCAAATTGATAAGGCGCAGCCAGGGCCGTTGTTTTTGCCCAGCTATCCGACCGTGGAATCGGGGCCTCTCCATGGCGCCGCATACCTCTATGACAATGCGGTGGCCGTCATCGCGTTGGTCGGTTGCGGTGAGCGAGACAAAGCAAGTCGGATGGGCGCGGCGATCCTCTGGGCCGTCGATAATGACCGGACCTGGCATGATGGACGGCTCCGAAACGCTTACGCCGCGGGTGTGGTGGCGAATGGCTCCGCCAAACTTCCGGGTTGGTGGGACAATAATCGGAACGAATGGTTGGAGGATCGATATCAGGTGGGAAGCGATGTTGGTAACATGGCATGGGCCATGTTGGCGTTGCTGTCGATTGATGATGTGAACACCGGCTCCCCGTTTCACGATGGTGCAGCGCGGCTTGGCGCTTGGGTCGCGCAATGGGCCGATACGCGCGGTACTGGCGGTTTCACGGGAGGTACGTTTGGGCACGAACCGACGCCGGAAGTGCGGACGTGGAAATCGACTGAACATAATACTGACCTCGCCGCCGCGTTTGGCCTTCTTGCGATCCGCACAGGCGATTCGCGCTGGCGCGATAAGGCAACGGTTGCCGAGTACTTTGTAAATACGATGTGGGATCCGGGGTGCGTCTGTTTCGCCGCAGGAACCGCTGAAGACGGTGTCACGCATAATCCGATTTTGGCTCTGGATGCCCAGATCTGGCCTTTAACAGCGCTTCACGGAGCGGCCGGGAAATTTGCATCGGCAATGACGACCGCCGAACAGCGAATGAGTGTCGGCGGAGGCTTTTCTTACGGTGAAGACCGAGACGGTGTGTGGACCGAAGGTACGAGCCAAATGGCTCTCTTGATGAAATTGCTCGGCAAGACGAAGAGGGCAGAATCGCTGATCGCTGTCATCGAATCCCAGAGGTCGCCCGATGGTGGGTTCTATGCCACGACTGTCCGCGCGTTACCGACGGGGTTCGTGTTGGACACCGACCCGACCAAGCCGCGAAACTATTTCCGATTGTCACATCTTGGCGCAGCTTCGTGGGCTGCCCTTGCGGAACGTGGGTTCAATCCCTTTACGATGACAAAAGGACTTCCCTAGCTGAGCCGCAGTGCTTCTCGTCTCGGCCGTTTCGATCTGTCCTGATTTCGATATGTCCGCTTGGGGGTCACTTGCCGACATTGCCGCGGCTCGGACGTCAGGCCTGTTCAGCCTCTCGAGCGGAGATCCCAAATCTTTGAGTAACCGCCCTACGCCCGCCGCATCAGCTTGAGCGAGGCCGCGAGCCGCAGGCTGCGCTTGCCGGCGAGCGCGATGCCTTCGAGTTCGCCGCTGTCCGCCGTGCAGGTTCCGGAGAAGCCGATCCCGACCTCATAGCCGCCGAACACGGGGTTCTCGCCTTTTGCCGGCGTATGCTCCTGGTTGAGGATCTCGCCCTTCCAGCGGCCGTCAGCCGAGGAATAGGAGCCGAGATAGTAGAAGAACGCATCTCCGCCGAGGATGCGGCCGTCCATCAGCAGCATGACGCCGGAGAGCCCGGCATCGACGCCGTCGAGCGCGCGCAGATGGATCGCATAGAGCCCGTTCACCACCCCGCCTGGACCGATCGTCCCCTGCGGCGGCAACCCCTCGTCATCGAGCCGCGTGAGATTGGCCCAGAAACCGGCGCCCGGCATCGTGTCCGCGCTGCCCGCGAGACGGATCTGGTTGCCGACGAGTCGGCCGCGCGCGCCGATCGCGGCGACATCAGCCCCCATCAGCGGCTTGTAGTTGGGATCGTCGTTGTGCCGTTCGGTGATGACTTCGGCGATGATCTCGCCGTCGCGCTCGAAATAGCTTCCGAGATGCGCGAAGGCCGAATTTCCGCCCAGCAGCTTGCCATCATGCATGCACATGATGCTGCGGCCGAAGGCATCGTTGACGCCGTATTCAACCTTGTAGAGCCCGTCCAGCAACGCAAGTGACCCGCAAAATCATAAGGAAAGCACGCGCTACCTAGCACTGCCATCGCATCAAGACCATCGGGCTTTTTCGCGCAGGGCCATTCGCGAAGCCACGCCTGCCATGATGCCATCATGCGCCTGTTTTGCCCGACGGCGCAAGCAATTTCGGCAATTCCGCATATGGCGATTTCACACCATTTGCAGGCCTGTGATTTCAACCACTTGGCTACTGTGCATGGGGTTGTTTTTCGAGTTTTTTTGTTTGGCCGGTCGCGAACGGTCCTTGCGCACTCACCAAAGCCGGCTTCGAACCCGCCGGCCGAGGCGCTACGGCATGATCCGGAAAAATGCGCAGCGGTTTCCCGAAAAGATCATGCTCACAAATAAATCTACAGCGCGTTCATCGGGCTTTAGAAGCACAGCGTGGTGACGAGCTTGCCCTGCTTGTCCTTGATCGCATAGGGACAGCGCAGCCGCTCCAGCGCCTGCTTGGCATCCTCGTCGCCGAGCGCTGCGGCGCGCTCGTAGTAGGATTTCGCGGCGTCCTTGTCCTTTGGCCCGCCGCGGCCCTCCTGCGCGAAGGCGCCCATCCGCTCCAGCGCGCCGGGATGGTTTTGCCCGGCAGCCTTTTCGAACAGCGCGCGCGCCGCGGCGTCGTCCTTCGCCCCGCCCGTGCCTTCGGAGAGCATCATGCCGAGCTGGTACTGCGCCTCCGCGTTGGTCTCGGCGGCCTTGCCCAGCAATGCGCGCGCCTGTGCGGGATCGGCCGGCGCGGCACCGCCGCTGCCGCCGAGCGCGGCGAGATTGCTGATGCCGCGGGGATTGCCGGCCTGCGCCGCCTTCTCGAACAATTTCCGCGCCTGCGCTTCGTCCCTGGCGACGCCGGAGCCGGTACCGTAGGCCACGCCGAGCTCGACCATCGCCGCACTCGATCCCTTGTCGGCAGCTTTGCGCCAGGCTGCCATCGCGTCCGCCGGTTGCCGGTTGGCCGCATAGGCGCGGCCGAGCGCGAACATCGCGCGCCGCGACGACGACGCGGCCTGCTTGCAGAACTTGATGGCGGTCGCAACGTCGGAGGCCGCAATCTCGGTCGCGCCCCTGACGTCGGCCGGCTTGTCGGGATCGCTGGGATCGGCCGCGACCCGGTCGCACAGCACGAGGTCGGCCGATTGCCCATGCGCCGACAACGGCACCGCAAGCGTGAGAAGGATGGCAACGAGGAAAGTCCGCATGGACGCCAGGTTGCGTCGCAGTCTCGGCAAATTCAAGGCTCGAGTCCCGATTGGCGCAGCACGGGGACCACCTCGGGCGATGCCAGATAGCGCAGTAGCCGGTCAGCGGCGTCGGCGTTCTCGGCGTTTGTCATCCGACCGGCGGAGAACACGGCCGGCGTTTGCAGATCGTGCGGGATCGGGCCGACCACCTCGATGCCTTCGACCTGCTTCAGCTCGCTGATCTGCTGCACCGCGAGGTCGGCCTCGCCGCTCACGAGCCGCTCCGCGGTAAAGCCCTGCTCGACGATGGTGGCCTTGGCGTTGATCTCTTCCGCGATCCCCATCTGCGCGATCAACCGGGCGAAATAGACCCCGCTCGCCCCCAGTCGCGAATAGGCCACCGACCGCGCCGCGAGCAGCGTGTTGCGCAGTGCGGATGCCGTGGCGATGTCGGGATGTGCCTGCCCTGCCCGCACCGCGATGCCGACGAAGGAGCGCGCGAGATCGGCAGCGCTCTCGGCGATCACACGGCCCTCGCCGATCATCTCGTCGAGCCCTTCGCGGGTGACGATGACGAGATCGGCGGCCTCGCCGTCGCGCAACCGTTTGAGCAGCGCCAGCGTCGGCGCGAAATCGGCATCGATGTGGACGCCGGTCGCGGTCTCGTACGCGGAGGAGAGGCTGCGCATCGCGCCCATCAGGCCGAGCGTCGAGAGCATGCGAATTGTTTCCATCAGCGATTCCCGTGACGATCAGGCGCGGTGCATCAGCTTGAGCGCGGCGGTCAGGCGCAGGCTGCGCTTGCCGGCGAGCGCCGTTGCCTCCACCACCGCCTCTTCGGCATCATAGGTGCCGGAGAAGCCGATGCCGACCTCGTGGCCGCCGAAGATCGGATCGTCCTTGGCCGGCGTGTGCTCCTGATTGAGGATCTGGCCCTTCCAGCGCCCGTTGGCGGCGGTGTAGCTGCCGAGATAATAGAACGATGCATCGCCGCCGAGGATGCGGCCCTTGTTGAGCAGCATCACGCCGGTGAGACCGCCGTCGACGCCATCGAGCATGCGCAGATGCACCGAGTAGAGCCCGTCGGCGATACCGGCCTCGCCGACACCGCCGGCGATCGGCATCTCGTCTTCGGTGATCGGTGTCATCAACGACTGAAAGGGTACGCCGGGCAGCTCCTTGAGCTCGCCCTTGAAGCGATAGAGATCGCCGTCGGCCCAGCCCTTGGCAAGCAACGTCGCATCGTCCGTGCCCGCCATGGCGCGATAGTTCGGATCGGGGTTGTGGCGGACGGTGTTGATCACGACGTCGACGCCGGCTTCGGTCTTCACGTAGGTGCCGATATGGGCGAAGGCCGAATTGCCGCCGAGCATCTTGCCGTTGCCGGCATGCATCACGCTCCGGCCGACCCGGTCGCCGAGCTGAAATCTCACCTTGTAGAAGCCTTCAAACACCAGCCGTCCCCGGCCCTGCGCGCACCCAGACGCACTCTATCCCGCTTTCGGCGGCGATGGACAAGTTTCCGGCCATGAGGTCCGATGAGTCTCCGCAACGGCTGTCAGCAAAATGAAAAATCCGCCGAAGCCTTTCGGCTTCGGCGGATCGAAGTCCAACCCGGGCCAGCCCCCCAGCCCGGGCCGGGAGGATCTTAGGCGGCGGCCTTCTTGTCGGCCGGCACGGAGGCGATCGTCTTCAGGATCTGCGAAGCGATCTGGTATGGGTCGCCCTGCGAATTCGGACGACGGTCTTCCAGATAGCCCTTGTAACCATTGTTGACGAAGGAGTGCGGCACGCGGATCGAAGCACCGCGATCGGCAATGCCGTAGCTGAACTTGTTCCAGGGCGCGGTCTCGTGCTTGCCGGTCAGACGCTTGTCGTTGTCCGGGCCGTAGACGGCGATGTGGTCCATCAGGTTCTTGTCGAAGGCCGCCATCAGCGCCTCGAAGTACTCCTTGCCGCCGACCGTACGCATGTACTCGGTCGAGAAGTTGGCGTGCATGCCGGAGCCGTTCCAGTCGGTGTCGCCGAGCGGCTTGCAGTGGAACTCGATGTCGATGCCGTACTTCTCGGTCAGGCGCAGCATCAGGTAGCGGGCCATCCACATTTCGTCAGCGGCCTTCTTGGAGCCTTTGCCGAAGATCTGGAATTCCCACTGGCCCTTCGCGACTTCCGCGTTGATGCCTTCATGGTTGATGCCGGCAGCCAGGCAGAGGTCGAGATGCTCTTCGACGATCTTGCGGGCGACGTCGCCGACGTTCGAGAAGCCGACGCCGGTGTAGTACGGACCTTGGGGCGCCGGATACCCCGAGGCCGGGAAGCCGAGCGGACGGCCGTCCTTATAGAAGAAGTATTCCTGCTCGAAACCGAACCAGGCGCCGGAATCGTCAAGGATGGTGGCGCGCTTGTTGGTCGGGTGCGGGGTCTTGCCGTCGGGCATCATGACTTCGCACATCACGAGCACGCCGTTGGTGCGGGCGCCATCCGGGAACACCGCGACCGGCTTCAGCACGCAATCGGAGCTGTGGCCTTCAGCCTGCAGGGTGGAGGAGCCATCGAAGCCCCAGAGCGGAAGCTGCTCGAGCGTCGGGAACGACGCGAATTCCTTGATCTGAGTTTTGCCGCGCAAGTTCGGAGTCGGCGTATATCCGTCGAGCCAGATGTACTCGAGCTTATACTTGGTCATTGAGCCTCTCTGTAGATGATGCGAAAGGTGGGGGCCGCAGGCCCCCGCACGATTGTTTACCCGGCCAACATCGGCCGACCCTTTCCAAGCATTTAACGTGCCAAAAGGCCGCAGCGCGGGAGGTTTTCCACCGCCGCCGGCCCCCTCTTCCCTCCCGGCGGATCGGCCAGTGCGCCGTGCGTCATAGCGGCGCACCTTTGCGTGAAGCTGCATCGCAAAAATCCCGCGGAAATCGCCCGATTTTGAAGCAGGCCGGCCCGGGTCTAAGGTTGCCGGCTAAACGCGCATCAACGTCGGGCAATATTCGCCAAGACTGCGACCGTCGCCCGCAACCTTCGCAACGGCCCACGCGTTAGCCACCCGAGCGCTGCCTTAGAGGAAGCAGAATGCAGTCTGCCTACAAAATAGGCCAAGGGTGATTTCCTTTTCAGCACTTTGCATTTCGGAATGCACGGCCGATATGGGGATTCCAGTAACCACAAGCCAACGAGTCGGGCGCACCATGGAGGCCAGCGCTGCGATCTCGGGAGATACCGCAATGATGAACAATGGACTGAGTCACGGATCTGCACAGATCTACCAATTCCCTGTCGGGGGCCGCTCGGCTCTCGGGGGGCGCCGCAACGGTGAGACCCGCCTTCCCGCCAACCACGCCTCGCTCCCCGTGAACGAGACGATTTGCAGCGGCAGCTGGTACCATCAGGAAGCAGTCGATGAAGCCAAGCCGAAATGGGATCGCTGATGCCTGCGTTCGGTTCAATACCGCCGCGGTCTCTCGATGCCCGGCGTCAGTTCGAAAAAGGGTCGAAACAACGGTGTTTCGGCCCTTTTTGATTCCGGACCTGATTGCGGGATCATATGGTCGCACAGGCGTTCACCGACCGCTTCAGATGCGTGACAAGACACCTCCATGAAAGACTCCCCTACCCGCCATCTCGCCCTGCAAGGCGCCAGCAATTTTCGCGACCTCGGCGGCTATCCGACCGCAGATGGCCGTATCACGCGATGGCGGCAGATCTTCCGCTCCAACCATCTCGGCCAGCTCACTGCTGCCGATATCGAGATCGTCCGCGCGTTGGGCGTGCGCAGCGCCTTCGATTTTCGCGGCGTCGAGGAACGCGCGGCGGGTGTCTGCGTGGTCAACGAGATCGCCGTGCATTCGCTGCCGATCGAGCCGACAGTCGTGGCTGCGCTGCGCGCCGAGCTCGGCAGGGGCAGGTTGACCGCGCCGGTCGCGCTCGAACTCATGCGCGAATCCTATCGCAACTATGTACGCCACAACACGGCCAGTTTCCGCAACCTGTTCGGGCATCTCCTGGAGGACCGCGCGCCGCTCGTGATCCACTGCACCGCCGGCAAGGACCGCACCGGCTTTGCCAGCGCGCTGATCCTGCATGCGCTCGGCGTATCTGATGACGTCATTGCCGAAGATTATCTGCTGACCAACCAGCACTACAAGCGCGACGCATCAAACGTCTCCGATCTTCCCGCCGATGTTCTCGACGCGATCGGCAACGTCGAGGCCTCGTATCTTGCGGCTGCTTTCGAGGCCGTCGGTAGCGAGTATGGCGATCTCGAAACCTACTTGCGCGACGGTCTCGAGCTCGGCACACCGGAGCGGATCGCACTGAAGGCGCGCTATCTGCAATCGTAGGCGGCCGTAAATCTTAAGCGGCCGTGCCGGGAGAACAATGATGCAAGGCAAGGTTCTGATCGTGACCGGCGCACTCGGCGCGCTCGGCAAGGTGGTCGCCGAGACCGCGCTGGCACGCGGCGCGCGCGTGGCCGGCATCGACCATGCGCCATCGCAAATCTCCGCGATGCCTGAGCGCATCGAGATCGGCGGCGTCGATCTGTCCGACGCAGCACAAGCAAAGACGGCGGTCGAGGCAGCGGCGAGACACTTTGGCGGGCTCGACGCGTTGGTCAACATCGCCGGTGGCTTCGCCTTCGAGACCGTCGGCGACGGCGACGTCAAGACATGGCAGCGCATGCATGCGCTCAACGTGCTGACGGCACTCAACGCCTCGCAGGCGGCCCTGCCGCATCTGGCCGCGTCCAAGGCCGGCCGCATCGTCAATATCGGGGCCATGGGCGCGCTTCAGGCCGGCTCCGGCATGGGCCCCTATGCGGCGTCGAAAGCCGGCGTCCACCGGCTCACCGAGGCGCTGGCGAGCGAGTGGAAAGGCAAGGTGACCGTGAACGCGGTGCTGCCCTCGATCATCGACACCAAGGCCAACCGCGCCGACATGCCGAAGGCCGACTTCGCCAAATGGGTGACACCGCAGGAACTCGCCGAAGTCATTCTGTTCCTCGCCAGCGATGCCGCCAGCGGCGTCACCGGCGCGCTGATCCCGGTTGGCGGGCGGGTGTAATCAATCCGGCACCAAGAGCCGGAGATTGCCTCTGAAACGGATGCTCTGCTTGCCGGCGAGCGCGATGCCCTCGCCGTACGCGGTCTCGCCATTGTAAGTGCCACTGAAGCCGATGGTCACGACCTTGCGGCCCCACACCGGGCGCTCGTCGAACGAGGGGGAATGCTCCTCGTTGGTCAGCTCGCCCTTCCACTTGCCGTTGGCCGAGGTGTAGCTGCCGTAGGCGAAGAAGAATGAGTCCCCGCCCCGCATGGTGCCGTCGCGCATCACCATGACGCCTTGGTTGCCGCCCTGGACGGCATCCAGCATTTCGATGCGGATATGATAGAGCCCATTCCTGATGGTCATCTTCGTGAAGCGCCCGATTGTCCCACCCGCAGGATAGCCGGATCATCTGTTCCCGATCAAATGGCGCAGAGCTCTAAGTCCATTCCGGGGCTAAACTGACGCAGACTGATTCTCCGATCGAACGTGACATTCGGAAGCTTCCTTTGGAAACCACGCTCTATCTGCCTGTCAAACGCTTCCTCGAAGAGCTCGGCTTCACGGTCAAGGGCGAGATCGGCGGCTGCGATCTCGTGGGCCTCAGCGCCGGCGATCCTCCGGTGGTGGTGATCGGCGAGCTCAAGCTGACCTTCAATCTCGAGCTGATCCTTCAGGCGGTCGATCGTGCACCGGCCGGCGACGAGGTCTGGATTGCCGCAAAGATGTCAGCGCGCGGCAAGGGACGCGAGACCGACGCACGCTATCGCAATCTCTGTCGCCGCCTCGGCTTCGGCATGCTCGGGGTGACCGACCGCGGTCAGGTCGAGGTGCTGGTGAAGCCGCCGACGGCAGCCCCACGCCGGGAGCCGAAGGTCCGTTCGCGCCTGGTCGCAGAGCATCAGCGCCGCCAGGGCGATCCGGCGCTGGGCGGCAGCACGCGCGCGCCGATCATGACGGCCTATCGGCAGCAGGCACTGGCCTGCGCCTCGGAGCTCGCGGCAGGCCCGCGGCGGGTGAGCGAATTGCGCCGGCGCTGTCCCGATGCCGGCAAGATCATGCTTAACAATGTGTATGGCTGGTTCGAACGCACCGAGCGGGGAATCTACGGGCTGACGGAAGCTGGCCAGGCGGCGCTGAAACGCTGGCCACAACAGCGGGTTGCGGATGTTGCCGGTCTCCCGTCACCACCCTGACACCCAACCGGTGCATAGCTGAGATGCCACACCGATTTCATATTGCAATGCAACATAGACGGCACTAGGTATCCCGGCATCGAAACGAGGCCGTTATGAACGCAGACTGGAATACCAAATATGGCACGCGGCGCGTGCGCCACGATCCGCCGACCTTAGACGAGGCGATCTTCGCCGCCGTCGGCATCACCGATGATCAGGAGCAGCAGGCCGAGATCGCCGCAGCCCTGATGGGCATGCCGCTCGATGTCGTCCAGGCCGAGGTCAAGAAACAGGTTCGCACCAACAGCCGCATCACCTCGACCCGCGTGATCGCCGGCGAACAGGGTGCGCAGCGCTCGGTGGTGGTCGAACGCCGTGTCGTGCGCCGCTTCGGCAACGACAAGCGCACCGGCACCTGAGCGCTTAGTTCCCCTATATCCAGTACAAAGCGGACCGGTTTTACCGGTCCGCTTTTTTTGATTCCAGTCGGCTTTTCAGGTCAGGCGGCGCGATTGCCGTAGATGCTGGAGATGATCTTCCAGCAGGTCGAGTTGAAGCTGAGAAGAGCGCGGCCGGCCGTGAATGGCGAGGCCGCGAGATCAGCGAGTTCGTCCTCAGGCGCCTTGGCGAGATCGATCGTGCCGGTCGATTCGCCATGACGGAATTGCAGATGCGCCCCGAACTTCCTGGCGAGCGCGCGCATCGGGTGATTCTCGGCGCCGGTGGTGATGCGCAGGCACTTGTAGCCTTTCCAGCGCGCTTCCGCGATCAGGCGGCTGAACAGCACGGTGCCGACGTTCTGGCGCCGCGCCGAAGCTTCCACGCTGAAGGCGACCTCGGGCAGCGAATCGCCCTCGGGCGGATGCAGCTCGGCCGCACCGCGGACCACGCCATCGACGATATAGGCGACAATAACGGTGCCGTCCTCGGCACAGCGGGCGGCGTAACGCTCGATAAAACCGTCGTCGAGAAAACCGTTGAAGCGGTCGTGCCGGCTTTCGGCATCGAGCCTCAGCAGGTGATCGCGCAAAAGCGGCAATTCTTCCTGCTGGCTCAAGGTCCGCACGTAGCCCTGAACGGACTTCGGGCGGTTGGTTACTTCAAGTCCAAAATCTGCTGCGAGTGACAAGTCAAAACTCCTCTTGGTGTCCCTCGAGGAGGCGTTCGAATCCCTAGGCCTCCAATATTGTGCATCGCAACAAACTTTTCAAGACCGGAACCTGCCCAAGTTTCGGGCACGGGGGCGACTAATTCGTTAATGGAATCAAGCCCCCGTATTCACACGAGGACCAGCTGGGTCTGCGTCACCACGGCAACCAGCTTGCCGTCCTCGGTCTCCAGCCGGGTGGTCCAGACCTGGGTCCGCCGGCCTCTGTGGACTGGGGTGGCGGTCGCGATCACCGTTGTTCCCTCCTTGGCCCCGCCGATGAAATTGGTCTTGCTCTCGAGCGTGGTTGTGCCCTTGGCGTCCTCCGGCAGATTGATCACGGTGGCCGCTGCGCCGACGGAATCTGCCAGCGCCATCACGGCGCCACCGTGGATGGTGTGATGAAGCGTGCAGAGATCAGGCCTGACCGTCATCCGCGCCACCACGCGATCTTTCCCGGCCTCGACGAACTCGACGCCCTTGAGTTCGGCAAACGGCATCTTCATTGCTTTAATTTTCTCGAGCGGCGTCATCGGATCTCCTCCCAAATCATTCTGCTCACAGGGTGAATTGCTCTTCGCGGCAAAGCAATGACGTCCGAGGTCGTCATTGCGAGCGCAGCGAAGCAATCCAGAATTTTTCTGCGGATACATTTCTGGATTGCTTCGCTGCGCTCGCAATGACGGGGAGACAGCGTTCGTACCTCACGTCACCGCATTCACCACCTGATACTCCGGCCGCCGCCAAATTTCGCCCGCGATCACCTCCTCGATGAACTCGGCTGCCCGCACGATCTCGCCCTCGCCGATATACAGCGGCGTGATGCCAAACCTCATGATGTCAGGCGCGCGGAAATCGCCGATCACGCCACCGGCGATGAGGGCTTGCATCGCGGCATAGCCGCCGTCGAAGGCGAAGGAGACCTGAGAGCCGCGGCGCTCATGCGTGCGCGGCGTAACAAGCTTCAAGGACGGACAGCGGCGTTCGACCTCGGCAATCAGGAGATCGCCGAGGGCCAGCGAGCGGGCCCGGACCTCGGCGATATCGACGCGGTCCCAGATGTCGAGCGAAGCTTCCAATGCCGCCATTGCCAGCACCGGCGGCGTTCCCACGCGCATGCGCTCAACGCCACCTGCGGCCGCATAGGCAAGCTCGAACGCGAACGGCTTTGCGTGTCCCATCCACCCCGACAAAGCGGCGCGCACGCTGTCGGCGTGGCGCGGCGCAACGTAGAGGAAGGCCGGCGCGCCGGGGCCGGCGTTGATGTATTTGTAGGTGCATCCAGCGGCGAAATCCGCGCCGGTGCCTGCAAGGTCAACCGGCAGCGCGCCGGCCGAATGCGCGAGGTCCCAGACCGTGACGATGCCGAGCCCATGCGCTCTTGCAGTCAGCTTCGCCATGTCGTGGCACCGTCCGGTGCGGTAATCGACCTCGGTGATGTAGAGCACCGCGATCTCCTCCGACAACGAAGCCTCGATCTCCTCCGGCGCCACCAGGCGCAATTGATGGCCACGGTCAAGGGTCGCGATCAGGCCTTCGGCCATGTAGAGGTCGGTCGGAAAGTTGCCGGTGTCCGATAGAACGACCTTGCGCGACGCGTTCATGTCGAGCGCGGCGGCGAGCGCCTGATAGACCTTGAGCGACAGCGTATCTCCGACCATGACGGAGCCGGCTTCCGCACCGATCAGGCGCGCGATGCGATCGCCGACATGGCGCGGCTGGGCATACCAGCCAGCCGTATTCCAGGCGCGGATCAAGTCATCGCCCCACTCGGCGGTGATGACGCGGCTGACGCGCTCGGCAACGCCAAGCGGCAACGCGCCGAGCGAATTGCCGTCGAGATAGATCACACCGTCCGGCATATGGAACAGCGCTTTGGTGTCGTCGTAGACGCGAAGCTTGGTCATGGAATTCTCTACAGGATCGTGCGCACGCGCCAGAGTTCCGGAAACAGCTCGACCTCCAGCATGCGCTTGAGGTAGCTGACGCCGCCGGTGCCACCGGTGCCGCGCTTGAAGCCGATGACGCGCTCGACCGTCGTCACATGGTTGAAGCGCCAGCGCCGGAAATAGTCCTCGAAATCGACCAGCTTCTCGGCGAGCTCGTAGAGCATCCAGTGCGTTTCCGGCGCCTCGTAGACGATACGCCAAGCCTGCAGCACACCTTCATTGAAGCTATGAGTCTCGCGAACATCGCGCGCCAGCACGGCCGCAGGCATCTTGAGCCCGTTGCGGTCGGCGAGCCGCAGCACCTCGTCATAGAGGCTTGGCGTTGCGAGCTCGGCTTCGAGCAGCTGCGTTGTTTCCAGATCGTGCGCGTGCGGCTTGAGCATGGCGTGGTTGCGGTTGCCGAGCAGGAATTCGATCTGCCGGTATTGCCGCGACTGGAAGCCTGAGGACTGGCCAAGCTGCGAGCGGAAGCGCGTATACTCGCTGGGCGTCATGGTGCGCAGCACGTCCCAGGCGCCGTTGAGCTGCTCGAAGATGCGCGACATCCGTGCCAGCATCTTCATTGCAGGCTGCACCTCATCCTTCGCGATCGAACGGCGTGCGGAGCTGAGCTCGTGGATGGCGAGCCGCATCCACAGCTCGGTGGTCTGATGCTGGATGATGAACAGCATCTCGTCATGGGCTTCCGACAGGGGATGCTGCGCGCCGAGGATCGCGTCCAGCGCCAGATAGTGTCCATAGGACATGCGCCGGGCGAAATCGGTCTCAGCGCCTTCGCTTGCGGGATCGTATTGGCTGGACGTCATGGCAGGCCCTTTCGATCGATCTTCAAGGCCTCGTCAGTCGAGGCCGATCAGGCGCGCGGTGATGGGCGACGACGGGTCCTTGAGGGCGTCGATCACGGTGAAATGGTTCAGCCCGGGATCGACGACAAGACGCGTCGGCACATCGAAACCAGTCCAGACATTGGCCATCAGATCGGACTGGCGGATGAATTCGGGCCGCTCGTTGCCACCGACCCAGGCGGTCACCGGCGAAGGCCCGCGCGGCAGATGCAGCGCCGCGCTTTCCAGCGTCGCCTCCTCCATCGTCATGCGCAGGGTGTCGTTCATCCTGGTCTTGAGCAGCGGACGCAGATCATGCAGGCCGCTGATGGACAGCGTGCCGGCGACGCGGTTGTAGACGGCGGGCTCCAGCCGGCTGTCGTCGCACAGCATACGCGTAACGAGATGCCCGCCGGCGGAATGGCCGGCGAGCCGGATCGGGCCCGCGACCAGCGAGGCCGCCTTGGCAATCGCTGTGGTGATTTCCGCCGTAATGTCGGAGATGCGCGCGGCCGGCGTCAGCGTGTAGCTTGGCAGTGCCACCGTCCAGCCGTGATGGCGCGCGCCTTCGGCGAGATCAGTCCATGTCGACTTGTCGAAGCGCATCCAGTAGCCGCCGTGGACGAACACGACGAGGCCCTTGCTGTCGCCGTCGGGCAAGATCAGATCGAGGCGCTGGCGCTCACCGGGGCCATAGGCGATGTCAGCGCGAAACTCCTTCAGCCCGGCGCGATAAGCCGCCGCCCGCTCCGCCCACAGCGCCGGTATCTTGTCCGAGCCCGGGATATGGGCCGAATTGGCGTAGGCGTCATCCCAATCGCGCATCGTGCTTCCTCGACGGACTCAAGGCCTTGTGGACCAGGCGCCAGTCTGCCACCAGCGCGGGCGGCATCCTAGTCTTTCTTTAAGCTTAAAGGATTTGGGCGCCGGGGGATTGGGCAGCCGGAAGATGGTTCGTTCCCCAGGGCGCAGCGCAGCGTGAAACGATGCGCTGCTGAACCGCGGTCCAAATGTGCGGTGACGTGGGTCCTGGCTCTGTCCGGGACACGAGGGCTACCCCTGCTCCACCCCGCACCAATCCGCGATGAACAGCGCCATTGCCTTGGTCGTCTTTTTCAGCGAGTCCAGATCGACATATTCATTGAAGCCGTGCATCTCGCCGCCACTCGCGCCGAAGCACAGGCTCGGGATGCCGTGATTGAGGCCGTAGAAGCGGGTGTCGGTAAGCGCGGTGAAGACGAGGTCTTCGATTTGGCCGCCATAGACGGTGCTGAAGGCCTTGCCGAACGCCGCCTCAGGCGCGGTGGCATTGGTCAGCTCATAGCCTTCCGACAAAAAGCCCGACCATTCGATCTCCGGCGGATTGTTGGCGAGGAAGCGGTGGTTGCGTGCGGCGGCGGCGACACGCGCAAGAATCTCCTTCTGGTGATCGGCGATCGACCAGCCCGGCAACACGGCAATCCGGCAATCGACGTCGCACCAGGCCGGCACGCTGGAGGCCCAGTCGCCGCCCTTGATGATGCCGGGGTTGAAGTTGATGGGATGGTTCAGCGTCTTGAAGTGACGATCGGCTTTCGCGCGCTCGTTCCACTCGATCTCGAGTTTTTGCAGCGCCTGGATCAAATGATAGGCCGCCATGATTGCATTCGCGCCGGAGCCGGCGAAGGCGACATGGGTCGGATGGCCCTTCACGCGCAGGCGGAACCAGATCACGCCCACCTGCGAGCGCACCATCTTGCCGCCGGTCGGCTCAGGAATGAAGCAGGCATCCGCACGATAGCCTCGTTGAAGCGTCGAGAGCGCCCCGACGCCGGTGCTCTCCTCCTCGATCACAGACTGGAAGTGAATCCGCGCCGTCGGCCTCAGGCCGGCGGCCCTGATCGCATCGAGCGCGGAGAGCGCTGCGATGGTGCCCGACTTCATGTCGCAGGCACCGCGACCGAACATCTTGCCGTCCTTGATGACGGGCGAGAACGGCGGGGTGTCCCACAATTCCAGCGGCCCCGCGGGCACCACGTCGCAATGGCCCTGGAGGATCAGCGATTTGCCCGCCTCGGTTTTGGGCCGGTACGTGCCGACCACAGTGCGGGCCTTCGAAAAATCGTGCTCGATGGGCCCGAAGCCGCGCAGATCCTTGAGGTCGTCGACATTGATGTGCCAGTCGTCGACCTCGTATCCGCGCGCGCGCAGGAGGTCGCCGATCATGTCCTGGCATGGCCCCTCCGCACCGCGCGTCGAGGGGATCGCGACGAAATCGCGTGTGGTCGCGAGCTGGGCTTCGAAGCCGGCATCGACGGCGTCAAGAATCCTCTGCTGCGTTTCGGCATTCATCCGGCAACTCCAATCGGGCATTGAGATCATCGATGGAGCGCAAGCTAACCGATTTCAGCCGTTCCGGTACTCTGCAAAATAGGCATCCCGCAATGCATCTTCGAGCAGCCGGCCCTCCGAATAGCCATTCAGTGTCGCCGGCCGGCGCACGCCGTCGAGCAGCCGCGGGCAAGGCTCCGGCGCGCCGAGCACCGTGCGCACCGGGATGCGCTCGGCATAGATCGGCAATTCATAGTCCTCGTCGTCGTCGGCGACACCCTTGGCCCGGATTTTCGCGGAGGCCTCCTCGATCTCCATCGCGATAAAGGAGGTCGCCTTGATCTCCTGGGTGTTGCTCGCCCGCAGGCTCGCGGTGCGATCGGGGAAGAAGCGGTCGACCATCGCGATGACCGCGCGCTCTTTCTCGTCGGGATCGGTGACGAGATAGGCGGTGCCGAATGCCATCACGGCGCGGTAGTCGGCCGAGTGATTGAATCCGCAGCGCGCCAGCACCAGGCTGTCGAGATGGGCGACCGTCAGGCACACACGCTCGCCCCTGGTCTGGTTGCGCAGCATGCGGCTGGCGCTTGAGCCGTGCCAGTACAGCTTCGTCCCTTCGCGCCAGAAGAAGGTCGGCGTGCAATAGGGCTGGCCGTCGATCGCGTAGGAGACGTGGCAGAGCATCGAGGAATCCAGGATGCGATGAACGGTGTCGTGATCGTAGAAGCCGCGGTCATGACGGCGCTTCACCTGGTTGCGCGTGGATATCGGATAGGAATTCTGGTTCTCGGTCTGGCTCACGGCCGCTCCTGTCGGATTTGAACAATGCCAGAACAGTTGTAGGCGCGGATTTGGTCTGCGATAGTGCCAATTCCATGCGAAAAATTCCGACCAATTCCGTCCCGTCGCCCGCCAAGGCCGAGCTGCCGCTCGACCTCGCAGGCCCGCACATCACGGCTGGCGCCTCGTCGGCGCACCGGCTGTATCAGGCGCTGTGCGAGATGATCGTCGGAGGTCTGGTGAAACCCGGCGAGCCGCTGCCGCCGTCGCGCACGCTGGCCAAACAGACCGGCTTTCGGCGCAATGCCGTCGTCACCGCCTATGAGCGGCTGATCGCCGACGGCTTTGCCGACGCAACCGTCGGCTCCGGCACCTTCGTGGCCGCGCGCATCCCCGCGCGCGCGGCCGAGCCGAAGCGGCCCAAGATCAGCGTCGAAACGCCGGGGCAAGGCGCGTTTTCACTCGGCTGCACCCATATCGACGCGCGTGCCGTGCAGCATTTCCGGGCCTTTGTCGGCCGTCGCATGCGCGCCTTCGGCGCGGAGCATCTGCACTATGGCGATCCCCGTGGCAGCCGCGAACTGCGTGCGGCGATCGCCGATCATCTGTTGTCGGCGCGGGGCCTGCGCTGCGATCCCGATCAGATCATGCTGACGTCAGGCACGCTGCACGCGCTGCGCATCGTGCTGAGCGCAATCCTGAAGCCCAACGACCAGGTCTGGTGCGAGGACCCGGGTTACCCCGCCGCGCGCAAGACTATCGCGCATTGCGGCTATCGTGCCGTCTCCGTTCCCGTCGACGCGCACGGCATGCGGGTCGCCAAAGGCCGCGCAGCGGCGCCGTCCGCGCGCGCAGCCTATGTGACGCCGTCGCACCAGTTTCCGCTGGGTGTGCAGATGTCGATGCCGCGGCGGCTCGAGCTGCTGGACTGGGCCAGGCAGGCCGGCGCCTTCGTGCTGGAAGACGATTACGACAGCGAATTCCGTTACGACGGCGCGCCGCTGATGTCGCTGGCCGGCATCGATCATCTCCAGCGCGTGATTTACATGGGTACGTTCGCCAAGACGTTGTTTCCGGGCCTGCGCATCGGCTATTGCGCCCTGCCCGAGCGCTTGATTGCGGATGTGACCGCGGCGCGGGCTGCGCTCGACCGCTTTCCCGGCACGCTGATGGAGGGTGCGGTGGCCGACATGCTCAATTCCGGCGCGTTCGCGGCGAACCTGAAGCGCGTGCGCAAGCTTTACCGCGAGGCGCGCGACGCGCTGGCCGGGAGGCTCGAAGCCGCATCCGATGGCGTGCTGTCGGTGCCGGTCCCATCACAGGGTCTGCATCTAGTCGCCCGGTTCGATCCCTCGGTCGATCCGCTCGTGGCGGCGAAAGCCAAGCAGGCCGCGGGCGCCGAAGGCTGGCTGTTGGCCGACACCTATTCACGCGCGCGCCCACAGCCCGGTTTCGTGCTGGGATTTTCCGGCCACGCGGTTTCGAAGCTCGTGGCCTCCGCCGAACGACTCGCGCGGGAATCGCGAGTGGCCTTGCGAGCGAGGCGCACGCCGGCCCGGCGGGCATGATGAACGTTCACTATGAGAATCGGCTGCCGCTCCCTACATTGCGGCATCGATGCCGGGAGCTCACACCATGCCGCTACGCCGCGCGACTTGCCTCTCGCTCCTGATCTTCATCGCACTCGCCGCGACCGCGCGCGCAGGCACGGTCGGACGCGAGCAGGACATCGTCGATCTCAAGCTCGGCCAGCGCGTGCAAGTGGACGACGGAACCTGCCCCGCCGGACAGGTCAAGGAAGTGCGCGGCGCCAAGATGACCGACAAGGGCGTCGCACGGACGAGCACCTGCGTGTCGCGGTTTGGTCCGAAATCAAAGCGATGAGCGCTACTTCGCCGGATCGAACATACATTGCAGGGTCGGCTTGGCGATCTTGGTGAAGGTCGGGCCGATTTCGGTCTGCTTTGCGGCCGGCACCCAGTCGGTCTCGATCGTCGGCACCCCGGTCTCGCTGATGCCGCGCAGCAGGGCCTCGCGAAGATCTCGATCCTCGACGACGGCGGCAGCATGATCGTGCAGGCAGCCGCAGACCTCTTCCGGATGCTCCCATCGCCCGAGCATGCGCGGCGCGCATTGCCTCACGAACTCGGTACGGGGATCGGGTAATCTGGAGGGAGAGCGCACTTGCGCCTGAACGGCACTGATCGTCAGAAGGGATATGAACGCCGCGGCGCAGGAACGAGCAAGCATGATGGCCTTTATTGGCTGATTTTTCTTGTTGGCGATCAGAAGCGCGCGGCAACCACGATCGGCTGCGGTGCCGGGGTCATGATCGGCGAGCCGCTGTACTGGAAAGTACCGATACCCGGGACATTGCCGTCCGGCGAGCCTGCGAACGAGGAGCCGGCGAGCACGAAACCGAAAGCAAGGATGAGGCTGAGCGTGCGCATGAAGTTCTCTCCGAATTCGGTGGCCGGCGTGCGTCGTCGTCGTTGTGAGATTGATAACCATGGGCGGTTTCGCGCGTGATGCGCCAAAGCCGGAAAATGGTTTCGTCTCCGTGAGAATTGTTTCGTCCCGCTCGAGGCGACGACATATTCCATGAAAATCTCAATCTTTTCAGATGGGTCGTGCGGTCACCCAATGTAGCCTGGCAGGTTCCGGCGAGCTCGGATGCGCCGCGGAACGCCGGCGCCGTCATGATCCCGCCTCACACCCTTCACATGCGTTTTACGTTTTTCTGCTGAAGAGAAGCCGAACGAAGGCTGGGTCCTGTCGAACCGGGGGCGCTTCGACTGCGACCCAAGCTATCGAGACCGAGGACGCCCGAGCATCGCCGAGCGCGTTCATGTGAGGAACAGCCATCATGACCGCGCAGAATCGCGCAACGACGCGCGATGCGGACCAACGAACGGACCGCCGGGAGCAACGACCTGTTCACAGCAGTGCCCATTCGCCTGGCGAAATGGCGCTGCAATCGAGCCGGGGCTTTGAGGCCACGCCGCAGTCATTCGTGCGGCTGACCGGCTCGCATCTTGCAAAACCGCGCGCCATCCGCGCTGACATCATCGAGTGAACGCAAACCCCTCACTGAGTGCACGCGAGAGCGTCACTGAGTGAACGCAAGAGCGTCACTGAGTGAAGAACTCTCCGCACTTCTGGACGTTGGCGTCCGCCGGTCCCCACGGCATGACCGGCACGGTCGAGGTCGAGTTCTTCGGCGAACCCTCGATCAGCCTGTCCGAATAGACCATGTAGACCAGCACGTTGCGCTTCGCGTCACAGCCGCGCACGATCTGCATCTTCTTGAAGAACAGCGAGCGGCGCTGGCGGAACATGTCGTCGCCCTGCTCCATCTTGTTCTTGAACTTGATCGGGCCGACCTGACGGCAGGCGAGCGAAATGTCCGAGACTTCCTCGGCAAGGCCCAGCCAGCCCTTGAAGCCGCCCTTCTCCGGCACCGTAAAATGACAGGCCACGCCCTCGACTTCAGGATCGTCGAGGCCGTAGGTCGCAAGCTTGTCGTTCGGGCTCATCCATTTGAACACGGTCGAGCGGCGAAAGATCAGATCCGGCTCGTCGGCGGCGAAGGCGGACGCTGCCGGCACGGTCAACGCCATGAGGAATAAAGCGAGGCCTTTCAAGCGGATGCTGGAAAGACTGGGGAAACGAGATGACATGAACCTCTCCGGTAACAACTTCCAGCAATGTAGGGATGAGGCGACCGATCAGGAAGACGACCGGCAAGCCGACACGGCCGCCGTTTACCGCTCCGTGAGGCTTTTTTGCTACGCTTTGGACAAATGTAGCTGATGGCAGAACCGCCATGCTGGTGAACGCGTATCCCCTCTGAGAGACTAACATCTGATTTGGATTATGGATTCGAGGATGAACAGCGTGAACGGGGCCGGTTTTTCTGCCAAGCCGACGCGGCTTTGGCAGGTCGCCATTTTGGCGGCGGCGGGTGCGATCGGCACGGCAAGCCAGGCGGACGCAGCGTTTTATTACTGGACGGACTATTCCGACGGGTCCTACGGGCGCCAGGAGCGCCATCTCGACGTCCCGCGCCAGAAACCGCAGAAGCGCGGTGCGGTCGGCAAAAAAGACCTTGTTGCCGAAAAAGAAGCCGGCACCAAACCGCAAGGTCCTCTCGTCATCGTCGTCTCGATCGACCGGCAGAAGGTCACGGTCTACGACAGCAAAGGCGTGTTCGCGGAATCCCCGGTTTCGACGGGCATGAAGGGCCATTCGACGCCGATGGGTGTGTTCAGCGTCATCCAGAAGCACAAATTCCACCACTCCAACATCTATAGCGGCGCGCCGATGCCGTACATGCAGCGGATCACCTGGTCGGGCGTTGCCATGCATGCCGGCGTGCTGCCGGGCTATCCGGCCTCGCACGGCTGCATCCGCATGCCGATGGCGTTCGCGGTGAAGATGTGGAACTGGACCAGGATGGGCGCGCGCGTGATCGTTTCGCCCGGTCAGATGTCGCCGCAGAAGTTCTCACATCCGCTGCTTGCCTCGCTGCGCGTGCCACCGCAACCCGCGGCCAGCCTCGAGCCGCAGACCAATGCCGGCGACAAGGCCGACAAGGGCACGGCCAATACCGCGGCCACCGAAGCAAAGCCGGTTGAAACGAAAACCGCCAGCGCCGACGGCGTGCCCGAGCTGCGCTCGTCGGTCGGCCACACCGTGATGTCGGACGTGACCACCGGATATGCCCCAGCCCGCGAGGAGGCCCCGGCATCGGCCGACAACACCGAGACAACGGCAAAGCCCGAGACCAAGCCCGCTGAGGCGGCGGACGCGGCCAAGCCAGAGGCCGGAGACGCCGCGCAGCCCGCGAACACTGAAGCGAAGCCTGTCGACGCCGCGGAGACGCCGAAGTCCGAACTCGCGAAGACATCCGATGCACCGGCCGCGGCGCCAGCGCAGGCGGCCACGACCGACGTCAAGAAGGGCGAAACCCGCGTTGCCGATCCGGCGCCCGTGGCAAAACCTGAAGCGCCCAAGCGAGCGGGCCAGATCGCGGTCTTCATCAGCCGCAAGGATTCCAAGCTCTACGTGCGGCAGAACTTTGCGCCGCTGTTCGAGGTGCCTGTCACAATCGCCGCGAGTGATCGGCCGCTCGGCACGCATGTCTTTACCGCCGAAATCGACAAGGCCGATTCCAATGCGCTGCATTGGTCGGTGGTGTCCTTGCCAGTGTCGGTCCGTTCTGCCGCGCGCGAAGATGACGGCCGCGTGACAGGCCGCCAACGTGGCGCGGCGGTGATTCCCGTCGCCGTAAAGCCTGTGGTCCCGCCGGACAGTCCAGCCGAGGCCCTGGACCGCGTCTCGATCCCGGCCGACACGATCGCGAGGATCAACGAAATGCTGACATCGGGCGGCTCGATCATCGTCTCCGACCAGGGCATCAACCAGGGCGAGACTGGCGAAGGCACCGATTTCATCGTCCGCCTGTACTAACGCGCCTCATCGCGGCAGATAACGCCGTGTTGACGACGCCGCTCGCACCGACGGGGTAACATGCGCCCCGGATCATTTCGGGGGACGCCGTTATGATGAACCGCAGGACCATACTCATCGCCGCCTTTGCAGGCACGCTGGCGCCGGCGACGCGTGCACTGGCGGATGGCGGCATGAGCCGAATTTCCGCCTACGCCTTCTCTTTCCCGGCATTGTCAGGCGACGACATCCGCCTTGCGGCCTTCACTGGCAGGCCGCTGCTGGTGGTGAACACCGCTTCGCTCTGCGGTTACACGCCGCAATATGCCGGCCTGCAAGACATCTGGGGCGAGTTTCGCGAACGCGGCCTCACCGTCATTGGCGTGCCCTCCAACGATTTCGGCGGACAGGAGCCCGGCGGCACCAGTGAGATCTCGGAAACCGCCCACCACCAATACGGCGTGACCTTCCCCATCGCGGCCAAGGCCGTCGTGGTCGGTGCAAAGGCGCATCCATTCTACAAATGGGCGGCAGAGGCGCGCCCGCGAGAAGTTCCGCGCTGGAACTTCCACAAATATCTGATCGGCCGGGACGGCTATATCGCCGATGTCTTTGCATCCGCGGTCGAACCGGCCGACACGCGGATCAAGACGGCGATCGCCAAGGCGCTGGCCGACACTTGACGCCACGCGTCCCCAACCCGGTTGGGCACAATTGGGCTGGCGCGCCAAACAGCCGTTGCAATGGCGAGGGCCCACCATCTAGGCTAGGATTGTTATGGGCAGGATGGTTTTGCCGAAGGCGAAAAGCCGCGGCGGAACAACGGGATCAATCTCGAGGACAACACCATGCGTGTGGCGGCAGGACTGATATTGGCAAGCGCGATGTCTCTGGCGATGACGGGCGCGGCATGGTCGCAGACCCCGGCTGCAAAGCCCGCCGCCGCGACGCAGGCCGCACCGGCGGCAACACCGGCTGCGGCTGCGCCCGCTGCAGCTCCCGCACCCGCTCCTGCAGCAGCCGCCGCGCCGGCGGGCTTCGTCAATCCTCCGCCGCCTAAGCAGGCGCCGCAGCCCGCCCGCGCAGCCTGCAACACGCCGGGCGCGCTTGGGGTCGCCCGCACCGTCGAGATCGACACCACGGGCGGTCCTGGCTTCGGCTTCGAGCATTTCAAGGAGCTCGATTTCCTGCGCGACCACGAGGTAGTGCTGACCTTCGACGACGGCCCCTGGCCCAAGAACACGCCCGCGGTGCTGAAGGCGCTCGCCGACGAGTGCACCACCGGCATCTTCTTCTCGATCGGCAAGCACGCGACCTACGAGCCGGAGATCCTGAAGCAGGTCTACGCGGCCGGCCATACCGTGGGCACCCACACCTGGTCGCACGCCAACCTCAACAACAAGAAGCTCACGGAAGCGCAGCGCAAGGAAGAGATCGAGAAGGGTCTTTCCGCGGTGAAATGGGCGCTCGGCGGCATTTCGCCCTCGCCTTTCTTCCGCTTCCCGGCGCTCCAGCATCCGCCGGAGATGGTCACCTATCTCGGCAACCGCAACACGGCGATTTTCTCCTGCGACATCGACTCCTTCGACTTCAAGGCCTCGAAGCCCGAGAAGGTGGTCGAGACCGTCATGAAGAAGCTCGACAGCAAGGGCAAGGGCATCATCCTGATGCACGACTTCCAGAAGCACACTGCGGAAGCCCTTCCCGAATTGCTCAAGCGCCTGAAGGCTGGCGGTTACAAGGTGGTGGCGATGCGCGCCAAGTTCCCGGCCTCGACGCTGCCGGAATACGACCAGGATCTGCTCAAGGACGTCAAGCTGCCGACGGTGAGCAACCGGCCAGTCAACAGCGTCGTGACGACGGTCTCCGAATAGCCGCGCCCTTGTCCTTTCGCATCGAAGGCTACGTCATCGTCTCCGCGGACGGCATGCTCGCCGACGCGGAGCATGTCATGCCCGACAGCCTGAAGTTCGAAGGCGACAAGCTGTTCTTCGAGCAGGCGCTCGATCGCGCCGCGCTGATCGTGCACGGCCGTCACTCGCATGAGCAGCAGCCGAATTCACCCAAGCGCAAGCGCCTGATCCTGACCCGCAAGATCCAGACTCTGACCGTCGATCCCGAGATGCCGAACGCGACCTTGTGGAATCCGGCTCACGCCAGCTTTGAGGACGCCTGTGCGTTCGCCGATGTCGCTTCCGGCACCATCGCAATCATCGGCGGCCCCGTCGTGTTCGACATGTTCATGGATCGCTACGATACGTTCTGGCTGTCGGAAGCCCCGCACCTTCGGCTGCCCGGCGGCGAGGGCTGTTTTGTCGAAGTACCGGGGCGCACGCCTCAGGAGGTGCTGGCCTCACACGGGATGAAGCCGGGCGCGCCGTATCTGCTCGACGCCGCGCATGACGTGACGGTGACGCCATGGCGCAGGACGTAGTGGCTTAACCTTTATACGTCCCCGTAGGCCGCCTCGGCCGGACGCGTGGCGCGCCCGTAGCCCATGATCATGAACAGGGCGCCGATGATCGACAGGTTCTTGAGCGCGTCGACCAGCATCTTGCCGTTGTCAGGCGGCACCTGGTTCCAGAAGTCGTAGAACAGGAAGGTCGCGACCGCGACATAGATAATCATCAGCATCGCGAAGAAGCGCGCGCCGAAATTCAGCGCGATCATCACGCCTGCGATGATCTCGAGCACGCCGACTGCGATCGCCAGCAGTTGCGGCGTGGTCATGGCCGTCGCCGTCTCGATCTGCTTGGCGTAAGGCGCGATCATGTCGGGCATCACGACCTTGGCGGCGATGAAATCAACGGTCGCCTGCATGGCAAACAGTCTTGCCGCACCCGTGTAGATGAACAGCACGGCGAACAGGATCCGCCCGAAAGTCACGAACGCTGGCATGATCGGCCTCTTTGCTCAGGCTTTTGAATTCTCGCGAAAGCACTTCGCGATTATGAAGATACATTCGCCGGTTTACAAACGGGGAAATGGCTAACTGCGAGCAATTCAAAGTTGGTGGCCCGGCACTGCACCTTCTTACCTTGTGGGAGAAGGTGCAGTGCCGGATGAGGGGTCTCGCTCTGCAAATTCAACCGTGAGAAATGTGCGCGCGGAAGCAACCCCTCACCCGTCTCGCCGCTCCGCGGCGAGCCACCCTCTCTCACAAGGGGAGAGGGGAAGGCCACGCACGCCCTACGTAAACAACGTCGGCTGCTGCCGCGACGCGCGCTCCTGCGCTTCCACCACAGCCACTGCGGTCATGTTGAGGATGCCGCGCGCCGTTACCGACGGGGTGAGGATGTGAGCCGGGCGCGCCGGGCCGATCAGGATCGGCCCGACGGGGAGCGCGTCCGCCAGCGACTTGATCATCTGATAGGCGACGTTGGCGGTGTCGAGGCTTGGCATGATCATGATGTTGGCTTCGCCCTCGAGCTTGGAGTGCGGCAGCACCATCTTGCGCGCGGCGGCCGAGAGCGCGGTGTCGCCTTGCATCTCGCCGTCGGCCTCGAGTTCCGGATGCTTCTCCTTCAGGAGCTGGGTTGCCCGGCGCATCTTGCGCGAGGATTCCGTGTCGTAGCTGCCGAAATCCGAATGCGAGACGAAGGCGATCTTCGGCTTGATGTTGAAGCGTTGGACGTGGACCGCCGCGAGCGAGGCGATCTCGGCGAGCTCTTCGGCGCTCGGATTGGGCCGCACCTGGGTGTCGGCGATGAAGAAGGCGCCCTTGCTCGTGATCAGCAGCGCCAGCGCCGCATAGTCGCTGATTCCCGGGGTGAACCCGACGATCTCGCGAACATGGCGCAGATGGCTCATGTAGCGGCCCTCGACGCCGCAGAGCATGGCGTCCGCCTCTCCGCGCACCACCGCGAGCGCCGCGATGACGGTGTTGTTGGTGCGCACCACCGTGCGCGCCGCATCCGGCGTCACGCCGCGGCGGCCGGCGACCTCGCCATAGGACTGCACGTAGGAGCGGTAGCGCGGATCGTCCTCGGGATTGACCAGGTCGAAGTCCCTGCCGGCCTTGATAGACAGGCCGAAGCGCTCGATGCGGGCCTCGACCACCGACGGACGTCCGACCAGGATCGGCATCGCCAGCTTCTCTTCCAGCACCACCTGGGTGGCGCGCAGCACGCGCTCATCCTCGCCTTCGGCGTAGATCACGCGCACCGGTTGGGTCTTGGCCTTGGCGAACATCGGCTTCATGACGAGGCCGGAGCGGAAGGCGAAGCGCTCGAGCAACGCGGTGTACTCGTCGAAATTGGTGATGGGCCGGGTCGCAACGCCCGATTCCATCGCGGCCTTCGCCACCGCCGGCGCGATGCGCAGGATCAATCTCGGATCAAAGGGACTCGGGATCAGCGAGCCCGGGCCAAACCCTTGCGTCTCGCCGGTATCGAAGCCTTGCGCGACCGCATCGGACGGCGCCTCGCGCGCGAGCTGCGCGATGGCCTCGACGGCGGCGTGCTTCATCTCCTCGTTGATCGCGGTGGCGCCGACATCGAGCGCGCCACGGAAGATGAAGGGAAAGCACAGGACGTTGTTGACCTGGTTCGGATAGTCGGAGCGGCCAGTGCAGATCATGGCGTCGGGACGGGCTTTGCGCGCCTCCTCCGGCATGATCTCCGGCGTCGGATTCGCGAGCGCCATGATGAGCGGCTTGTCGCCCATCGCCTTGGCCATCTCGGGCTTGAGCACGCCCGGTGCGGAGAGGCCGATAAAGATGTCGGCGCCGCCGATGACGTCGGCGAGCGTGCGCTTGTCGGTCTTCTGCGCATAGACCGCCTTCCAGCGGTCCATCGTGGTGTTGCGGCCTTCGTGAACAAGGCCGTCGATGTCGCAGACCCAGATGTTCTTGCGCTGCGCCCCCATCGACACCAGCAGGTTCAGTGTCGCAAGCGCTGCGGCCCCTGCCCCCGATGCCACGATCTTGACGTCCGACAGGTTCTTGCCGTTCAGGCGCAGACCGTTGGTGATCGCGGCGGCGACGATGATCGCGGTGCCGTGCTGGTCGTCGTGAAAGACCGGGATCTTCATGCGCTCCTTGAGCTGCGCCTCGATCTCGAAGCATTCCGGTCCGCGGATGTCCTCGAGATTGATGCCGCCGAAGGTCGGCTCGAGCGCGGCCACGGTCTCGACCACGCGTTCGATGGTGTCGGCCGCGATCTCGATGTCGAACACGTCAATGCCGGCGAATTTCTTGAACAGGACCGCCTTGCCCTCCATCACCGGCTTCGAGGCCAGCGGGCCGATATTGCCGAGGCCGAGCACGGCGGTGCCGTTCGAAACCACGGCAACCAGGTTGGAGCGTATCGTCAGCGTCGCCGCTTCCGCGGGGTTCTTGGCGATCTCCATGCAGGCGGCGGCGACGCCGGGGGAATAGGCCAGCGCGAGGTCGCGCTGGTTGGCGAGCGGCTTGCTCGCCTGGATCTCGAGCTTTCCGGGGCGCGGCAGCCGATGATAGGCCAGCGCCGCCTGGTGGAGATCATCAGAATAGGACGACATGCGGTGTCTTGCCTCGCGTTACCGGCCTCAAACTACGTTGTCCTGACCGGCCCGCCTTCGGGTGGTATTTCCGGGTCATGGAAACGGGATGAAGCACGTCGGGCGGCCCGGTGGCAACATCCGATTGCGGCCCCATCAACAGGGCGCGCGGTCAAATATCTGATAGCGCTCGCTTTCCCTGGACCGCGCGTTGCTTTGCGAATATGGCAGGTTGCGTGCTGCAACGCGAGCAACTGGAGCTGGGAATGAAGTGAATCCTGATCGGCTTCATCGTCGTGGCCGTGGTGGGCGCGGGCGGATGGTTGGGCTTCAGCTTCTACGCAAAACATCGCGTCACCGCCGAGGTTGAGACCGCGTTCGAGCAAATCCGCAAGCAAGGCGGCAAGGCTAGCTACGGCAAGATCGCCTTCGATCTGCCCACGCGCACCCTCACGATCGAGGACATCGCGGTTACGCCGGGCAAGGCACCGCAGGCGCAGATCAGGATCGCCGCCATCAAGGGCACGGGCGTTCGCCAGATCGACGAAACAAGGATCTCGGCCGACGCCGTCGACATCACCGGGCTCGAGGTTACGCTGGACCAGATCGGCGCTGCCAAGCTGAAGGTCGCGTACAAGATCCCGCACCTGGTCATGCGCGACTATGCCGGTCCTGTTCAGGCGGGTCAGGTGCCGGCGGACAGCTCGCTGGTCGATATGTACCGCTACGTGCTCGGCCAATATGCGAGTGTCGCTGCATCGTCGCTCACGGCTCCGACCCTCACGATCAGCTTCGATTCCCGCGCCGCCGGCAGCGGCGAGGTCACCTATTCCGAACTGGCGATCCAGAACCTAAAGCACGGCAAGATCGACGGGATGAAGTCGGACCGCGCCGTGATCTCGGTCGACGTGAAGCAACCCGGCAAGACGGACAAGCTGACGGGTGAATCGTCGAACATCATCGTCAACGATTTCGACGCGACCGCGATCATCGCCGCGCTCGATCCGCAGACGGCCAGCGACGACAGCTATCGCCGGGTCTATCGGCAGGTCTCGACGGCCCCTATGCGCTCAAATCGGCACAGGGGATGCGAGTGGATGTCGACGGGTTCACCATGGAAGACATCGCCGTCCAGCCGTCGAAATTCCGGCTGGCCGAGATATTTGCCGCGCTGCCACGGGATCAATCGGCCCCGCCGACTCCGGCGCAGGCACGCGAGCTGCTGGAGAAGCTCGCCGGAGTTTATGAGGGTCTTCGCATCGGTAAGGCCGAAATCGGCAAGATGTCGGTCGGCACGCAAGGAACGGCCACGGTTGGTGCCATCTGATTTCGCGACGGCGAGTTCGCGGTCGAAGGCGTCGACGCGCCGTCTCCGCAGGGACAGTTCAAGATGGAGCGCTTTGCGCTGAAGTCCTTCAGCACGGCGAGTTTGATGCGCTGGGCAGCAAGCCTCACCACTGCCGGGCGGGCGCCCTCGCCGGATCAGATGCTCGGGCTGTTCGGCGTGCTCGCAGGCGCGGAGATCAAGGGCGTGACGGCGCCGTTCAAGACCACCAATAAGCTGGTCATGATCGACACACTGAGCCTGGACTGGGGGCAGCTGGTCGGCTCGATCCCGAGCAAGGCGCATGTGGTTGCCAAATTTGTCACGCCAGCCGATCCATCCGGTCCAAAACAGCTTCCATTGATTGCCAGCGGGATCGACAAGCTCGCTATCGACCTCGATCTCGGCGCTGCCTGGACCGAACAGTCCAACAGCTTCGCTCTGACGCCCGCGACCCTCGACATCGGAGGCATCGCAAGAGCGCAACTGCGTATGGCGCTCGGCAACGTACCACGCGAGGTGTTTTCGGCCGATCCGGCCCAGCTCATGGGCCAGGCGGCCCGGATCGAGGCGGGCACGCTCGAATTCTCATTGCGCGACAGCGGCGTCATCGATCTCGTCGCGGCGCAGTTCGCGCGCATGCAGAATGTCAGCCGTGATACCGCACGCCAGGCGCTCGTCGAGAGCATCAAGGCTAAACGCGAGCAAGTTGCTTCCGCCAATCCGGATGCGAACGCGGCCGTGGACGCGATCGCCCGCTTCGTCGAGACGCCGGGCCAGACGCTTTCCATCAAGCTGTCCCCGCGCGCCAAGGCACCGCTGATGCAATTGATGCAGCTCTTGCAAACCGACCCACAGAGCGCGCTTGCGCAGTTCAGGATCGAGGCGTCGACGGGGCTGTAGGGAACGACGCTGCGCGCGGGGATGGCAGTTGGACCGGCGAAAATCCCTCCCCGTCATTGCGAGCGAAGCGAAGCAATCCAGAGTCACTCCGCGGAAAGATTCTGGATTGCTTCGCTTCGCTCGCAATGACGCGGTGGAGACAGCCTCACTTCTGCGGCAGGCTCACCTTCACGTGCAGCTCGCGGAGCTGCTTGGGGCTGGGCTCCGACGGTGCGCCCATCAGGAGGTCCATGGCCTGCTGGTTCATCGGGAACAGCGAGACCTCGCGCAGATTGTTGGTGCCGCACAAGAGCATGACGATGCGGTCGACACCGGCGGCCATGCCGCCATGCGGCGGGGCGCCGTACTGGAAGGCGCGGTACATGCCGCCGAAGCGATCGACGACTTCCTGCTCGCCATAGCCCGCGATCTCGAACGCCTTCACCATCGCTTCCGGCACGTGGTTGCGGATGCCACCCGAGGCGATCTCGTAGCCGTTGCAGGTGATGTCGTACTGGAACGCCTTGATGGTCAGCGGGTCCTGGCCCTTCAAGGTATCGAGACCGCCCTGCGGCATCGAGAACGGGTTGTGCGAGAAGTCGACCTTCTTGTCCTCGTCGTTGTACTCGTACATCGGGAAGTCGACGATCCAGGCCAGCTCGAACCGCTCCTTGTCGGTGAGGTTCAACTCCTCGCCGACCTTGTTGCGGGCCAACCCTGAAAATTTCCAGAACTTGTCGGGATCGCCGGCGACGAAGAAGGCGGCGTCGCCTTCCTTCACGCCGATCTGCGCGCGGATCGCGGCGGTGCGCTCAGCACCGATGTTGTTGGCAAGCGGACCGGCACCTTCGCCGCCCTCGCGCCACATGATGTAGCCGAGGCCGGGCTGACCTTCGCCCTGCGCCCAGGAGTTCATGCGGTCGCAGAAGGCGCGCGAGCCGCCACCCGGCGCCGGGATCGCCCAGACCTGGTTCTTGGGGTCCTCCAACATGCGCGCGAACACCTTGAAGCCGGAGCCGCGGAAGTGTTCGGAGACGTCCTGCATCTCGATCGGGTTGCGCAGGTCCGGCTTGTCGCTGCCGTATTTGCGCAAGGCTTCCGCGAACGGAATCCGGCGCCAGCCCTTGGTCACCGGCTTGCCCTTGGCAAACTCCTCGAACACACCCGTGATGACAGGCTCCATCGCGGCGAAGACATCGTCCTGCGTGACAAAGCTCATCTCGACGTCGAGCTGGTAGAACTCGCCCGGCAGACGATCCGCGCGTGGATCCTCGTCGCGGAAGCAGGGCGCGATCTGGAAGTAGCGATCGAAGCCCGACATCATCAAGAGCTGCTTGTACTGCTGCGGCGCCTGCGGCAGGGCATAGAACTTGCCGGGATGAATGCGCGACGGCACCAGGAAGTCGCGCGCGCCCTCCGGCGAGGACGCGGTCAGGATCGGCGTGTTGAACTCGAAGAAGCCCTGCCCCTCCATGCGCCGACGCATCGACTTGATGATTTCGACGCGCGTCATGATGTTCTGGTGCAGCTTCTCGCGACGCAGATCGAGGAAGCGGTACTTCAGGCGGATGTCTTCAGGATATTCCTGGTCGCCGAACACCGGCAGCGGCAGGTCGCCGGCCGGGCCCAGCACCTCGATCTCGCTGACATAGATCTCGATCTTGCCAGTCGGCAGATCGTCATTGTCGGTGCCTTCGGGGCGGCGACGGGCCTTACCGTCCATCCGCACCACGAATTCCGAACGCAGCTTTTCGGCCTGCGAGAACGCCGGCGAGTCCGGATCGACTACGCACTGGGTCAGGCCGTAATGGTCGCGCAGGTCGATGAACAGCACGCCGCCATGGTCGCGAACGCGATGGACCCAGCCTGAAAGGCGGACCGTCTCCCCGATGTTGCTCTCGCGGAGCGCGCCGCATGTATGTGACCGGTAGCGATGCATGGTCGTCCCAAATTCAATGTCGGAGGATCGAATCGAACCGCCGAAACGGCAGGTTCAAAGTTGCGGCAGGGTTTACCTCGGCAGGACGGGGGCGGCAACCAAGGGAACGGCCCGTTTTCGGCTGGAAGTGGCCATTTTTGCCCAATCTCGGCTCAAGCCTTTGCCATCAGGCGTTCCACGCCTATCTTGAGGCCATGACAGTCCATTTCCCGTTCCAGAACTCCTATTCGGCGCTGCCGGACAGCTTTTTCGCCCGGGTCGCACCGACGCCGGTGGCAGCGCCCCGGCTGATCAAGCTGAACCGGCCGCTGGCGGTCCAGCTCGGGCTGGATCCTGATGTGCTGGAAACCCCTGAGGGCGCCGAAATCCTGGCCGGCAAGACGGTTCCCGCCGGCGCCGATCCGATCGCCATGGCCTATGCCGGCCACCAGTTCGGGCAATTCGTTCCGCAGCTGGGCGACGGACGGGCGGTCCTGCTCGGCGAGGTCATCGACAAGGACGGCATCCGCCGCGACATCCAGCTCAAGGGCTCCGGTCCCACCCCATTCTCCCGCCGCGGCGACGGCCGTGCCGCGCTCGGGCCGGTGCTGCGCGAATACATCGTCAGCGAGGCGATGTTCGCATTGGGCATTCCCACCACGCGCTCACTCGCTACCGTCGTCACCGGCGAGCACGTCATCCGCGAGACCGCGCTGCCCGGCGCGGTGCTCACCCGCGTCGCCTCGAGCCATATCCGCGTCGGCACCTTCCAGTTCTTCGCCGTCCGCCGCGACACCGATGCCATTCGCCGGCTCGCCGACCACGTCATCGCCAGGCACTATCCGGAGCTGCTCGGCGCCGAGCGGCCCTATCACGCGCTGCTCGGTGGCGTCGTCGCACGCCAGGCCGATCTGGTCGCACGCTGGCTGCTGGTCGGCTTCATCCACGGCGTGATGAACACCGACAACTCATCGATATCAGGCGAGACCATCGATTACGGTCCGTGCGCCTTCATGGACGCCTACAATCCGTCGCAAGTGTTTTCCTCGATCGACGAGATGGGCCGTTACGCCTATGCCAACCAGCCGCGCATCGCGCTGTGGAATCTGACCCGGCTTGCCGAATGCCTGCTGCCGCTGTTTTCCGAGGATCAGGAAAAGGCGGTCGCCGAGGCCCAGGACATTCTTGGCGCCTTCTCCGACACGTTCAGCGACGCCTATCAGGCGGGCCTGCGCAAGAAAATCGGCCTGTTCACGGAGCGCGACGGCGACGACGCGCTGATCCAGGACCTGCTGGACGCCATGGCCAAGAACCAGGCCGACTTCACCCTCACCTTCCGCAAACTCGGCGACGCCGCTGGCGATCCGGCTGCTGACGATGCACGCGCGCAATTCATGGACCCCGCGGCGTTCGACGAGTGGGCCAGGCGCTGGCACGAGCGCACGGCGCTGGAGCCGCAAACCGCAGCCGAACGGCAAGCCGCCATGCACGCCGTCAACCCGATGTTCATCCCGCGCAACCACCGCGTCGAGGCCGTGATCCAGGCCGCGGTCAACGATGACGACTACACGCCGTTTGAGGAATTCGTGAAGGTGCTGGCTAAACCGTTCGAGGGCCAGCCGGACTATGCAGCCTACGCCGATCCGCCGCTGCCGGAGCAGCGGGTGCTGCAGACGTTCTGCGGGACGTGAGGCAAGCTCGGTGCGCACGTGGACGAGCCGAAGGCCTAATCCAGATGCGGGGGTGCCGAAATCGTTTGTTCAAGACGATCATTCGCTCAGATCGTTACCACGATCTTGCCGAACTGCTCGTTTGACTCCAGAAAGCGATGCGCTTCGCCGATCTCCTCAAACTGAAACGTTTTGGCGATGATCGGTTGCAATGCGCCGTCCCGCAGCCCGTCGAGGATGAAGGTCTTCGCCTTAGCAAGCCGCGCGGGGTCGCGGATGATCTCGTGCACGAGATAGCCGCGCAGCGTCAGGCTCTTGGTCAGTACGTTGACCAGCGGAAACGGCGTTGGCTCTGGGCTCAGGCCGCCATATTCGATGAGAACGCCACCCGGCGACATCGCGGCGGTGAGCGGCCCAAATATGGGACCGCCGACCGCGTCGAACACCACGCGAACGCCGTTTGAGCCAACAATGTCCTGCAGCCGTGACCGGATGTCCTCTTCCACGGAGGCGATAACGTCGGCGGCGCCAGCATCGCGCAGGGCCTGCAGCTTGATCGAGGTTCGCGTCACTGCAATCGGGATCGCACCGATCCGGTTCGCGATCTGAATCGCTGCAAGCCCGACGCTACTCGACGCCGCGGTGATGACTACGGACTCCCCTCGCTCCAGCCCAGCAATATCGACCAGAGCGCCGAACGCCGTCAGATATTGCATCCATACCGCGGCCGCGGCGTCGAAGCCGAGCTCGGGCGGGTGCTTCACGACGAACTCCGCCGGAAACGTGACGAGCTCGCCATAAGCCGGCCATCGCACCATCGACACGGGCGGCACGATGCTGACGACCTCGCCCGGCGAGAAGCCGCTCACGCCTTCGCCGATCGCCTCGACGATGCCGGCGGCCTCGAGACCGAGGCCGGACGGAAAGGTCGCGGTCTCGATATAGGTCCCCTTCCGCAAGAGCGCTTCCGCGCGATTGAGCCCGAGCGCCTTGACCCTGATCTGCACCTCGCGCCTCCCTGGCGGCGCGACGTCGACGGTCTCGATGCGCAGCACCTCGGGGCCACCATGTCTGTGGAAGCGAACGACGCGCGCCATGAACACATCCAAAACAATTGAATTCAATGGAGCTATGCCAACCGGGCGGCGCCGGATAAAGCGTGCAGAGGGGTGAACAGTCGAAACCAGGAGTTTGCAATCATGGACCGCCTGACCAGCATGGCCGTCTTCGTCAAGGCGGTTGATGTAGGCTCGTTCGCCGCTGCCGCCGATGCGCTCGAAATGTCGGCGCCAATGGTCGGCAAGCACGTTCGTTTCCTCGAGGAGCGCCTCGGCGTCCGCCTCCTCAACCGCACCACACGGCGCCAGAGCCTGACCGAGACAGGCCAAGCCTACTACGAGCGCTGCCGCACTGTGCTCGCTGAAGCCGTGGCCGCCGACGCCGTCGCTTCCGACGAATTGTCCGAGCCGCGTGGCCGGCTCCGCGTGACCATGCCTGCCCTGCTGGGCCGGCACTGCATCGCCCCCTTGCTGATGAAGCTCGCGCGACGATATCCCCATCTGGAGCTCGATCTCTCGTTCGGCGACCCGATCGCTGACATCATCGAGGGCCGCTACGATCTTGCGATCCGGACCGGCGATCTACACGATCAATCCGGCCTGATGACGCGGCGCATCGCAAGCCAGCGCATGGTGGTGTGCGGCACGCGCTCGTACTTGCGCGCCAACGGCAAGCCGAAATCGCTCGACGATCTTGCCCAGCATCAGGCGATCATCTATCGCCGCTCCGGACGCGTCCGGCCGTGGCTGTTTCCCCGCGAGGGCCAGCCTCCGAGCGAAATCGTGCCGGCGGGAAGGCTCAGGCTCGACGATCTCGACGCGATCGCGGACGCCGCGTCACAGGGGATGGGACTGGCCTGGCTGCCATACTGGCTAGTCCGCGAACGCCTACGCGCCGGTACACTCGTCACTCTGTTGAGCGGTCAGCCGGGATTTCTCTACGACTGCCACGCGCTCTGGCCACGCTCGCCCCGGATGCCGCCGAAAGTTCGCGCCGCCGTGGACGCCTTGGCGGCCGCCCTGCCGAAGCTCATGACCTGACGCCTGATGCCGTGACGCCTGCATAGCATGCCGCGGCCGTTAACCCCCCGTCCACCATCCGGCCCGACCCGCCGCCGGTAACCACGAGAATTAACAGACCCTCAATTCGCCCCCGACAAGTTTAGCAATGTTGCTGGGGGATTTTGCCGTGGATCTGTTGGTTTTCGAGTTCCTGGGGCTGGCGCTGGTCGCCATGTGCGTGGTCGTGGTGGCACTGCCCTGCGCGCGCAAACCCTCCCGGCGGGTCCGCTACGAATAGGATTTTCGTCGGAAAATGCGATTCCGGTCCAAATGCAAGGCTCGAATTCGCTTCGAGCCCCTTGACATCACAGCGCTTTCGGCAGAACGGCTGATGGACTTGTCATGGGCCGTTCATGGATTTGATTACCACCACCGCTGACCTTGCGGCTGCCTGCAGCCGGCTGGCCAAGCACCCCGTCATTACCGTCGATACCGAGTTCCTGCGCGAGACCACCTATTACCCGCTGCTGTGCGTGGTGCAGATGGCCAGCGCCGAGGAAGCAATCGTCATCGACACCCTGGCCGAGGGCATCGACCTCAAGCCGTTCTTCGAGCTGATGGGCAACGAGGGCGTGTTGAAGGTGTTCCACGCCGCCCGCCAGGACATCGAGATCATCTGGCACCAGGCGGGTATCATCCCGCACCCGGTGTTCGATACCCAGGTCGCGGCCATGGTGCTCGGCTACGGCGACAGCATCGCCTACGACGCCCTGGTCGAGAAGGTCACCGGACACCGCCCGGACAAGACCCACCGCTTCACCGACTGGTCGCGCCGGCCGCTGACCAAGGAGCAGATGCACTACGCCGTGTCCGACGTCACGCATCTGCGCGACGTGTTCGCAGCGCTCGATGCCGACCTTAAAAAGCGCCGGCGCAGCGAATGGGTCTCGATCGAGATGGAAGTCCTGACCTCGCCCAAGACCTACGACTTCCATCCCGAGCGCGCCTGGGAACGGCTCAAGACGCGGGTGCGCAAGCCCAAGGACCTTGCGGTCCTAATGGAGGTCGCCGCCTGGCGCGAGCAGGAGGCGCAGAGCCGCGACGTGCCGCGAGGCCGCGTGCTGCGCGACGAGGCCGTCAGCGACATCGCGACCCATGCGCCGAACACGATCGAGAAGCTCGCAAACCTGCGCTCCGTGCCGAAGGGTTTTGAGAAATCCAAATGGGGCGCCGACATCGTCGCCGCTGTCGAGCGCGGGCTGGCGCGCGATCACGCCACGCTGCCGAAGCTGGAAAAGCCGCGCAACAATAACAATGGCGCCGCGATCGTCGAACTGTTGAAGGTGTTGCTGCGCATGACCGCGGAGCGCCATGCGGTCGCCAGCAAGGTGATTGCGACCGTCGACGATCTCGAGGAGATTGCGGCCGACGACGAGGCCGACGTGCCGGCGCTACGCGGCTGGCGCCGCGAGCTGTTCGGCGAGGCCGCCCTGAAACTGAAGCGCGGCGAGCTGGCGCTGGCGGTCGAGAAAGGCCGCGTGATCGGGGTTCAGCGAGCGGAATAGCCCCGATGCCTCCCGATGTCGTCCTGGCCTAGTGCGCAATTGCGCACTAGGCCAGGACGACACCGGGGGTGTGATAGAGCGCTACGCTCACGCGTGAAGCGCCGTCCCTACGCCGGCGTCAGCTTCGCCACTTCCGGCTTCATGTCGTCCAGCACACCTGAAATCGCCGCGACCAGCTCGTCGATCTGAGTCTTGGTGACGATCAGCGGCGGGCAGATGGCAATGGCATCGAGCATGTTGCGCGAGATAACGCCGCGCTCCTGCAGCATGCGGCTGGCCATGCCGCCGACGGCGCCCGGCGTTGCCGCTGCGGTCTTGCGCGCCTTGTCCAGCACCAGTTCGATCGCAGCGATCATGCCGACACCGCGGACCTCGCCCACCAGTGGATGGCTGGTGAGTTCACGCAGCTTGCCTTGCATGTAGCCACCGAGCTCGGCGGCGTGCGCAACCAGGCCCCGCTCCTCGATGATCTTCAAATTCTCGAGCGCAATCGCCGAGCCGACCGGATGGCCGCCCGCGGTGAAGCCGTGGCCGAGCACGCCGATCTTGTTGCTCTCGTCGGCGATCGGTTCGAACATGCGATCGTTCATCATGATGGCCGACAGCGGGAAATAGCTCGAGGTGATCTGCTTGGAGACCACGATGGCGTCGGGCTTGATGCCGTAGGTTTCGCAGCCGAACATCTTGCCGGTGCGGCCGAAGCCGCAGATGACCTCGTCGGCGACCAACAGGATGTCGTACTTGTTCAGCACCTTCTGGATCTTGTCCCAATAGGTCGCCGGCGGCACGATGACGCCGCCCGCGCCCATCACCGGCTCGCCGAAGAACGCAGCGATCGTGTCCGGGCCTTCCTTCTGGATCAGCGCATCGAGTTCCTCGGCCCGCCGCGTCGCGAACGCTTCCTCGCTCTCCCCGGGCGCGCCATCCTTGTAGAAATGCGGCGAGCCCGTGTGCAGGATGTTCGGGAGCGGCAAGTCGAAAGAGCGGTGGTTGTTCGGCAGCCCGGTGAGGCTGGCGGACGCGATGGTGACGCCGTGATAGGCGCGCATCCGGCTGATCACCTTCTTGCGCTGTGGCTGGCCGAGCGCATTGGAACGATAGGCAATCAACTTCAGAACAGTGTCGTTGGCCTCCGAGCCGGAATTGGTGAAGAACACCTTGCTCATCGTAACAGGCGCGAGCGCGACCAGCTTCTCGGCGAGATCGATCGAGGGCCCGTGCGATTTGGCGGAGAACGTGTGATAGAACGGCAGCGCCAGCATCTGCTTGTGCGCGGCGTCGACCAGCCGCTTCTCGTTGAAGCCGAGTCCGACGCTCCACAGGCCTGCCATCGCCTCGAAATAGCGCTTGCCTGACGCATCGAACACGTAAGGCCCCTCGCCGCGTTCGATCACCAGGGGACCGGCCTGCTGATGGGCGCGCGCGTTGGTGTAGGGATGGAGCTGGTAGGCCACATCCCGGGCCTCTTGCGAATTGGGCAGCATGGACATTTGCAGGAATCCTTGAAAGCGTCACGTCGCCGGCGCGGCCAGCGTCATCACTCGATGATCCAGCTCCTTGGCTATTGCCACCGCGCAAAACTTGCAACGTCAATTCGTCGGCAGGAAGCGCTCAGCTGCGTTGCACAAAGCCGCACATCGGGCAGCTGTCACGCCGCACCGTCGTCATTCCCATCGCTATCGGCGGCAGCGGCCTCCCGCACCTCCACCAGCGCCATCGAGAGCAGATACACCGTCGTTGGCAGACCAAGACGGCGTGCCGCCTCGGCGGCACGCGACAGGTCGCTTGCCAGCTCCTCGAGCTGATCTCCCCGTGACAATGTCCCACTCCATCCGTCGATCGCGGCCGCCTACACCGCAACGGCGCCGCTGGTTCTGATCAGTTCGGCGCTGGACTGGATTGTAGCAAAATTCCCGATCACATTCACTACCGCATGCTTGTAGGCGGCAGCATCGCCAGTCCCCGGCTGCCGGCAGGCCACCGCGTCGGCCACCACCTGGAAGCGGTGACTGCGGTGAAACCCGTCAATAGCGGTGGCCAGGACGGTTTCGTCCAGGGAAAAGCCCGCGAGCACGCAACGGACATTGCGGATATTGGACATGTAGTCCACAAACCGCGCCGAACTGTAGGCCGACGGCAGCGGGTGCTCGAAGGTCATTTCTCCCGGCCGCGGCTTCGCCTCCGCGATCCAATCGGTCAGCTTGGATGCCGGATTGAACCAGGCCGCCTGCGCGATGCGCTTCAGATGCATCACCGGCCAGAGATTGTCGCGCCAGAACGTCAGCAGTTCCACGCAGCGCGCCGTTGCGGCATCGCCGTCGAGGATGACGTGGCGACGTCCGGGGGTCAGATATTCGACCTGGAGATCCGTGCAGACCAGGATCGGCGGATCGTCTGTGATGGAAACCAGCATGGTTTTGCGCGCAGCTGCACCAGTTTCAACGACCAGCGAGCGCGACGTCCCGCAGCGGCGACGTCACAGCCCGTCCTGCCGAGGCGTCGAGCACGCCCGGCCGGTCCCAATCGCCCTCGGGGCGGATGATCACGTAAGGATCGCTGTCCAGCGTAATGGCATCCGGACCCGGTTCGATCTCCAGCAGCATTTCTGTGTAGGAGAAGCCGGAAAATGTGATCTTGCGATTGTGACCAAGCGGCTTGGCGCCGAAATGGGCCCAGAAATCGACCAGCCGGTCCTGCGCCTGGCCGTAGATCTTGCGAAAGCCCTTGCGCTTCACATAGTCGACGCTCGCCTGTACCAGCTTGAACGAGACGCGCGACCGCCGGTATTGGTGCCGCACCGCAAGCCGTTCCACCTTGGCGAAATCGCCGAAGAACCGCACCCGCAGACAGCCCGCAGGCTCGTTGCCGACATAGCCGATGAAATGCGCGGCAACCATGTCGTTGCCGTCGAACTCTTCATCGAACGGGCAATCCTGCTCGGCGAGATAGACGGCTGAGCGGATCGAGGTGACCAGCATGAGATCGGTGAGATCGCGCGCGAGGCGAATGGTGATGGCGCGGGAATCGGGCTTGGCGAGAGGAATCCTAGTACCGTGCATCTGCAAAACTCCTTGCTTGGATGATCGCGCTCGGCATGCGCATCGGCTGCCGATGCCAGGGCCGCTCGTAGCACCAGAGGTCGGGTTGGAAGCTTGGAACAGGCTCGAAGCCTGTCGCTTTCATGATGTCGCGGCCGGCCACGGTTGACGGCTGCGCATAGCAATCCGCGTTGCGAAACCTTAGCTGTCTAAGATGAGCCGCGGCCTTGCCGAGACCGGCGACGCCGCGCCCCGTCGCCGCGATCGCCCAGATGTAGATAGCGGAAACGTCTTCCTTCGCGGACGCGAGATAGCGCGTCTCCGGCGCGGTGAGGCAGATCTCGTCGAGCAGCAACGCATCATGCCCGCGATCGTTGAGAAACAGGAAGGCCATGCCGCCGACAAGGTTGCCCTTCCGGCTGAAAGTCAGGATGCTCTCGGGATCGAAGGCGAAATATTTTGCAAGCTCAGTCGCCCCGATCCGAACGCCCGGCACCAGCCGGTGCGCCAACTGCGAAAGCGCGGCGATTTCGGAAAATTTGGCGCGACGGACGTCGACATCCGGACTGAGCGGCAGCGCGTCGAAATCATGCCTTGCGGCAAACGAGCCCCTTTCCATACTCATGTCGCCCCTCTATCGTTCGCGGCTTTCGTGCCCCGCTATGGCGATGAGCTTAGCGGCTGGGGATCAGGCGTATGCAGCAGTTATTGCACCGGGGTGCTGCGGTGATGCAGCACCGTGAAGAAACCCTGGACATGTCCTGGGACGATTTGAAACTGTTTTTAGCTTGCGCAAAATATAAAAGCTTCCGCAACGCCGCCGAGGAGCTCGGGCTCACCTCCACCACCCTGATGCGCAGGATCGACCGGCTCGAAGAGAGCATCGACTGCAAGCTGTTCCTGCGCGACCAGAGCGGGCTCACGCTCAGCGACGAAGGCAGCGCGATGATCGCCGACGTCGCGCACATGGAGCGTCATGCCTTCAATGTGTTCCGGCGTGCTTCGCGATCGTCGAACGATATGTCAGGCACCGTGCGCGTCGCGGTGACGGAAGGCCCCGGCAATTTCTGGATTCTGCCGCGACTGATCGATTTCCAGAAAACCTATCGCAAGATCACCGTCGACCTGCGCTGCGCGATGGAACAGGCCGACGTCGCGCGGCTCGAATCCGATATCGCGATCCAGCTCGAGCCGCCGACCAATCCCGATCTGATCGTCGCCAAGCTCGGCCGCCTGCACATCTATCCCTTCGTCTCCAAGGAGTACGAAAACCTCTACGGCGTGCCCGCGACCCTGGCCGAGCTGAAGAACCACCGCATCATCAAGCAGAGCGCCCCGCAGGTCGACGACGGCGCCTACGCCCGCGTGCTCGGACTGAAGTCGCTCGAGGGCATCGTCGGGATCAAGACCAACTCCTCGGTCGGCGTGCTCTATGCGGTGGAGCGCGGCGCCGGCATCGGATTCCTGCCGACGGTTTCGATCGCGCTCGGCGCCCCGCTGGTTGCCGTCGATCTCGGCGTCAGCCACCACGCCGATCTCTGGCTCACCTATCATAAGGAGTTCCGCGCCTCCGAGCGCCACAAGATCGTGGTCGATTGGCTGAAGAAAATCTTCGATCCCAAGATCCATCCCTGTTTCCGCGACGAGTTCATCCACCCGAACGCGCTGGCGCCGATGATGACGGCCGCGCGCGCGGCCTTTGGATTGACGGGTTATGTCGCGGCAATGCCGACTTAAAGCTCGAGCATGATGCTTTCGTAAAACCGCTTCGCAGTTTTCCGGGATCCTCCTCTGGGCCGACGCGGGCAGGCTTCGCTTCACCACCGATATTCGAAGCCGACCGTGCCCTGGTGCGACGTCAGCTCGTTGCGGAACTTGCCGTCGTAGTTGACGTAGAGCCGCGCCGTGTTGGTCAGGCTGAGCGAGGCCGAGGCGCCTGCATCCGTACCGTAGCGGCTCTCGCCGATGCCGGGCACGACGATGCTCTGGGTCCCGAGGCTGACCTGCACCGATCCCAGGTTCTGATAGAAATTGTCGACGAACTTGCCGTAGGCGGACAGGTCCAGGATCTTCTGGTCGAAGATGAAGTAGCGCCCGATCTCGGCTCCGATCATGACGCGCGCGCGCGAGAGCGCCGTCGAGCCGACATTGAGTGGATCGAGGCCGCCAACCTCCTGGAACGCGACGCTGGTGGCGCGGACATATTCCAGTGCGCCCTTGGGCACGATGCGCATGTGGTCCTTGGTCCAGTAATAGCTGATCTCGGTCAGCGCGCCGTCGATTGCGGCGCGATAACCCGCGGTCGCAAGTCCCAGGCCAGTATCCCGGCTGGAGCGGACCTTGCCGAAGCCGTGCACCACCGCGAAGGCCCAGGTCCAGGGGCCCTTGTCGACCGAGCCGCTGAAGCCGAGTTGCGTCAGATCCAGCGTGGCGGACTGAAGTGCGAGCGGCACGTCGATATCGGTGTGGCTCTGGTCGACGGAGAAGCCGAGATTGACACCCGGCGCGAGCCGCGCGCCAAAGCCTGCGACACCGCCAAACGTCTTGCGCTTGTCGCCGACAAAGTCTCCTTGCGCATCCGTCCGGACCGAGATGCCATAACCCTCGAACCAGGTGCGGTAGCGCGGGTCTTCCGTGCTCGCCGACGCGCCGCCGCCGCCGGGATTGGTCCGAAACGCCCGGTTGACGCCGCCAGATGCCTGGTTTCCGAGCCGCTCCAGGAAATTCGAGCCGAGATTGAGCGAGCTGTTGCCGGCCGACTGGTCGTAATTGGTCGCGGTCGGCATCGGAATTGGCATCGGAATCGGCGTCGGTGACGGCGTGGGTGTCGGGGTCGGCGTGGGCGTGGGACTCTGCGCAAAGCCTGATGTCGTCGACAGTACCATGATGAGAGCAAACGCCACGGCAGCCGCGATCCAGCGGACGCGGTTCAGCCTGATCGCCTGCCGTGTCTCTGAGGGCTGCGAAATGCAGCACATGGCGACAAATCCTGAAGCAAAGGGCGGCGCGCAAAAAAGCAACAGGAGCGGCGCACGCGTGCCGCGATTTGTTCCGAACTGTTACTGAGGGTCAACCGGCTGGCGCGTCCCGGCAAAGGCATTGCTTCCGATTGTGGTTCCGCGGCCACAGGTCGCAAATTGCGGACGGGCACTCGGGTCGAAGTCTTGAAATTCGCGCGCGGCTTGCTAACGGGCGATTTTCATGTTGCAATATCGGACACAATCGGAATTGGCCGCTCGACTGTGCGTTTCGCGACTTTGAGACTCAAGACTCGAACAGACTACCGGAAGCCCGTTTGTGGCGTGGCACGCGAAAAGCGGCCGCGTCGTTTTTGTATCTAGCGGAGGAGACTGAGGATGCCGCAAAAGGGCACCGTCAAATGGTTCAACCCGACCAAGGGCTATGGGTTCATCAAGCCGAACGGCAGTGACAAGGACGTCTTCGTCCACATCTCCGCCGTCGAGCGCGCCGGACTCTCGACCCTCAATGAAAATCAGGTGGTTGAATACGATCTCGTGGAGAACCGCGGCAAGGCATCCGCGGAGAACCTCAAGGTTTCCTGATTTCTCTCGCGGTCTGCGCAAGAGATCATGACGTTGCCCCCGGCTCTGCCGGGGGTTTTTGTGGAATGAGAAGTATTCCGAGTGCGACGGCGCTTCACCGCACCAACGGCGAAACCAGAAAATTCTCCGACGGCCCGCTGCCCGCGGTCTTGCACACATCGCCCTCGATCTGGACCTTGCCGGTCGCGAGCAGGCTCAGTGCTGCGGGATAGATGCGGTGCTCGACTTCAAGGATACGCTCCGACAGCGTGTCCGCCGTGTCGTCGTCGCTGACGGGAACCGCGCCCTGCATCACGATTGGGCCGGCGTCGGTCTCGGGGATCACGAAGTGCACCGTCGCGCCGGACAGCTTGACGCCGGCGCGCAAGGCCTGGCCGTGCGGGTCGAGACCGGGGAAGGACGGCAGCAGCGAGGGATGAATGTTGAGCATCCGCCCGTACCACGCCTTGGTGAATTCGGCCGTGAACAGGCGCATGAAGCCGCCGAGGCAAATCAGCTCGATGCCGTGCTGATCGAGTGCTGCTTGCAGCACCTTCTCGAAGCCGGCGCGGTCCTTGCCGAACGGCTTGCTTTCGATCACCAGCGTCTTCACGCCGCTCGCTTTGGCCCTTTCCAGCCCCAGCGCATCGGCCTTGTTCGAGATGACGAGCGAAATCTCCGCCGGAAAATCCGGCGCGGCCGCGCCCTTGATCAGCGCAGCCATGTTGGAGCCACGGCCGGAAATCAGGATGGCGACGCGGCGTTTCATTACAGCGCCGGTCATTACAGCGCCAGGTCGAGATGGCCGTTATAGACGACGCGGTGCTCGCCCTCGGCCGGGATCACGCTGCCGAGCTGTGCCACGGTCTCACCGGCGTCAGTGAAGATCTCCACGACCTCTTCGACCTTGTCCGGCTCGACAATCGCGATCATGCCGATCCCACAATTGAAGGTCCGCAGCATTTCGAGCTCGGCGATGCCGGCCTGCGCGGCCAGCCATTTGAACACCGGCAGCACTGGCAGGCGCGCCAGATCGATACCGACGCCGAGATGCTTCGGCAGCACGCGCGGAATGTTGTCGGTGAAGCCGCCGCCGGTGATGTGGGCAAGCCCCTTCACCGCGCCGGTCTCGCGGATCGCGCGCAGGCAGGATTTGACGTAGAGACGCGTCGGCGTCAGCAACGCGCCGCCGAGCGTCATGACGGGCGCAAACGGCGCCTGCGCCCCGAAGCCGAGGCCGGATTGTTCCACGATCTTGCGCACCAGCGAGAAACCGTTGGAGTGCACGCCCGACGAAGCGAGCCCGATCACGGCATCGCCGGCGGCGATGTCCTTGCGCGGCAAGAGCGTGCCCCGCTCCGCGGCGCCGACGGCAAAGCCGCCGAGGTCGTAGTCGCCGTCTTTGTAGAGGCCGGGCATCTCGGCCGTCTCGCCACCGATCAGGGCGCAGCCGGATTCGCGGCAGCCTTCGGCGACACCGGCGACGATCGACGCGGTCGCCTCCGGATCGAGCTTCCCGCAGGCAAAATAGTCGAGGAAGAACAGCGGCTCGGCGCCCTGCACCACGAGGTCGTTGACACTCATGGCGACGAGGTCGATGCCGATCCCGCCATGCAGGCCGGTCTCGATCGCGATCTTGACCTTGGTGCCGACGCCATCGGTCGCGGCCACCAGGATGGGATCCTTGAAACCGGCCGCCTTGAGATCGAACAGGCCGCCGAATCCGCCGATTTCGGCGTCGGCGCCGGGCCGTGCGGTGGCGCGCACCATCGGCTTGATCAGGTCGACCAAGCGGTTGCCCGCATCGATATCGACGCCTGAATCGGCGTAAGTGAGGCCGTTTTTGCGGTCGGTCATGCCCGATTTCCAGTGGGTTTGCGGCTGGTTACGTCGAATTCCGGGGACGCGCAATGGCTCGCATGGCGCGCCGCCGTATACTATGTAGAGATATCAACCGGTTCAGCCTCCAAAGGGCCGAATTCGAGGTCAGGCCGGGTGCCGGGAAGCGCCGTGTGAGTATACCGAACATCATTACTTTGGGCCGCATCATGCTGGTCCCGATCATCGTCTGGGCCATCGTGTCGAGCCAAATGGAGGTGGCGTTCGCCGTATTCCTGATCGCCGGTATCAGCGACGCGGTCGACGGCTTCCTTGCCAAGCGCTTCAACATGACGAGCGAGCTCGGCGCCTTGCTCGACCCGCTCGCCGACAAGGCGCTGCTGGTCTCGATCTACATGGCGCTCGGCATCTGGGGCGCGATTCCGCGCTGGATCGTCATCCTGGTGGTCTCGCGCGACATCATGATCGTCGCCGCCGTGATCATATCGTGGCTGTTCGACCGACCTGTGGAGATGAAGCCCTCAAAGGTATCCAAGCTCAACACTGTGGCCCAGGTGGCGTTCGCGGCGCTGGTGCTGGCCGCCCTCGCCTTCGGCTTCAAACCCGGTCCTTATGATATAATCCTGATGGGCCTCGTCACGGTCTTCACGCTCTCCTCCGTGTCGCTCTATCTTGTCGAATGGTTGCGGCACATGAGCACGATCGAGGCCAAGTGAGTTGGGAGCGGCCCCGTAAAAGGCCAACTCCCGCTCGATTAGGTCGCATCTCGTCAAACGAAGCCGGCACGCCGGCACGGAGCAAAGCAAGCGTGCCAGGCCGCGTTCATCCCCGACAGTTGGCGTTTTCGCTTCCGCATGCGGAGAGCCTGAGCCGGGACAATTTCCTCGAAGGCCCCGTCAACGCCGCCGGTCTTGCCCTCATCGACGCCTGGCCGGAATGGCCGAACCGAATCATGTGGCTGGCCGGCCCGGAAGGAAGCGGCAAGAGCCATCTCGCCGCGATCTGGGCCGAGGCTTCAGGCGCCCGCTCGACCACGGCCAATGGGCTGACCGCCGAGGCCGTCCCGGCTGCGCTCGCCACCGGCGCGCTGGTGGTCGAGGATCCCAAAGCCAGGGAATTCGACGAGCGCGCCCTGTTCCATCTGATGAATCTGGCCCGCGAGGACGGCGCCTACGTCCTCTTCACCGGACGCGAGGTGCCCGCGTCTCTCGAGATCGAGCTCGCCGACCTGCGCTCGCGGCTCCGCGCCGTCCCCGTTGTCTCGCTGCTGCCGCCCGACGACCAGCTCTTCCGCGGCCTGATCGTCAAGTTCTGCGCCGACCGCCAGCTCGCGGTGGACGAGAGCGTGGTCAGCTACCTCGCCACTCGCCTGGAGCGGTCCTCGGCCGCCGCCCGACGGGCTGTGGACCTGCTGGACAGCGAGGCCTTGCGCCTCGGCCGCCCCGTCACCCGGGCCCTGGCGGCCGAGCTGCTCCGGGATGTCTGACCAAGGCGGGTTGACGCGGCCGGGCGGCGGAACATCAATGTCATCGAAACGTCATCGCTCTAACACATGCTCCCGCGGGTTTTGCGCGTAAGTCGCAAATTGGGGCGAACTGGATGGACCGACTTCTGATGGATTCTGCGCAAGCTGTTGAAGTTAAAGAAAAAGCCCCGGAAGCCGAAGGCCCGCCGGCGATCGCATCGAGCCCCGAGCGGTTCATCAATCGCGAGCTTTCCTGGCTGCACTTCAACCGCCGCGTCCTGGAGGAATCGGTCAATCCCAGCCACCCCATGCTGGAGAGGGTGCGATTCCTGTCGATTTCAGCGAATAACCTCGACGAGTTCTTCATGGTCCGCGTCGCCGGCATCAAGGCCCAGGTGCGCGAGGGTATTGCTGAGCGCAGCCCCGACGGTCTGACCCCGTCCGAGCAGCTCGCGCTCATCAACCGGACCGTCTCGCAGCTTGCCTCCGACCAGCAGGCAATCTGGCGCGACCTGCGCGGCACGCTCGCCGACGAGGGTATCGTGCTGGTCGAGGGCAAGGAGGTCACCAAGGCGGAACGAACCTGGGTCGAGGACTACTTCCTCAGCAACGTGTTCCCGCTGCTGACGCCGCTCGCGATCGACCCGGCCCACCCCTTCCCGTTCATTCCGAGCCTCGGCTTCACCATCGCGCTCCAGCTCACGCGCGCCGCCGACGGCAAGCAGATGAACGCGCTGATCCGCATGCCCGGCAAGATCGACCGCTTCATCCGTCTGCCGGCTGACGGCAAGGTCGTCCGGCTGATCTCGCTGGAGCAGGCCACCGCGCTGTTCATCAACCGCCTGTTCCCCGGCTACAATCTTCACGGCCAGGGCGCCTTCCGCGTCCTCCGCGACTCCGAACTCGAAATCGAGGAAGAGGCCGAGGATCTCGTCCGCCTGTTCGAGACCGCGCTGAAGCGCCGCCGCCGCGGTTCGGTGATCCGACTCGAGATCGACGCCAAGATGCCGGAGCAGCTGCGCAGTTTCGTGCAGCACGCGCTGTCGACCGCCGACGACGAGGTGTTCCTGGTCGATGGCGTGCTCGCCATGAACGAGCTCTCGCAGCTCACCCGCCTTGACCGGCCCGATCTCGAATTCACCCCTTACGTGCCGCGCCATCCCGAGCGCGTGCGCGAGCAAGGCGGCGACATCTTCGCTGCGATCCGGCAGAAGGACCTCGTCGTCCATCACCCCTACGAATCCTTCGACGTCGTGGTGCAGTTTCTCCAGCAGGCGACGCGCGACCCCGACGTCGTCGCCATCAAGCAGACGCTCTACCGCACCTCCAGCAACTCGCCGATCGTGCGCGCGCTCGTGGAAGCCGCCGAAGCCGGCAAATCCGTCACCGCGCTGATCGAGCTGAAGGCCCGCTTCGACGAGGAGGCCAACATCCGCTGGGCGCGCGACCTCGAACGCGCCGGCGTGCAGGTCGTCTACGGCTTCCTCGAACTGAAGACCCACGCGAAACTCTCGATGGTGGTGCGGCGCGAGGGCGGCAGCCTCACGACCTACGTCCACACCGGCACCGGCAATTACCACCCGGTGACCGCGCGCATCTACACCGACCTCTCCTACTTCACCTCGGAGCCGACCATCGGCCGCGACGCCGCGCGCGTGTTCAACTTCATCACCGGCTACGCTGCGCCGAGCGATCTGGAAAAGATGGCGGTGTCTCCGCTGACCCTGCGCAAGCGCATCATCGAGCACATCCAGGGCGAGACCGCGCATGCGCGGCACGGCCGGCCTGCTGCGATCTGGATGAAAATGAACGCGCTGGTCGACCCCGACATCATCGACGCGCTCTACGAGGCCTCACAGGCCGGCGTGCAGGTCGAACTCGTGGTGCGCGGTATCTGCTGCCTGCGTCCCGGCATTCCCGGCTTGTCGGAGAACATCCGCGTCAAGTCGATCATCGGACGATTCCTCGAACACGGCCGAATTTACTGCTTCGGCATGGGCCAGGGCCTGCCGAGCGCGAAAGCGGCTGTGTATATCTCCTCAGCCGACATGATGCCGCGCAACCTCGACCGCCGCGTCGAGGTGCTGTGTCCGCTGCAGAATCCCACGGTGCATCAGCAGGTTCTCGAACAGATCATGGTCGCGAATCTCAAGGACAATGAACAGAGCTGGCAATTGTTGCCGGACGGGTCCTCAACGCGTATGAAGACCGCGAAGGGCGAGGAGCCTTTCAACGTCCACAACTACTTCATGACAAATCCGAGTCTGTCTGGCCGTGGTAAGTCGCTCAAGGAATCCTCGCCGCGCCGCCTCACGCGCCGTAATGAACGTCATCAATCCTGATCCGGGATCGTCGACGTGAAGCGGCCGCGCAAGCGCGGCTCGAGCGTCGCGGTCATCGACATCGGCTCCAACTCGGTCCGTCTCGTCGTCTACGAGGGACTGACGCGGAGCCTCATTCCCATCTTCAACGAGAAGACGCTGTGCGGCCTCGGGCGCGAAGTGCAGAGCACGGGACTGCTTGCGCCCGACGCCGTCGACAAGGCGCTGACCTCGCTCAAGCGCTTCCATGCGCTGTGCCGGGTCATGCAGGTCGGGCGGGTGTTTGCGATTGCGACCGCCGCCTGCCGTGATGCCTCCAACGGCGCCGACTTCATCGCGAAAGCCGAGCGCATCTGCGCGGTGAAGATCGAGATCCTGTCGGGCCCGCGCGAGGCGCGGCTGTCGGCGCTTGGCGTGATCTCCGGCATCCATCATCCTGACGGCATCGTCGGCGACCTCGGCGGCGGCTCGCTCGAACTGATCGACGTGCGCAAAAACACCGTGCGCAGCGGCGTGACGCTGCCGCTCGGCGGCCTCGCGCTGCAGGACCTCGCGCATAAATCCCTGAAACGCGCCGACCGCATCGTGCGCGAAGCGCTCGATGGGGTGCCGCAGCTCAAGGCGGGGAGCAGCCGCAGCTTCTACGCGGTCGGCGGCACCTGGCGCGCGCTTGCGCGCATCCACATCATCCAGAGCGGCTATCCGCTGCAGGTGATGCACGGCTATTCGATTTCGGCGGCCGAGGCGCTCGATTTCTCGCGTCGTCTCCGCCGGCTTGCGGCCGCCGGCATGCTCGCCGACATCGAGATCGTCGCCGATGCCCGGCGTCCGCTCCTCACCTATGCGGCGCTGGTGCTCGAGCACATCATCCGGGTGGCGAAGCCGAAGACCATCGTGTTCTCGACCTTCGGCGTGCGCGAGGGCCTGCTGCACGAGAAGCTGCCGGAGTCCGAGCGCAACAAGGACGGACTGATCTGCGCGGCCGAGGAGCTGAACCAGCTGCTGTCGCGTTCGGCAAAGCACGCCCGCGAGCTGATCGCCTGGACCGACCGCCTCGCGCGCGTGGTGAAGCTGCGCGAGACCGAAGAAGACCGCCGCCTGCGCCACGCCGCGTGCCTGCTGTCCGACATCGGGTGGCGCGTGCATCCCGACCATCGCGGCGAGCAGACGCTGAGCCTCGTCGTCAACGGTAATTTCGGCGCGATCACCCACACCGAGCGCGCCTTCGTCGGGTTGTCCGTGTTCTATCGCTATGCGGGCCTCAGCGAGGAGAACCAGCCGCCGGTCGCCATGCAGGAGCTGCTGACGCCGGCGCAGCTCGAACGCGCCCGCCTGCTGGGCGCGGCCTTCCGCGTCGCACATCTGATCTCGGCGGCGCGTCCGGGCGTCTTGCCCGCGACGCATTTCCGCAGCATGGGCCGCAAGCTGTTGCTGGTGTTCGAGCACCGCCTCGGCGATCTCGTCGCGGATCGAGTCGGCAGCCGCTTCCGCGCGCTCGCCCGCCTGATCAACCGCGCCGGCTCGATCGTCCGACGCTAGCGCTTTTCCCAAGAGATCATGCTCAAAAGATAGATCTACTCCGCCGAGGCCTTGACGTGGCGTTCGGAGGACTCCAGCGCGGCCGCGCTCATGCTGCGGCGGCGCCAGATGGAGCCGACGACCAGCACGACAACGACGCCGAGAGCTGCGCAGAGATATTCGCCGCCTCCGCCGCCATGGGCGAATTGCGGCGGGATGCGCAAGGCGCCGAGCATGTTGTCGAGCGAAGCGCCGAACGGACCGTCGAACAGCGCATGCAGCCTCGGCGCGATGCCGGGATCGGTCGCGATCACTTCGCCCGCGATCCAGCCGAGCAGCGCCGCGCCGGCCCACACCAGAACCGGCAGCTTTGCGAGCAGCGCCATGATCAGCGCCGCGCCGGCGACGATCAAGGGCACGCTGATGGCAAGACCGAGCACCAGCAAGGGCACGCTGCCATTGGCGGCCGCGGCCACCGCAATGACGTTGTCCAGGCTCATGACGATGTCGGCAACGACGACGATCTGCACGGCCTGCCACAGATGCGACGCCGACTCGACGCCGTCCTCGTCCTCTTGCTCCGGCACCAGCAGCTTGGCCGCAATCACGATCAGCGCGAGGCCGCCCACCAGCTTGAGGTACGGCAACTCCATCAGGCTCGCGACGATCCCCGTGAAGATGATCCGCAGCAGCACCGCGGCGCCCGCACCGAGGATCATGCCCCACAGCCGATGCCGCGGCTTGAGGCCGCGACAGGCAAGCGCGATCACCAGCGCATTGTCGCCGGACAAGAGGATGTTGATCCAGATGATCTTGCCGACCGCGACCCAAAAGGTCGGTTCGGCCATCTCAACGCGGAACTGGGTGAAGAATGCCCCGATCGTAGCGGGATCGAAGATCTGCCAGAGCCAGTTCACACTACGTCCTTTCGCCGCGTCTCGTTACCTTATCGGCTGACGGATCAGCCGACGATCTCGTTGCCCGAGAAGAACTGCGCGATCTCGATCGCGGCGGTCTCCGGCGCATCCGAGCCGTGCGCGGAGTTCTCGCCGATCGACTTTGCGTAGAGCTTGCGGATGGTGCCGTCAGCCGCCTTGGACGGATCGGTCGCGCCCATCACGTCGCGATACTTGGCGACGGCACCCTCGCCTTCCAGCACCTGGACGACCACGGGGCCCGACGTCATGAACTCCACGAGCTCACCGAAGAAGGGGCGCGCCTTGTGGACCGCATAGAAGGTCTCGGCCTGTTCCTTGGTCATGCGGATACGCTTCTGCGCGACGATGCGCAGGCCCGCCTTCTCGATCACGGCGTTAACCGCACCGGTGAGATTGCGCGCGGTGGCGTCGGGCTTGATGATCGAGAAGGTGCGTTCGATGGCCATGATGTTGTCCTTGAAGAGAAAACAGTGGTTCGGAGTTGCCGGGCTTATATCGGCGCCTTCGCGATACGGCAAGCGACCGCCCAAACGGGCTCGCGGGCGCTTCGCCGCAGGCCGAGGGCGAGTGTTCACCTGAACCGATACTTGTAGATGGCGGCGATCTGGGCGTCCGAACGTCGGCGTCGGGCTTAGGGCCGCTTTCGACCCCATGACGTTGAGTGCTGACCTCTCGTGTCTCGATTCGCGGACGAAACGGGAATCAGGTGTTCACCCCTTCGTGCGAACGCTCCATGGCACGCTTGTAGGCGTCGCGGCCGGTGGTGCGGGCGAGATAGGCCTGTTCGGCGTCGCCGAGGGTGATCCCGCAGTTCCGTTGGCCCAGGTTCAGGGCGTAGGTCACCGAGATGTCGGCTGCTGTGAAAGCCTCGCCGGCAAGGTAGGACGAGTCGGCAAGCCGTTGGCTGACAAGCTTTAGCCGCTTCTGGAACGACTGCAGGCACCAGGTCGCGCCCCAGTTCTCCCGTTCGGCATCGGGCGCGATGAAGCGGCTGACGACGACGGGCATCATCAGGGTCGCGAGACCGGCTTCGCCCAGATGCAGAAATTGCTGGTAGGCGGGGAACGTGGGATCCTGCGGCGCGGGCGCCAGCGGCGTCGGCCCGTAGCGGGCCATCAGGTACTCCATGATCGCGATCGACTCCACCATGACGACGTCGCCGTCCTGGATCGCCGGGATGTAGTCAGCGGGGTTGACCGCCAGGAACTCGGGGTCCTGCTTGGCGGCCAGCATGTCCACCTGCCGCACGCGGTAGGGAAGGCCCATCTCCTCCAGCACCCATACGACCCGGATCGATCGCGAGGTCTGTCCGCCCCAAACGGTGATCACGCGAAGGCCCCTTCCTGGTGTGACTGAGGATCGACCATGGCAGACTCTATATGACCGTAGCACTCAAGGCAGACGCGAAGCTTAGCTTCCGTGGTCTCCTTCCCATCCATTGCGGACGCGTGGTGGGTCCCCCTTTCAGGGTTGGAAGTCCAACGTGGATTACAATGATTTCACCCAGATGAACCCATTCTGAAGGCCTCGTCAGGGTTTGGTTCAGCCTCGCTCGGATAACCTCGGGCCATCGAAACCAAAGCCTCTTTCAGAGGCAGACCGTTTCGGCGGCCTTTCCATCGACGCGATAGCCCCGCGCCAACAGATTTGAGGAGATCACCATGTTGAGGAAACTTTCCCTCGCCGCCGTCGCCGCGGTTGCGCTTGGTGCCGCGCTGGCGCCGACCTCCGCCTCCGCGCACTGGCATGGTGGCGGCGGCGGCTGGCACGGCGGCGGTGGCTGGCACAACGGCCACGGCTGGGGTGGACCGCGCTTCTATGCTCCCGTCTCCTACGGCTATGGCGGCTGCTATGTGCGCCGGCTGGTCCCGACTCCCTGGGGACCCCGCTGGCGGATGATCAACCGCTGCTACTGAGCCCGACAGCACCTTTCCAAAGATACCTGAGCCCCCAAGGTACCTTCCCCGGCGTCCCCGAGCGCCGGGGCTTTGTATTCGGAGGATATTGCGCGGCTTCACACAATTTTTGCTAGAATGCCGCGCAATCGCCGCGAGTGGCGAAACCATTTGGGGGCCAAGGACTTGGTACCGTGTCGCTTCTTTGAGAACACGGAACTCTGCGATGGTTAGCCTTTTCGCCGACGATAGCGAGCAAATCGACCGGCGCACCAGCCGCTCGATCCGCGATGCGGTGGGCGAACGGCTCCAGCAGAGCCTGCGGCCCGAAGCCAGGCTGCCGACGCACCTCGAGCAACTCCTCAATGAGCTGAAGCAGCGCGAGCGCGATTCGCACTGAGTTGACAAGCACCGGCTTGCAAACACAGAAAAACGGGTTGCGTTTGATCGCGGGTGCGGTGACAAGGCCGCATGTTCTCCATCACCGACCTCTCCATCCGCCTCGCCGGACGCCTTCTGATTGACCAGAGTTCCGTGCAGATCACGCCCGGATCCCGCGTGGGCATGGTCGGTCGCAACGGCACCGGCAAATCGACCCTGTTCAAGGTGATCCGCGGCGAGCTCGCCGCCGAGCACGGCACGGTGAGCCTGCCGCCCCGCTGGCGCGTCGGCAGCCTGGCGCAGGAAGCGCCGAACGGCCCCGAGAGCCTGATCTCGGTCGTGCTCAAGGCCGACCTCGAACGCGACGCACTGCTCACCGAGGCCGAGAGCGCGACCGACCCGCACCAGATCGCCGAGATCCAGACCCGGCTGGTCGACATCGACGCGCATTCGGCGCCGAGCCGCGCCGCAGCCATCCTTTCCGGTCTCGGCTTCTCCGCCGCCGACCAGCTCCGCCCCTGCGCCGAATTCTCCGGCGGCTGGCGCATGCGCGTTGCGCTCGCCGCAACGCTGTTTGCGGCTCCCGACCTGTTGCTGCTCGACGAGCCCACCAACTATCTCGACCTCGAAGGCACGCTGTGGCTCGAGGATCACCTCGCGCATTATCCGCGCACCGTTATCGTGATCAGCCATGATCGCGACCTGCTGGAAAGCTCGGTCGACCAGATCCTGCATCTGGATCGCAGCAAGCTCACCCTTTACAAGGGCACCTACTCCTCCTTCGAGGAGCAGCGCGCCATGCGCGAGATGCTCGATGCCAAAGCGGTCAAGCGCCAGGAAGCCGAACGCGCCCGCCTGCAAGCCTTCGTCGACCGTTTCAAGGCCAAGGCCTCGAAAGCCCGCCAGGCGCAGTCCCGTGTGAAAATGCTGGAGCGGCTGAAGCCGATCACGGCGCTGGTCACCCAGGACGTACGCGAGATCAGCTTTCCCGCGCCCGAGAAAATCCTGTCGCCGCCGATCATCGCCGCCGACAACGTCGTGGTCGGCTACGATCCGACCACGCCGGTGCTGAACCGCGTCACCTTGCGCGTCGATAATGACGACCGCATCGCGCTGCTCGGCTCAAATGGCAACGGCAAGTCGACTCTCGTGAAGCTGCTCGCCGGCCGCCTCGCGCCGTTCTCGGGCAAGGTGACCCGCGCCGACAAGCTCTCGATTGCCTATTTCGCCCAGCACCAGCTCGACGAATTGAACGAGGATGCCTCGACCTACGACCACGTCCGCAAGCTGATGGGCGAGGCGCCGGAAGCCAAAGTACGCGCCCGCGCCGGTGCGATCGGCTTTTCCGGCAAGGCGGCCGATACCAAGGTCGGAAAATTGTCGGGCGGCGAGAAGGCGCGGCTCCTGCTGGGACTGGCGACCTTCTTCGGCCCCAACATGATCATCCTGGACGAGCCGACCAACCATCTCGACATCGACAGCCGCGCCGCGCTTGCGGAAGCCATCAACGAATTCCCCGGCGCCGTCATCATGGTTTCGCATGATCGCTATCTGATCGAGTCCTGCGCCGATCAACTCTGGATCGTCGCCGACCGCACCGTGACTAATTACGACGGCGACCTCGACGAATATCGCCGCCTGGTGCTGTCCGCGCGCAATGGCGAGCCCGCCCCGCGCGAGCGCAACGCGCCGAGCGAGAAGCCGCAGCGTCCGAGATCGGACAATCGCGGCTCGCTGAAGAAACGTATCGCGGAAGCTGAGACCGAGATCGCCCGCGTCAGCGCGATCATCAGCAAGATCGACACTGCGCTGGCCCTGCCCGACATCTTCACCCGCGATCCCAAGCAGGCCGCGCAACTGTCGAAAGCGCGCGCCAATGCGGCCGACGCGCTGGCGCGCGCCGAGGAGCAGTGGCTCGAGGCGAGCACGCAGTTCGACGAGGCGGCGGGCTGACGCCTCCGCGACCGGCCCGACATTAAAATCGCAAAAACAACCCCATGCACAGTACCGGTATTTTGCTACCCGGTGATTGGCTGTTGAATGGACTGTTTTTTACCGTGGTGACTTAGCCCGCTCACGCAGCGATGTCGGCACGAATTGAGCAGGAATGGCTCAGTCCGCGAATTGGCCCGCTGCCTTGATCATCGGAGCCCAACGGTCGACTTCGCTCGCGAGCATCGCGGCCAGCGCCTCCGGCGTCGCCTTCTCCTGCGGGACCGGCTCCGTGTTGATGTCGTTGAACCGGGCGATCAGCGTGGAATCCCTAAGGGCGGACTGGAGCGCCGCGGTCAGCTTCTGAACGACCGCCGGTGGTGTTCCCTTGGGGGCATAGATGCCGTGCCAGACACCAAGTTCGAACCCTTTGAGGCCGGCCTCGTCGGCGGTCGGCAGATCGGGCAGGCTCTTCAGCCGCTCCTTGGTGGTGATCGCATAGGCCTTGACCTGCTTCGACATGATCGGGCCGGTGGTATTCGTCGCCTGGTCGCAGGTAAGATCGATCTGCCGGCCGAGAAGGTCGTTCATGATGGGGCCGTTGCCCTTGTAGGGCACCGCGGTGAGCTGCTTCTGGATCGCTGTCATGAACAGCATGCCGCAGAGATGCGACGCCGCGCCGAGTCCGGCATTGGCATAGGTCAGCTTGTCGCCCTGCTGTTGGGCGTAGGCGATCAATTCCTTCAGCGTGTCGGCCGGAAAATCCGGACGCGCGATGATGGTCATCGGCGCATTGGTCACAAGCCCGATCGGCGCAAAGGCCGTCTTCGTGTCATAGCTGAGGTTGCGGTACAGTGTGGCGGCCGTCGAGAGGCCGACATGATGGATCAGCAGCGTGTATCCGTCGGGCTGGGCTCGCGAGGCGCGGGTCGTGGCGATGGTACCACCGGCGCCGGGCGCGTTCTCGACGACGACCTGTTGGCCAAGCGATTTCGCCATGCCGGCCGCGGTCAGGCGAGCAATCGTGTCCGTAGGTCCGCCGGCGGCGAACGGCACCAGCATGGTGACGGGCCTGATCGGATAGTCCTGGGCGAGCGCCGCGCCAAACGGCAGGACCAGAGCCGATACGAGGGCAATGAGCCGCATGCTTTCCTCCAAATTTTTTTGCTTGCTCCTATGTACGCATTCCGGGCTGCGGGGCCACACCAAAATGACTTCATCAGGAGTGGCGCGCCCGCGGCATGGTGTAGCTGCCGAAAAGCCCGATTGGTTCTCAGCGCGTCTCGCGAAGCTTCGTCGGCATCATGCGGGAACTAGCGCTCGCGCATGATCTCGTGCCGGTAGCGCTGCAGCGGCGATAGCAGGTAGCTCAGGATGGTGCGCGAACCGGTCCTGATCTCGACGGTCACCGCCATTCCCGGCGACAGGCTGACGAGGCGGTCGTCCACCTGCATCTGGGTGCGATCTAGCGAGATGCGGGCGCTGTAGCTCAACTCCTGCCCGCTGGGCTCGCTGCTGTCGCGTTGTGTCGCGAGCGGACGGTCGCTCCCGCGCTCCTGCGGCCGGTCGCGGATGATGGCGTCCTGCGAGACGCTCACGACCTGGCCTGCGAGAAGCCCGTAGCGGGTGAAATTGAAAGTGTCGATTTTGATGGCAGCACCCTGCCCGGCCTCGACAAATCCGATATCGCGATTGGAGATCATCGCCTCGATCTCGAGCCGCGTATCGGTCGGCACGATTACCAGCAGCGACTGCGCGGGCGTGACCACGCCGCCCACGGTGTGGACCGCAAGCTGCTGCACGACGCCGTCGACCGGCGACGTCAGTTGCTGAAGCCTCGTCCTCTGCTGCGCCTTGATCAGATCGCGTGCGACGCCATTGGCTTTCTGTTCGCTCTTAGCCAGCTCGTCGGAGAGACTCTTCCTGTACTCGGCCAGGGCCTGGATGCGGGTCTCCCCGATCGCGGCGACGGCCGCCTCGGCCTCCTTCAAGCGGCTGCTCTGGACGCGAAGCTCCTCCTGCTGCTCGATCTGGAGCTGGAGGGTCTCATAGTAGGTCAGCTTCGAGCCGATCTCCTTCTCCATCAGCGTCTTGCGGATCTCGACACGCTGCTGGGTGATCGGCAGCAACGCATCAAGCTTGTGAATCGTCGCCGCAATCGTCTGATGTTCGGCCTCCTTCTGCGCTTCCTGACGTGCCAGCGCCGCGAGCTTGGCCCTGTTCTCGCTGACCTGATTGGCGAGGAGCTGCCGTTGCGTCGCAACCAGCATGGGATCGGCATCCTCTGGTACGACGAGATCAGCGGATACCCCTTCGCCGCCCGCCAATGCGGCGCGGAGGCGCGCGACGTTGAGCCGCTCGGCCATGAGATCGTCATGCAGACGATCGCGCTCTGCGGCGTTCACCGTCGGATCGAGCTCGATCAGCAGGTCGCCCGCCTTGACCGATTGCCCGTCCTGCACGTGAATGGCGCGCACCACGCCGGTCTCGAACGGCTGGACCACCTTGCTTCGCCCGCTCGACACGACCTTGCCGGTTGCGGAGGCCACGATGTCGATCGTGCCCCAAGCCGACCAGGCCAGCGCCGCGCAGACAAGCAGCATGAGGGCCAGGGCGATGGCGCGGCCGATCGGCGATGGCGGTGTTTCCGTGATTTCCAGCGCCGCCGGCAGGAAGGCGACTTCCTCGGCGCGCCGGCCCTTTCCATTCCGGAACGGGATCACGGTCTGCTCCGGACGAGCGGCCGGCACAGTGTTAGCCGACCTCATAAATGCCTCCCTGGAGACGATGCAGGGCGGCATAGCGGCCGCCGGTCTTGATCAGCGCATCATGCGTGCCGTCCTCGACCAGACGGCCGCGTTCCAGGGTGAAGATGCGATCGGCGCCGCGGACGGTGGACAGACGGTGCGCGATGATCAGGACGGTGCGGCCTTTCGCGATCTCCTTCATGTTGTCATGGATGATCCGCTCGCTTTCATAGTCGAGCGCGCTGGTGGCTTCGTCGAAGATCAGGATCCGGGGATTGCCCACCAGTGCGCGGGCAATCGCGATGCGCTGGCGCTGCCCGCCTGAGAGCGTCGAGCCGCGCTCGCCGACCACCGTATCGTAGCCCTCGGGGAGCTCCAGAATGAAATCATGCGCGCCCGCCAGCTTCGCCGCATCGATGATGCGATCCATCGGCAGGCTTGGATCGGCCAGCGCGATGTTGTCGCGCACCGACCGGTTGAACAGCATGTTGTCCTGGAGCACGATTCCGATCTGCCGACGGAGTCCGGCCGGGTCGGTCGTCATCAGATCCATTCCGTCGACCAGCACGCGGCCGCCTTGCGGTACATAGAGACGCTGCACCAGCTTGGCGAAGGTGCTTTTGCCCGAACCGGACGATCCGACGATGCCGACGGTTTGTCCGGCTGGAATGTCGAATGAGACATCGTGCAGGATCTCCGGCCCATCGGGCCGGTAGCGGAAAGAGACGTGCTCGAAGCGGATGTTGCCCCGGATCGGCGGCAGCCCCGCGCGGGCCGCGGAGTAAGCAGGCTCCGCCGCGCTGTTGAGGATGTCGCCGAGCCGGGCGATCGACAGTCGCGCCTGATGAAAATCCTGCCAGACCTGCGCGAGCCGCAGCACCGGGGCCGACACCCGCCCTGCGAAGATGTTGAAGGCAACGAGCTCGCCGACGGTCAATGCGTCACCGATCACCAGTCTGGCGCCGACATAGAGAATGGCGGCGGTGACGACCTTGCTGACGAGCTGCACCAGCTGGCTAGCCGTGTTGCCGAGGCTGGTGACACCGAAGCTCGCGGAGACATAGCCTGCGAGCTGCTCTTCCCAGCGGCGCTGCATCTGCGGCTCGACCGCCATCGCCTTCAGCGTTTCGATGCCGCTGACGCTCTCGACCAGGAAGGCCTGGTTCTCGGCGCCGCGGCGGAATTTCTCGTCCAGCCTGCGGCGAAACAGCGGCGTCGCCACGGCCGAGATCGCGATGTAGAACGGGAACGATGCCAGCACGATGAAGCTCATCTGCGCCGAATAGGCGAACATCACCGCCAAGAACACCGAGGTGAAGACCAGGTCGATGAGAAGCGTCAGCGACGAGCTGGTGATGAAATTGCGGATGTTCTCGAGCTCACGGACCCGGGCCACGGAATCTCCGACGCGCCTGGCCTGAAACCACGCCATCGGCAGCGCCAGCAGGTGGTGGAACAGGCGTGCCCCGAGCTCGACGTCAATGCGGTTGGTGGTGTGCGCAAACAGGTAATTGCGCAGGATCCCGAGCACGGTGTCGAACAGGGAGACGACGACGAGGCCAATGACGAGGACGTCGAGCGTGGACAGCGAGCGGTGCACCAGCACCTTGTCGATCACGACCTGGAAGAACAACGGCGAGACCAGCGCAAAAAGCTGGAGGAAGAACGAAGCCGCCAGCACCTCGCCCAGCAGCCGCCGGTATTTGCCGATCGCGCCGATGAACCAGGTGATATCGAAGTGCCGCCCGAGGTCGGACAGGCCGGCGCGCCGAACCATCAGGATCAAGCCGCCGTCCCAGATCGCGCACAGCTCGTCGCGATCCATCAGTACCGGACGCGGCGCCTCCGGGGACTGCACCAGCACCTTATCGGCGGAGGCCTTTGCGATGACCATGAAGCCGCCGTCCCGCAGCATTGCGATCGCAGGCAGCGGGGTGTCCGACAGACGGCTCCACTGCGTTCGATAGGTTCGCGCTTTAAGTCCGAGAGACCTGGCGCAGCGGACGATATCCGCTGCGCCGAAGCTTGCCGCGCCCAGCCGGTGCCTGAGCTGCTCGCGATCGGCCGCAACACCTTGCAGATGCAGCAGTGTCAGCAATGCATCGAGCCCCGTATCGGTGGAGACCGCGTTCGTCGTCATGAGCGTTCTCCGGGCCGATGCAGTCGGCTTCAGGCGTGCTGCGGCGGTGCGAGCACCTGGTTCTGCATCGCGTGCGGATCGGGCAGCGGCATCTCGCCGTTCCCCTCACCTGCCGGGACGAAGCTGGCCGCCATGGCCTGGTTGAGCAGCATCGCGGCCGCGAACGCACCGCCCTGGATGACGACGTTGTTGCCGGTGCCGCCGTCGAGGACGTCGAGGCCCCCGCCGCCGATCAGCACGTCATCACCGGCACCACCTGCCAGCGTGTCGTTGCCGGGGCTGCCGATCAGCACGTCGTCGCCGTTGCCGCCATTGGCAACGAGCTGGATGCCGCCGTGCAGACCGGAGGCCGTGATGACGTCGTCGCCATCGAGACCGTTGATGACGATCCTGTCGCCCGCGCCGGCATCGGTAATGTTGATGTCCTGGCCAAGCCCCGACACCGTGATGATGCCGTCGTGCTCGGTCACCGTGATGACGTCGTTGCCGCCGGTTGCGTTGATGGTCACGGTATCCGCGGCGCCGTCATTGGCGCCGAGATCGAGGTCGACCTGGCTGACGCCGGTGCCGGAGAGGTCACCGACCGTAATGTTGTCGGCACCGCCGAGAGCATTGAAGTCGACATGTTCGACCCCGTTCAGGTCCACCGCAATGGCGGCAACATCTCGCGTGAACAGCACCCGGCCGCCATTGGCCGAGATGTTGATGTTCTCGCTGATATTGGCGCCGTTGAATGCCAGAGTGTCGGTGCCCTTCCCGCCTTCGACGGTATCGCTGCCGTCGCCGGGGTTCCAGACGAAGGTGTCGTCGCCCGCACCGAGATTGGCGAAATCGTTGCCGCGTCCGCCGTTCACAATGTCATTGCCGGCACTGCCTGTGATGGTGTCGTTGCCGTCGCCGCCATTGATGTTGAGGCTGAACAACTGTCCCGCCTTGATGGAAGACGCATCGATGACATCATTGCCTTGGCCGCCGTTGATGCCGAGCACATCACCGGCGTCCGCATGCGCAATCGTCACCTGCGCAGCGAGGCCGTTGACCACGATCGATCCGCCGGCGGTCACGACCGATATGTTGTCGTCACCGGTCGTGCCGTTCGCGGTCACGCGGTCCGCCGCGGCATCGCCGCTCTGGCTGCCGGGGCCGGCACTGAGGTCGATGGCAACCTGCGTGATTCCTGTCCCGGTCAGATCGTTGACGGTGATGTTGTCGGCGCCGCCTGCCGCCGCGATCTGCACGTGCTCGACGCCGGCGAGGTCCATGACGATAGCACCGACGTCACGGGTGAGTAGCGCACGGCTTCCGTTCGCCGAGATCGACATGGTCTCGGCCACATTGGCGCCGTTGAACACCAGCGTATCGGTTCCCGTGCCGCCTTCGACAGTGTCGCTGCCGTCACCGGGATTCCACGTGAAGATGTCGTCGCCTGCGCCGAGAAGCGCGACGTCATTGCCGCGGCCGCCGATGACCTTGTCGTTGCCGTCGCCGCCGATCAGGGTGTCGGCTCCCTGGCTGCCGGTGATGGTGTCGTTGCCCGCACCGCCGTCGATGGTCAGCCCGATCGCCGCGCCGAGCGTGGATGCATCGATCACGTCGTTGCCGCCGAGCGCCTGCACGACCAGCCGGTCGTTGCCGGCCTCTGCATTTGCGATCGTCACGACCTCCGGCAGCCCCGTGACCGTGACCGTTGTGCCCGCGGCTGTGACCTCGATGTGCTGATTGCCGTTGCTGCCGTTGACGGTCACCGTATCAGCAGCGCCGTCGCCTTGCGTCCCTCCCGGAACGGCTCCGAGATCAACCAGCACCTGCTTGACGCCGGTCCGGGTGAGGTCGCCGACGGTGATGTTGTCGGCGCCGCCACGCGCATCGAATTCGATCTGCTCGACGCTGTTGAGATCCATCGTGATGTTGGCGACATCGCGGGTGAAGCGCACCCGGCCGCCATTGGCCGAGATGTTGATGGTCTCGTTGATGTTAGCGCCATTGAAAAGCAGCTTGTCGCTGCCCGAGCCGCCCTCGACCGTGTCGCTGCCGTCACCGGGATTCCAGATGAAAGTGTCGTCGCCACTCCCGAGCTGGGCGACGTCGTTGCCGCGTCCGCCATTGACGATGTCGTCGCCGCTGCCGCCGATGATGAGGTCGTTGCCGTCGCCGCCGATGATCCGGTCGTTGCCGGCGCCGCCATCGAGCGTCAGCGAGATCAGGCTGCCGAGCCCATTGCCCGCGGTGATGACATCGTCGCCGCCGCCGCTGTGCAAGACGAGATTTTCAGTCGTGCCGATGTCGAGCGAAAACGGCGCCGCGCCCGTCCCGTCGAGCCGCACGCGGGTGCCGTTCGCCGTGATTGTGAACGTCTCGGCGGCGTTGTTTCCGTTGACCTGAGCCGTATCGTTGCCCTCACCACCTTCGAACAGGTTGGTGCCGCCGCCGGGATTCCAGATCATGACGTCGTCGCCGGCCTCGCCGAACAGCTGGTTGTCGCCGCTGCCGCCGTCCAGGACGTCGTTACCCGCTCCGCCGAACAGCAGATCGTTGCCGCCGCCGCCCTTGATCAAATCGTTGCCGGCCTGACCAAACAGGAGGTCGGCTCCCGAGCCGCCCGTGATCCTGTCATTGCCGTCGCCGCCGAAGATGTGCACCGCCGGCATCGGTCCGTGGCATTCGTCGACGGTGATCGTGTCGTCACCGCCTTGACCGAAGATGTCGATCGCGGTGGTGTTGTCGACCGTGGGTTCGCCACCAACCGTTTTCACGTGCCCGTTATCAACCAGGATGCGGCCCGACTTGTCGCGACTTATCACGAGGCCGTTATTCGCGCTGTCGGCGAAAATGATGAGTTGCCCCGTAACCGGGGAAAACACAGAGGTAATGGACATCCAAATGATCCTTCCGACCTAGCCCCTCCCTTCGACGCGTAGCATTCGCGCACATGACATTCTTGAACCGTTGCTTGAGACGCGCGTGATTATTCTGGAGATTTCCTCCAGTTTTGCTTCGGGGCAGTTTCCGACAGCGGATGCGAAGGCTTGCTCATCACGAACCGCCTGATCACGGATCACGCGTAACGCCCCCGTGATTTTCAACGCGCGCGGAAGAACGCAGCTCGAGGCAATGAAGGCACTTTGGGCGAAGGTCGGCATCCGCGATGTCGAAACTCGCGAACAAGATCGCCGGCGAGCGCGAACGGGAGAGATCACGGTTCACGCCTCGGCCACCGCGATCAAGGAATGCAAAGCCGCTTGATGATGGGGATAGGAGTGCGCGGCTGATCGCATCGACAGCCGCAACCAGCTTCAGGCCAAAAGGTCGACCCGTGTTACGCCGACTTCTTCTTCGGCTTCGGCTTGGTCGCCTTCGGCATGACCGGCGCCTCCGGCGTGCCCTCGATCGAGGACAGGCGACCGGCCGTGAAGGTATAGATGCCAGCGCGCGGACCGGTCGTCCAGGTCACGACCGCAACGCGCCTGCCGGCGGCATCACCGGAGAGGTTGACGCTCGAGGGCGCGCCGATGCCGCGCACCACATCGCATTCGGTGTGGCCGAGCGCGACGGTGCCGCCCATGGGAGCCGGCGCGGTCGTCGACGCATTCGCATCAGCCGGCCCGGGCGGCGGCGCCATGCCGGCACAAGCCCCGTCGGCGCTGACCAGATCCTCGGCCCCAACCGGCTTGTCGGGGGTCAGCGGCGGCGACTCAATCGAGATGCTTTTGATGAACAGGCGGCTGGGCGTGTTGAACCACTGGGCATCCCTGGACAACAGATCGGTCCCGCCCGAACAGCCCGCAACCAGCGGGGCTACGGCCGCCAACGCAATTATGAGCGAGCTGGGAAGCTTTTGATGTCGCACGATAAACTAAAATCCCCGAGTGAAGGATCGGCCCTAAGCAATTGTAGCAACATCACTTTGCGGCACGAAGGTGACAAAAGCCATCATCACCCGAAAAGTGCAAATTATCATTAATTGCGAGCGACCGCTAATTCCGCTTCTGCCACCGGCCCCGCTCGTCAGCCTGCCAATAAGTGACATCAAATCCCCGCGCCTTGCAATCCGTCCAGGCGCTGCGGGCGAACGCAAGCGCGTCCGGATCGTCGCCGTCGAACAGCAGCACCATGCGCTCATAGGCCTGCGCGTCCTGCGGCAGCGCGGCGTTGTCGACGAGGAAGCGGACATTGGCACCGTTCGGATTGTCCTCCTCGACCGCCAGCACGATCGGCTGATCGGCAGCGTCGCTCACCCGCCATGTCGCGTGCGGCAGGAAGGAATCGTCGCGATAGGTCCACAAATGGGCGTCGAGCGCATCGGCGCGCTCCGGCGAATTCGACTGCACAACGACGCGCCAGCCGCGCTCGAGCGATTTCTCGAGAAGCGGCGGCAACACGTTCTCCACCGTCATGTTTTGCAGATGGTAGAAGAGGACTTCAGTCATCTCGGGTCATTTGCGCTCGTAGTGATCTGCGACCAGACGGTCGAGCAAGCGAACGCCATAGCCGCTTCCCCAGCTCTGGTTGATGTCGGTCTTCGGCGCGCCCATGGCGGTCCCAGCGATGTCGAGATGCGCCCAGGGCGTGCCATCCACGAAGCGCTGGAGGAACTGCGCCGCGGTGATCGAGCCGCCATGGCGGCCGCCGGTGTTCTTCATGTCGGCGAACTGGGAATCGATCAGCTTGTCGTATTCAGGGCCAAGCGGCAGGCGCCAGACCTTCTCGCCGCTCTCGATGCCGGCCGCCAGCAGCCGCTCGGCAAGCTCGTCATTGTTGGAGAACATGCCGGCATGCTCGGTGCCGAGCGCGACCACGATGGCGCCGGTCAACGTCGCCAGATCCACCATGAATTTCGGCTTGGTTTTCTTGGCGACGTACCAGAGCACATCGGCAAGCACCAGGCGGCCTTCCGCGTCGGTGTTGATGATCTCGATGGTCTGGCCCGACATCGAGGTGACGATGTCGCCTGGGCGCTGCGCGTTGCCGTCCGGCATGTTCTCGACCAGGCCGATGGCGCCGACGACGTTGACCTTGGCCTTGCGGGCCGCGAGCGCATGCATCAGGCCGACGACGCAGGCAGCGCCTCCCATGTCGCCCTTCATGTCCTCCATGCTGCCGGCCGGCTTGATCGAAATGCCGCCGGTGTCGAAGCAGACGCCCTTGCCGACGAAGGCAACCGGCGCCTCACCTTTCTTGCCGCCGTCCCAACGCATGATCACGGTGCGGCTCGGCCGCGCCGAGCCCTGGCCGACGCCGAGCAGAGCGCCCATGCCGAGCTTGTCCATGGCCTTGACGTCGAGGACCTCGATCTTGACGCCGAGCTTGCGGAGCAGGCCTGCGCGGCGCGCGAACTCCTCGGGAAAAAGCACGTTCGGCGGCTCGTTGACGAGGTCGCGCGCAATGATCACGCCGTCCACGATCGCAGCCGCCGATGTAAACGCCTTCTTCGCGGCGACCACGTCGCCGACCGCAAACGAGACGTCGGCGCGCGTGCCGCCCTCCTCGCCATCCTTCTTCCTGGTCTTGTAACGGTCGAAGTTGTAGGTGCGCAGCCGCAGGCCCGAGGCGATCGCGACCGCCTGCTCGCTGGTCATGGCGCCGTTTGGAAGTTCCGCCATGATAGTCATGGCCGCCGCCCCGGCCGGAAGCTTGCTCGCCGCCACGCCGCCGAATTTGAGGAAGTCGTTCGCCTTCAGACCGGTCGCCTGGCCGGCGCCGATCACGATCAGGCGGGTGGCCTTCACGCCTTCGGGCGCAAGGATGTCGAGCGCCGCGCCGCTTTTGCCCTTGAAGGCGGCGGCGGTGGCCGCCCGCTTCACGAGTTCGGTGGCCCCGCCGAGCGCCTTGGCGGTCGCCGGGCCGAGCTTCAGGCTGTCGTCGCAGAACACGACCATGATGCCACGGGCGGCGGCAGACAATGGAACGAAGCCGACCTTAATGGCATCGGACATGAGTAACTCCTCAAAAACATTGCGCTTTTTACCGATCGGCGGTCCCGGCCACGGGCCGGAGCTGAACGGCGATTCACTGAGCGTCCCGCACTATGGGCCACCGGCCCGGCAGATGCCAAGCACCCCCCGTGGCCGAGGGGCCACAACGAGGGAAATATTAACCATATATTGAGGGTGCCACGGGGCAGCCATTTTGTTGACGGATCAAAGGGATGGTACTGAGAGAGTAAGCCGGCGGATGAGATGGTTGGCCGACCTTGGGGATCCCCTTGCGGGGATTGGTTGGACAGCCGGAATTCCGGCCGGCATTGGGGACTTGGTGGGATTCGTGCGGTAGCGCATGGGGTCAATCGATAGGTATATCTTCCGCACGACGCTCGCGTCGTTTGCGCTGGTCCTGGTCAGCCTCACGGGCGTGATCTGGATTACGCAAGCGTTGCGCGGCATCGACCTGATGACGAGCCAGGGTCAGACCATCCTGACCTTCCTCGGGATCACCAGCCTCGTCGTGCCCGCGCTGGTCCTGATCATCTCGCCGATCGCGCTGATGATCGCGATCTCGCATACGCTGAACAAGCTCGCGACCGATTCCGAGATCATCGTGATGAATGCCGCCGGCTTCTCGCCATTCCGGCTGTTCTATCCGTTCTTCTACGCCACCTGCGTGGTGGCGCTGCTGGTCGCCTTCATCGCGGCCTATCTCGCTCCCGACGGCATGCGGCGGATCAAGCAGTGGGACGCCGAGATCACCGCCGACGTGCTCACCAACATCCTGCAGCCCGGCCGCTTCGCCCAGCTCGACAAGAACCTGACGATCCGGATTCGCGAACGCCAGCCCGGCGGCATCCTCGCCGGCATCTTCATCGACGACCGCCGCGATCCGAACGAGCGGGTCTCGATCGTCGCCGAGCACGGCGAAGTCGTGAAGAACGAGACCGGATCGTTCCTGGTGCTGGAGACCGGCAATCTCCAGCGTTTCGAGGCCGGCAAGCGCGATCCCGCGCTGGTGGCGTTCGGCCGCTACGGCTTCGACATGTCCAAGTTCTCGGGCCAGGGCCGCGACGTCACCCTCGGCATCCGCGAGCGTTATCTCTGGGAGTTGCTCTCGCCGTCCGAGGACGATCCCGTCTACAAGCAGATTCCCGGCCAGTTCCGCTCGGCCCTGCATGACAGCCTGCTGGCGCCGATCTATCCCTTCGCCTTTGCCGTGCTGACCTTTGCGTTTCTGGGTGCGCCTCGCACCACGCGCCAGAGCCGCAATTTCTCGATCGGCTCCTCGATCCTTGCCGTGTTCGGCCTGCGCATGGCCGGCTTCGCCTGCTCGGTGATGGCGGTGAAATCGCCGGGCGCGGTGCTGGTCCAATATGCCATGGTCATTGGTGCCATCGGCGTCGGGCTGGCGATCATCATTGGCGGCCTTGTGGTCGAACCGCCGCCGCGCCTCATGGAGGCCATCAACAGGTCGAACGCGCGCATCGCGCGGCTGTTCGGACGGCCGGCCACCGCATGAGCATGCTCACCAACACACTCGGGCGCTATTTCGCCGGCCGTTTCGTGGTCGCGGCGCTCGGCGTGTTCGCCGGCATTTTCCTGCTGCTGGTGCTGGTCGATTACATCGAGATGGTGCGCAAGACCTCAGGGCTCGCATCCGCCTCCGCAGTCATGGTGGCCGAGACCTCGCTGTTCCGCGTGCCGCAGCTTTTGGAGAAGCTGACGCCGTTCTGCATGCTGATCGGCGCCATGACCTGCTATCTCGCCCTCTCCCGCCGGCTCGAGCTCGTCGTCGCGCGCGCCGCCGGCGTCTCCGCATGGCAATTCATCTCGCCGGCGCTCGGCAGCGCGCTCCTGATCGGCGTGATCGCCACCGTCGCCTACAATCCGATGTCGGCCAATCTGCGCGAGCTGTCCAAGCGCATGGAAGCCGAGCTGTTCGGCTCGGCGCCCGGCGGCGGCATTCAGGACGCCTCCGGCTTCTGGCTCAACCAGAAGACCAGCGACGGCGAGACGATCATCAATGCGGCGCGCAGCGAGCAGCAGGGTATCCGGCTCACCGGACTCACGCTGTTCCGGTTTGACACAGAGCAGCACTTCAAGGAACGGGTCGAGGCGCGCGAGGCGACGCTCGAGGCCGGCCGTTGGCTGTTCAAGGGCGTCCGCCGCTTCTCGCTGGATTCGCCGCCGGTCGATCAGGCCAGCCTGGAGATTCCGACCACGCTGACCGAGGCCCAGGTCCGCAACAGCTTTTCCACACCCGAGACTGTGTCCTTTTGGCAACTACCGAGCTACATCCGCTCATCCGAAAGCTCGGGCTTCGCGACAGCCGGATACCGACTCCAGTATCAGAAGCTTCTGGCACAGCCGTTTTTGCTTGCAGCCATGGTGATGCTCGCGGCCTCCGTGTCGTTGCGCTTCTTCCGGATGGGCGGCGTGCAGAAGATGGTTTTGAGTGGCGTGGGCGCAGGCTTTCTGCTCTACGTTCTGTCGAAAGTGACTGAAGATTTGAGCAAGGCTGAGTTGATGCATCCGATCGCTGCGGCGTGGTTGCCCGTGGTGGTGGGCGGCCTCACCGGCTTTTTGGCCTTGCTGTATCAGGAGGACGGATAGTGACGGCCGTCCACCGAGGGCCCGTGTCTCGTTTGACGCGGCGCACATTGGTGCGCGCGAACGGGTGTGGCTTGTCCATTCGCAGATTCCTGCTTGCTGTCGCCGCCGTGGCATCGCTCGGTGGCGTGATGGACGTTGCCGCCGTGACGCCGGCCTCCGCCCAGAGCTTCACCTACAATCCGCTGCCGCCGCGTGCGAAGCCGCCGAAGGCCGTCAACGACAACCAGATGCTGGTTCAGGCGACCGAGGTCGATTACGACTACAACAATTCGCGCGTCTCCGCGGTCGGTAACGTCCAGCTGTTCTACAACGGCACCAGCGTCGAGGCCGACAAGGTCATCTACGACCAGAAGACCAAGCGGCTCCATGCCGAAGGCAACATCCGTATGACGGATGCCGACGGCAAGATCACCTATGCCGAGATCCTGGACCTGTCCGACGACTACCGTGACGGCTTCGTCGATTCGCTGCGCGTTGATACGGCCGACCAGACCCGCATGGCGGCGAGCCGCTCCGATCGCTCCAGCGGCAACTACACGGTGTTCGAGAACGGCGTCTACACGGCCTGCGCGCCGTGCAAGGACGATCCGAAGAAGCCGCCGCTCTGGCAGGTCAAGGGTGCGCGCATCATCCACGACCAGCAGGAGAAGATGCTGTATTTCGAGACGGCGCAGCTCGAATTCTTCGGCGTGCCGATCGCCTATATGCCCTATTTCTCGACGCCCGACCCGACCGTGAAGCGCAAGACCGGCTTCCTGATGCCGGGCTTCACGTCGAATACGCCGTTCGGCTACGGCGTCGAGGTTCCGTTCTACTGGGCGATCGCGCCCGACATGGACGCCACCTTCAACCCGCGCATCACGTCCAGGCAGGGCGTGCTGTTCCAGGCCGAATTCCGCCAGCGCCTGATGGACGGCGCCTATCAGATCCGCGTCTACGGCATCGACCAGCTCGATCGGAGCGCGCTCGCGGGCCAGCCCGGCGACAAGCAGTTCCGCGGCGCCGTCGACACCAAGGGTCAGTTCGCGCTGAACGACAAATGGGTCTGGGGTTGGGACGGTGTCCTGATGTCCGACTATTATTTCTTCTCGGACTATCGGTTGTCGCAATATCGCGATCCGCTGGGCTCGTTCCTGTATCTGCCGACGGATGCACTCTCGCAGCTTTACCTGACCGGTGTCGGCAATCGCAGCTTCTTCGACGCGCGCACGATGTACTGGCTGAGTTACTCGGGCAACCAGAACCAGGTGCCGGTCGTCTACCCCGTGATCGACTACTCGAACGTGCTGAACTATCCGGTCTTCGGCGGCGAGTTCAGCTACAAGACCAATTTCGTGAACCTGTCGCGTGACACCGCGGTGTTCGATCCGATCACGACGCTCGCCAACACCAACAGCCTGTGCACGACGGTGTCGGCCGATCCGCTCGCGCGGACGCCGTCGCAGTGCCTGCTGCGCGGCTTCCCGGGTACCTACACCCGCCTAACGGCGGAAGCGCAGTGGCGCAAGTCCTTCACCGATCCGTTCGGTGAAATCTGGACGCCGTTCGCCATTCTCCGCGCCGACGCGATCAACTCCTCGGTCTCCAACCAGCCGGGCGTGTCGAATTATTTGCCCGTTGGCGACACCCAGGCGCTCCGCCTGATGCCGACCGTGGGCCTCGAATACCGCTACCCCTTCATCAACGTTCAGCCCTGGGGTTCGACCACCATCGAGCCGATCGCGCAGATCATCATCCGGCCGAACGAGACCTATGCCGGCAAGCTCCCCAACGAGGACGCGCAGAGCATGGTGTTCGACGCCTCGAACCTGTTCAGCGTCGACAAGTTCTCCGGCTACGACCGTGTCGAGGGCGGCGGCCGCGCCAATGTCGGCGTGCAGTCCACCACGCAGTTCGACAGGGGCGGAGCCATCAAGACGCTGTTCGGCCAGTCCTACCAGCTGTTCGGCATGAACTCCTTCGCGGTCCAGGACTCCATCAATACCGGCGTGGATTCCGGCCTGCAAAGGCCGCGCTCCGACTATGTGGCGAGCGCCGCCTATTCGCCCAACAGCACCTATACGTTCAGCGTTCGCTCGCGCATGGACGAGCAGACCTGGAACGTGCAGCGCTTCGAGGCGGAAGGCCGCGCCAACTTCAACCGCTGGTCAGTCAGCATGCTGTACGGCAATTACGCGGCGCAGCCGGAACTCGGCTATCTAACCCGCCGCGAGGGCATCCTGACGTCAGGCTCGATCAAGCTCGCGGCCAATTGGGTGGTCACGGGCTCGGCGCGCTGGGACCTTGAGGCCAACAAGATCAACCAGTATGTGCTCGGTGCCGGCTACGTCGACGATTGTTTTGTGCTCGGCTTGAACTATGTAACGGCGTATAGCTATTCCGCAGGCTCGACCCCGCCCGTGCTGAACCACGCGATCATGTTCCAGATCGGCCTGCGCACGCTGGCGAACACAGCGACCACCAGCAGTTCCGGCGGCGGACTCCAGTGAACGGTTTGAAGGTGCCGGCCGCGTGTTCCCGATCGCAGGTTCACCTCGGCTGACATGCGAGCGACAAATATGACGATCCCATTGCCTGTCTTCCGCCTCTTCCTCATCCTCGCCGCCCTGCTGCTGGCCGGCGCGCCGTTGCGTGCGCAGAACATCGTCTTGATGGTCAACGGCGATCCCATCACCGACTTCGACATCGAGCAGCGCTCCAAGCTCGACCAGCTGACGACGCAGAAGACACCGGCCCGCCAGGACGTCATCAACGAGCTGATCGACGACCGGGTGAAGATGAAGGAAGGCAAGAAATATGGTGTCGACCCCGGCGTCTCCGACATCAACCAGTCCTACGAGGGCATGGCGCAGCGCATGCGCATCTCGCCGGACCAGCTCACCAAGTCGCTCGAGGTCAAGGGCGTCCGCCCCGAAACCCTGAAGAGCCGCATGAAGGCCGAGATGGTCTGGACCAGCCTCGTGCGCGGCCGCTTCAAGGAGAAGCTGCTGGTCGGCGAGAAGGACGTCGCGCAGGCCGTGCAGGCCCAGACCGGCGACAAGCTGCAGATCGAGGGCACCGAATACAAGATGCAGCCGATCGTGCTGATCGTGCCACGGGGCTCGTCGCCGGCGTTCCTGGAGACGCGGCATAAGGAAGCCGAGCAGTATCGCTCGCGCGTCGGAAGCTGCGAAGAAGCCAATTCGCTGTTCCGCTCCACGCCGAACGCCACCATCCGCGACGTCGTCACCAAGACCACCGCTGAATTACCCGAGGCGCTGCGTAAGGTGCTCGACGACACGCCGATCGGCCACCTGACCGCGCCCGAGACGACCAAGGCAGGCATCGAGATGGTGGTGCTGTGCTCGCGCAAGCCGACCATGATCGACACGCCGAAGAAGCGCGAGGTCCGCGAGAAGATGTATCAGGAGAAGTACGAGAAGACCCAGAAGACCTATCTCGAGGAGCTCCGCAAGGCGGCGATGATCGAGTATCGCAACCGCTGATGGCCAAGCAGCCTGCCAAGCCCCTCGCCCTGACGCTGGGAGAGCCTGCCGGCATCGGCCCCGACATCACCATCGCAGCCTGGCTCAAGCGCCGCGAACTGGACCTGCCCGCCTTCTATCTGCTCGGCGACGAGGCGCTGATCGCCCGCCGCGCCAAGGCGCTCGGCGCTGCCGTCAGGATCGCTTCGGTGACCACCGGCGAGGCCGAGGCCGCCTTCCCCGAGGCCCTGCCCGTGGTTGCGTCCGGCGAGCCCGCGAGCGCCGCGCCCGGCAAGCCCGACGCATCGAGCGCGCCGGCCGCGCTCGCCTCGATCCGCCAGGCGGTCACGGATGTCCGCGAGGGCCGCGCCGGCGCCGTTGTCACCAATCCGATTGCCAAGAGCGTGCTCTATAGTGCCGGCTTCCGCCATCCCGGCCATACCGAATTCCTCGCAGAGCTCGCCGCGGAAGACGGCCCCACGCCGCAGCCGGTGATGATGCTGTGGTCGCCGCGGCTCGCCGTAGTGCCCGTGACCATCCACGTCTCCTTGCGCGATGCACTGGCCCAGCTCACCAGCGAGCTGATCATCTCGACCGTGCGCATCGTCGCGACCGAACTCAAATCCCGCTTCGACATCGCGAATCCGCGCATCGCGATTTCCGGCCTCAATCCGCACGCGGGCGAGGACGGCTCGCTCGGCCACGAGGAGCAGACCGTGATCGCGCCGGCGATCAAGACGTTGCGGGGCGACGGTATCGAGGCGAAGGGACCGCTCCCCGCCGACACCATGTTCCACGAAGCCGCGCGAAACAGCTATGACTGCGCCGTCTGCATGTACCACGACCAGGCGCTGATCCCGATCAAGACTGTGGCCTTCGATGACGCGGTCAACGTCACGCTCGGACTGCCCTTCATCCGCACCTCGCCCGACCACGGCACCGCCTTCGACATCGCCGGCACCGGCAAGGCCAATCCGGCAAGCCTGATCGCTGCGTTGAGGCTTGCGAGCCGGATGGCGGCTGCGAAAACCCGATGAGCACGATCGATGACCTCCCGCCGCTTAGCGAGGTCATTCGCCAGCACGCCTTGTCGGCGCGCAAATCGCTCGGCCAGAACTTCCTCCTCGACCTCAATCTCACCGCGCGCATCGCGCGTGCGGCGGCTCCACTCGAGGATTCCACCATCATCGAGATCGGCCCCGGCCCGGGCGGGCTGACGCGCGCCCTGCTCGCGCTCGGCGCCAGACGCGTCATCGCCATCGAGCATGACGAGCGCGCGATCCCTGCCTTGCAGGATATTGCTGCGCGCTATCCCGGCCGACTCGAGATCGTCCATGGCGACGCCATGACCTTCGACCCGCGCCCGCTGCTATCAGGCGAAAGAGCAAAAATCGTCGCCAACCTGCCCTACAACATCGCGACCCACCTCCTCGTCGGCTGGCTCACCACCGAACCCTGGCCGCCCTGGTACGAAATGATGGTCCTGATGTTCCAGCGCGAGGTCGGCGAGCGCATCGTGGCGCGCGAGGACGAAGAGGCCTTCGGCCGACTCGGCGTGCTCGCCAATTGGCGCTGCGAGACCAAGATCCTGTTCGACATCGCGCCGTCCGCCTTCGTGCCGCCGCCGAAGGTTACGTCTTCCGTTGTGCGACTGATCCCGCGCGAAACGCCTCTCGCCTGCGATCGCAAGCTGCTCGAACAGGTCGCGGCCGCCGCCTTCGGCCAGCGCCGCAAGATGCTGCGGCAAAGCCTGAAGGCGCTCGGCGCCGATCCCGCGCGGCTCGCCGCAGCTGCCGGCGTGGATGCGACGCGGCGCGCGGAGACCGTTCCGATTTCCGGCTTTGTTGCCATGGCCCGTGAATTGGCCAATATACGCAGCGAAACAGAGAGATAATTTCGGAGGAAGAAATATGGCGTTGATGCGTCGGCAGTCCCTCGTCAAGTTCGATGCGCCGCTGTGCGAGACCATCGTCGAGACGCCGAAGCCGCAAGGTCGAGAGGTGCTGGTGCGGATCGAGCGTTGCGGCCTCTGCCACTCCGATCTGCACATCCAGGACGGCTACGCCGATCTCGGCGGCGGCAAGAAGCTCGACACCACGCGCGGCATGACGCTGCCCTTCACGCTCGGCCACGAGATCGCGGGCGTGGTCGACGAAGTCGGCCCCGAGGTATTCGCCGGTCTCGTCGGCAGCAAGAAGGCGGTGTTTCCGTGGATCGGTTGCGGCCAGTGTCGCGACTGCGCCAATGGCGACGAGAATCTCTGCGCCAGACAGCGCTTTCTCGGCGTCTCCATCGACGGCGGCTTCGCCACCCACGTGCTGGTGCCCGACGCGAAATATCTGCTCGACTACGATCCCCTGCCCGTCAACCAGGCCGCGACGCTGATGTGCTCCGGCGTCACCGCCTACGGCGCGCTCAAGCGCCTGGTCGACCGGCCGCGCCAGCGCAACCTCCTGCTGATCGGCCTCGGCGGTGTCGGCATGATGGGCCTTTCCTTCGCGGCGGCCATGTTCAAGCAGCCGATCACGGTCGCCGACCTCAGCGGTGCCGCGCGCGAAACCGCGCTGAAGAACGGCGCGGCGGTGGCCTACGATCCGGCCGAGCCCGACGTGGTCAAGCGCATCCTCAAGGAAACCGATGGCGGCTTCGACGAGATCGTCGACTTCGCGGGCAACGAGAAGTCCATGGCTTTCGCGGTCGCCGTCGCCGCGCGCGGCGGCAAGATCGTGGTCTCCGGCCTGATGGGGGGCCAGTTCACGTTGCCGATGGTGCAATGGGTCTACAAGCGCATGACCATCGAGGGCTTCATGGTCGGCACACTCACCGAGGCTCACGAGCTGATGGCGCTCGCCCGCGCCGGCAAGATCAAGCCGACGCCGATGCGCGAGGAGCCGATGGCCGACGTCCAAACATGGATCGACGAGCTTCGCGCCGGCAAGGTCGTCGGCCGCATCGTGCTCAAGAACTAGAAACTGACGCAGACCCGTGTTCCAAATTGGGGAACCCGCTCTCTGCAGATACGGTCCCCGCCAGCTCTCTTTTTGGATTTCTGGCAACCATGCAGACGATCCGCCGCTTCCTCGCCGACGAGTCCGGCGCCACAGCGATCGAGTACGGCCTGATCGCCGCCGGCATTGCGCTTGCGATCATCGCCGTCGTCAACAATCTCGGCGCGACGCTGAACAAGAAGTTCACCTCGATCGGCAGCTCGCTGAAGTAGCGGGCACGCGCGCCAATTCAAAGCATTCGTCTGTCCCGCGGAACGGCAACGGCCGCGCCGCGTTGGCAGCCATGTCCATTCGCTGCACCGTCGAGAACGCATTCTTCATCGCCTGGAGTTTCCTGGAGCGGAGCGGAGAGCTCGGCTCCCCGGACGAGACGGCGAACGTCCTGCTCGACGCCATTGAGGCCCAGCTCAGGACCGGCGAGCGCCGGCAACTGATGCTCGCCAACAGGGCGATCGATGCCTATCGCGCCCACGCGGAAAAAGGCCGGCCCGCGCACGATTGCGAAGCACGCTTCGGGTGACGAACTTCGGGTGATGAACATCCCGGCCGCCCTCGGGCCCGCCGGCCCGGCGGCGTTGAGGTATAGGCCGGCGGTCCGTCGGGCAGAGCGCACGGGCTGCGGCGCTCCGCGACGAGCGCGCTACGCTGGAGCCGCGCCCTGCTGTGTGCACTCCTGCACAGAGCTCGCAATGTTGAAGGCCGCTGGGTTCGGCTGCGCCATTGCCTCGTCCCATGCTTCGCCAAAACTTTCTGGAATTCCGCAAGCCGGAGGCCATTTTTCAACGGCTGAAAAACGCCTTGTGTGCACTTTGGAACCGTCGGCTCCGTCACGGAAACGTAGGGTTCTGGCCGGTGCCGATTCCCGGCCAGAGCAAGACATGTGACCGGTCGGCCCCAGAACGATCTTCTCCAGCAGCTCAGCCGCCCGGATTTCGAACTGCTCGCGCCGCACCTCCAGCCGGTCGAACTCGAGGCGAGCCACATCCTTTATCATGCCGGCGACGAGGTGGCGGCGGTCCATTTTCCCTGCCGTTCCACGCTCGTGTCGTTCGCCGTGCCGGTCGAGGACGATCGCGAGGTCGAAAGCCTGCTGGTCGGGCGCGAGGGCGCGGTGGGCATTGCCGCCGGCCGCAGCGCCTCGCTGGCCTATTCGCGCATCGTCGTGAAGCTGGGCGGCACCCTGCTGCGGCTGCCGCCGCGCGTGCTCGAGCAGGCCCAACAGAGGTCGGCCACGCTTCTGCAAATCTTCTCTCGCTACGCCGACTGCCAGTTCGCGCAGCTGCTCCAGACCGCGGCCTGCAATGCCGCGCATTCGATCGAGCAGCGCGCCGCCAAGTGGATCATCTCCGCGCAGGAGCACGTCGGCGGCCCCGAGATCCCCCTCACCCATGAGCAGCTGGCCGGCATGCTCGGCGTGTCCCGCAGCTATGCCAGCCGCGTCATCCAGATGTTCAAGGCCAGGCGGATCCTCGCGACACGCCGCGGCGCCATCCTGATCCTAGATGCGCCGGCGCTCGAAGCCAGAGCCTGCTCCTGCAACGACTGGGTGAAGAAGCACTTTGACGAGGTGATGGGACGCACGGCCGCGGACGGTTAGCTTTAGGTCTCACGCATGCGGCGGCGATTGGCGCTTCAAGTGCAGATAGGTCGGACTGAAGCCTCCGAGCCGCTGCAATTCGCGCCATTTCATGACGATGAGCTCGCCGTCGTGCATGTCCATGGTCCCGCTCCGCCTGAGGTCGGCGAGCGTCCGGTTCACCGTCGCGATCGCCATACCCAAGGTCTCGCCGAGCTGCGCCAGGCTGAGCGGCAGGCGGCAGCGATTGCCGCGGACGAGCTGCGCTGCGCGGGCGCGGTAGAACAGCTCGCAGAACAGGTGTGCCATGCGCGCGTGCATCGGCCGGGCGCTGTTGTTGGTGATGGCCTCGCGAAAGATCGCGGCATCGAGCAGGGTCTCGCGCCAAACCGACAGCGCGAAGGTCGGTCGTCGCCGGAAGGCAATGAACAATTCGCGATGCGGGATGAAGGCCACCGAGGCAGGCCCGAGGGCGCAGAGGCCATGGTCCATCTGGTCGATGAACAAGCCCTGGGAGTCCGGCAGGTCGCCGGACAGATGGAACGCGAGGTATTGCCGCCGGCCGCTGTCGAGCAAATGGTAGCGCGCGATCATGCCGGAGACGACCAGCGCCGAATGCTCGGGTTCGTCGCCCTGACGGATGAAATCCTCGTTCGGCGCGAACTCGCGCTGCACAAAGGTCAGCCCGCGAATTTCGGCGACATCCTCCTGGGCGAGTGCGGTGTGCTCGCCCAAATTCCGGATCAGCACGTCATGCGCTTTTTCCATAGGTCCCGCCAAAAATCCTGCCGGTTCGATCAAATGATACATCTGGCCCGTATCCAGCGGACTAGAACGCGGGTCGGAAGCACAGGTTGCTACCGGTCTGCGACATTACTTGGTCGCAGCCCACCGTCCCTCGATCGCTGACTGCGCCCGCCATTCGCATGAGCTCTACGACGATCCTGAAGCGCATTCGCCACCTGTTCGCATCGGAGTCGGGCGAGCACCTGGACAGTATCAGCGCTGCCTTCCAGCGAGGCACGCTGAAGGAGCCGGCGCGGCCGATGTCGGATCAGGAGCTTGCGCGCACCATCCGCGAGTTCCAGGCGGTTCCCGTGTCCGATTGGACCATCGCGAAACTCTCACGATGCCTGCTCGAGCCGGCGATGCCGGGTGACGACTGAAACACCTCCTCCTCTCCATGCCGCACCCCAAGTTCATCGCACATCTCCAGGCGATTGAAGGCCTCTCCGACGACGAACGCCGCCAGATCGCGGCTCTGCCGTCCACGCTGCGCCAGGTCTCCGACGGCGAGACCCTGCTGCGCCAGGGTGAAGATACCTCTCGCTGCGTTTTCGTCGTCAGCGGCTTCCTCTATCAGGCGCGCATCGTCGGCGATCGCAGCCAGATCCTCGCCTTCCACGTTCCCGGCGACATGCCGTGCCTCCACACGCTGCTGGTCTCGCCGATGGATGCGGACCTCGTCGGTCTTGGCCCTTCCCTCGTCGGCTACGTCGCACACAGCCAACTCAAGCAGCTGCTCGACGGCTCCATTCACCTGACCCGCGCGTTCTGGCGCGAGACGCTGATCGATGCGGCGATCTCGCGACAATGGATCGCGCGCCTCGGCGCACAGGCGGCACTGCCGAAGGTGGCCCATCTGATCTGCGAGCTCGCCGCAAGGCTGGAGGTCGTGGGCCTCGTCAAGAACGGCCGCTTCCAGATGCCGATGACGCAGCGGCACGTCGCCGATGCCTGCGGACTGTCGATCGTCCACGTCAATCGCACCATCCAGGAGCTGAGAGGGCGCCGATTGATTGCCTGGGAGGGAAGCGAGATCGAGCTGTTGCAACCCGACGAGCTCCGCGCGCTCGCGGATTTCACGCCGGATTATCTGACCTGACAAAGACGGGCGGCGTCCCAACGAACGACATTCGAACCGGCACAGCAAAAGCGATCCCCCGCCTCACGATCGCGATGGCTTTATCCGCCATGATTTGAGCAACGGGCCGCCGGCACCCAGCACGGGATCGGTCTTCGGCTTGCGGACCTTGGCGACGCGTTTGCTGGCGTCAGGACGCTCTCGCGTGTCGGTGCACTCGTCATACGTCCCCTCCTGCGGATACGCTCCGACGACCAGGAAGTCCCGGCTGGACTCGATCAGTCGGTGTCCGGTGCCTGCGGGAAGGACCAGAACATCTCCGGCCTTCACGCTCAGGATTCGCCCCTTGATCCCGCCGCACTCGATCCTGGCCGTGCCGCGTGCCACGCCCATCACTTCGTGGATCTGCGAATGATAGTGGACAAAGTCATAAACCGTATCGCGCCAAGAGCGGCCCCAGCCGTGACGATCGAACAGCGTGTCGATGATGACCTCTGGAGCAAAACGCCGGGTCTTCAGGTTCACCGCGCCGCGATAGAGCAAGACGGGAAAATGCGGGTTATTCGGCACGATGCCATCGTCCTGGAAACGGATGGCTGTCGGCTTCCGAGCCCGCACGAGCGCCCGCAGCGTTGCCGCGTCGGGGTGATCCTCAACGAACTTCTTGGCGAGATTTTTGATCTGGTCCTTGATCGGCATGGCGTCTCCTCAGCCGCAATTAAACGACGGCCGGAAGCATAAGTTTCCCGAGGTGATCCGGTTGGACCGCCATCTCCTCGGCGTCATTTCCGGCGAAGACAAGCCTTCCAGAAATCGTTCCGCGGCAGCACTCCGGAATGCTCCTGCGCTCGCCCGGCCAGCGCCTTACCCCGGGGTAGCCGACGATGGCCGCGCAGGAGCGGAACGACGCGCGTTTCGCTTACCTGCGAGCGGCTTTGCGACCTCCCGGGCGCACTCGACGAGCAGCCGCTGAGCAGGGTTTGGCGTTCTGCCCTTCATCGCAATGATCCCGATCGGCCACATCTGAATAGGCATTTCCACCGGTAAAACCTTCATCGACAGCCGCTTCGCGCTGAAGTGCAACATCGATGCCGGAAGGAAACTCAGGAATCGTTCCGACGAGAGCAACGCCGACTGCATAAGGATCGAATACACGGTTACGCTGGCACGTGGCACCTCCAGCCCGGAGGCGTGAAATGCGTTGGCAATCCAGCCGCCCGGAAAGCTTTCGCGCGGCGGCAGGCACCAACGCTCGTTGACCAGCTCGTCGAGGCGGATCTTGCGCCGCCCCACCCACGGACTGTGCAAGCCTGCGACAACGACACCGCTTTCGTGCAACAGCACTTCGACATCAGTATCGGCAGCCGGTGTCGGGCTCGGCAGGCGCCCTATCATGAGGTCGATGTCGTGATTGCGCAGATGACGATCCTGAAGCTCCGGCGGTTCGCCCTCGATGATGTGAAGCGCGAGCCTCGGATATTGCCGGGATAGCCGGTCAATGATGGCCGGCAGTAGTCCGGCCATCACGGGCTCGGTGCTGCCAATGCGCAATTCACCCACCGCGGGATCAGCGAGCGATTGCAGCTCGTCGACGCCACTCCGCAAATCGTTGCACAAAGCAATGCTGCGCTTGAGCAAGGCCTTGCCGTAAAGCGTGGGCTCAACGCCGAGCCGGCTGCGCTCCAGAAGCGGAAGGCCGATCGTTTGCTCCAGGCTTGCGATCATCTTGGATATGACAGGCTGAGAAATTGCTAGGTGCTCGGCCGCCTTCGCCATGCTCCCGTATTCCACGACGGCGATAAACACGTTCAGTTGCCGCAGCTTGATCCGACGGCTGATCTGGGATGCATCGAGCATGCGACCCTTTCCGAAATGGAATAGAACTATCGAGAAATAGAACTTTTCTTATATAGGTCCGCGGGACAAGCTGCAATTCGCGTTACCCTCCACCGCCAAGGATTGGAGCAGCCATGTCGAACATTCACGTACCCCGTCGCACCTTCCTGCTCGGAAGCCTCGCGGGATTGTTGCTGCCCGGCAAGGTCGCCGCGCAGCCTTATCCGTCCAATCTCATACGTGTTGTCGTCCCTGCCGGCGCGGGGACACCGCCCGACATCATCAGCCGCATGATCGCCGACGAGCTCGCCGCCAATGAAGGCTGGCGACTTGTGGTGGAAGATCGCCCCGGTGCGCTGCAGACCATTGCCATGAACGACGTGAGCGGTCGTCCGGCGGACGGCTATACACTGCTGACCATGAGCCTTCCGATGACGGTCACCCCGGCCCTGCTTCCGAAGGCGGAGACACGGGCGGATGTGGATTTCGATCCGGTGATCAAGATATCGAAATCCTACACCGTGCTCGTTACAACGCCTTCCTTGCCGGTCGACTCGTTAGCCGGTCTGGTGGCGTTGCTCAAGAGCAAGCCAGGGAAGCTCAACTTCTCTTCCGCGGGCTTCGGCACCCCCTCGCACCTGATCGGCGAAATGTTTGCATTGCAGGCGGGCGTGCGCGCCACCCACGTGCCCTACCAGCAGTTTTCCCAAGCAATCACCGATCTGATCAGCGGCAACGTCCAATACATGTTTGTCACCACGCTTCCGGTTATTGACCTCATTGCGACCGGCAAGTTGCGAGCGCTTGCCGTCACCGCCCCCACCAGGATTGCTGCCCTGGGAGACATTCCCACTGTGATCGAGGCAGGCTTTCCCGATCTGGTGACAGCCGATTGGATCGGCTTTGCAGCGAAGCGTGGAACGGCTGCGGAAGTAACGTCGCAGCTCAACAAGGCAATTAACAAGGTACTTCTCGAGCCGAAGATCCGCGCTTCCCTCGACAAGATAGGAGCCGTAGCCGTGGGTGGCACCGCCGCAGAATTTGGTGAGGGAATCCGGAGTGACATCGCCCACTGGGCCAAGGTCGTCAAGGATGCGGATATCAAGCTGCCTTGATGAGCCAGACCCCATCCAAAGCCCAGACGAGTGGCCGCGATGCAGCAGCATTGGCGATCACGCCGCCGCAGATTGTCGGCCCGTTCTACCCGGTCTCGGAGCACCCCGATCTGGCAACCGATCTGGCGCGTCCAAGCGGCAGCACCGCTGAGGCGCTGGGCCAGCTCATCCATCTCAGCGGACGCGTGCTCACGCGTTCGGGAGCGCCGGTGCCGCATGCACGCATTGACATCTGGCAAGCCAACGCGGCGGGGAAATATCGTCATCCGAGTGATATCAATCCGGCGCCGCTCGATCCCAATTTCAAAGGCTTCGCGCGTCTCACAACGGATGCGGCCGGGCACTACAGCTTTCGTACCGTCAAACCGGGCCGCTATCCGACAGCAGAGGGCGAGGTCAGGCCGCCGCACATTCATCTCACCGTTGAGGGGCGGTTCGATTGCCTGGTGACCCAGTTGTATTTCGCTGGCGAAGAAGAAAACGTGACCGACCGCTGGCTCAATGCGGCCCCGCATCCGGAAAGGTTAATCGTTACTCTGCAAAATTCGCCATCACGCCTTGAGAGGCATGCGTTGATCGCGCATTTCGACATTGTTCTTGCCAGCGGATGACAAGCGTTTCAGGTGGCTCCAAGCCCGATTTGGGTCGTTCGCCACCGGCGCTGACGCGTCGGGCAAAACACCCCCGTCAAGGCCTCCGCGCAAAAATATTTCGCTTTTCCGAATTTCGGATTTGTGGCATACGCCCGTCATCCTGGCCCTGCCAAAGGGGCGTTCGCGACCGTCACGACATGCGGGCCGGGTGGCGGTGGACGCGGCAGCGACGGCGCGGGCGGCGTGACGACAGGGCGGGCAACCGTGAGTCCTCGCGCGACGCGTACGACACGGCGCTGGAGAGCGGGCTTGTCGGTCATCGGGGGTGAGCACACGCAAGCCCTCGATGATTTCGGCCGGACCGTCCGCGGATGGAGAAGTCGTGTGGTCCTGACGCCCGGGGTCTGTGCGTCAAGCCTCGCGGTGATGTGGCGGCCCGACCGGGCGCGCGCATCATCGATCGGCCAGGCGACGGGGGCAATAGTGCATCGCTCCCCGGGGAGAGCACGAAGGACACCGTTAAAACCATCCGCGCAGGGAAGGCCGGGCGATCGGCCACCCTATCGGTCCACCCCGTGTGCATTCCTGTAGCGCACGGACCAACGGGTGCCGCCGGCGCCCGACCTTCCCTGCGCCCTTTGGCCTCCAGTTGGGCGATGAACGGCAGCAAGGTTCGGGCAGAATCTGCCGCGGGAACGCGCAAGCGTGCGCCCTCCCCGGCGCGACCGGCCAACGCTGTACACACTGTCGCACCGCTTTTCGCCCGCGCCTCGAGCTGGTAGAATGGCGATATTGTTTGGGGAATTTTGATGCGCGCGAGGATTTTCAATCGCGTCCCGGGGCTGGCGATGCTGGTCGCAGCCCTGCTCGTCGTCGCAACGCACCCGGCATCGGCCGAGAAGCGCATCGCGCTCGTGGTCGGCAACTCCGCCTACAAGAACATCACGCCGCTCGACAATCCATCCAAGGACGCGAGCCTGATGGCGGACACGCTTGGCCTGCTCGGCTTTACGCTGGTCGGAGGCCGCGCCCAGCTCGATCTTGACAAGGGCGCGATGGATCTGGCGGTGCAGAGCTTTGGCCGGCAGGTGCAGGGCGCCGACGTCGCGCTGTTCTATTATGCCGGCCACGGCGTGCAGGTCTCGGGCGCCAACTATCTCGTGCCGGTCGGCGCCAATCCGACCCGCGAGGCCGACGTCGACTTCCAGATGACCGATGTCAACCTCGTGCTGCGCCAGATGCAGGGATCGGGCACGCGCCTCAACCTCGTGATCCTGGACGCCTGCCGCAACAACCCCTTCGGCTCACGCGGCCTGCGCGCCTCCGATGGCGGCCTCGCGCAGATGCGCGCGCCCGAGGGCACGCTGATCTCCTACGCAACCCAACCCGGCAACGTCGCCCAGGACGGCAGCGACGGCCACAGCCCCTACACCAAGGCCTTGGCCGCGACGGTCCGGACCGCGGGCCTCGACGTGTTCCAGACCTTCAACCAGGTCGGCCTCGCGGTGAAGCGCGCCACGTCCGGCGCGCAGCAGCCCTGGGTGTCGTCCTCGCCGATCGACGGCACCTTCTATTTCGTCGCCCCCACGCAAACCGCGCCGCCGCAGGTCGCAGCGATGCAGCCCGATCCGCCGCCGGCGGATCGGCTGCGCGCCGATCCGGACCGCGTCCCCTTGCGCGATGCCGCCCTGCTGAGCGAACTCAGCGAGCGGCTCTACGAGCTCAATTTCGATCCTGACAGCCCTGATGGACTGACCCGCGCGATCACGAAACTCCAGCAGCGGATTTCCATGGCGCCGACGGGCGAAGCCACCGAAGGCCTGCTGTTGCGGATGCGCAAGATGGAGGACCTGAAGCCATGGGGCTCGATCGTCTACGGCCCCGACGGCAGCAAATGGGGCATCTCCTGGAACCACGCCTCGCGGCGCGCGGCGGTGGCGGATGCGCGCGGCAATTGCGCCGGCGCCAAATGTCCGATCGAGCTGTCTTTCTATGGCAACCGCTGCGGCGCGTTCGCGATCTCCGACAAATCCTGGTCGCTGGTCCAGCGCGACAGCGTGCAGCGCGCGAAAGATGCCGCGCTTGACGAATGCGGCAAGGCTGGCAAAGCTTGCCGCATTATCGGTTCCGTCTGTGCCGACGGCTCCGGCCGCTGATACGATTTTTCATTCTGGATTTTTACTCATGCGCGCCATCATCCCTGCGATTGCCCTGACCGTCTTCCTGTCCGCCGTCGGCGCTCCACCGTCCGCCGTTGCGCAGTCCGGCAGCGCCGGCGGCTCGATCGGCAATGACGAGAAATCGCTGTCCGGCTCGCGGTCGGATCGTTCCGCCGAGCCGGCCCCCTCGGCGCGTCGCAGCAAGCCCGCCGAGGAGCCGCGCAGCTCCTCGCGACGCGGTGGTGGAGGCGGTGGCGGGAGTTTCGACGGCGCCTGGATGGTCGTCAGCGTCGGCTGCGGCGGCACCACGTCCGGCGCGGTCGTGGTCTCCTCGGGCAAGGTCATAGGCCAAGGCGTCACGGGTACCGTCAGCGCGAGCGGCGCGGTCAGCACGTTCGGTCAAGGTGATGGCGTGACCTTTACCGGCTCGGGCCGCCTCGCTGCCCGCAGCGGCTCCGGTTCCTTCCGCCGCTCGGACGGCTGCGGCGGAACCTGGACTTCGACCAAGCAATAGCAGCGAAAAAGTCTGGTTTCGCGGGGGAACGAACGCCGCGCAAGCCCGATTCAGGCCACATCCTCTCCGGATTTGCGGCTCATTGCCACCCAAGTCTTTGACGACAAAGGGAAGGTAACGAGTTGCGTCATGCGTAATCGGGAGACCAGGATGGGCAACCGCACCGCAAAATTCTTATCTGCCCTCGTAGGCAGCATCATTGCCGGCGCGCCACTTGCCGCCGTGTCGCAGAATGCATCGACGCCACCGAGCACGGCAAATGCCGCGAGCGACTGCCTTGGCTCGCCAAAGGGCGCCGCGCCGCAGGGCCAGCATTGGCATTATCGCCTCGAGCGCGCGACCAAGCGGCAGTGCTGGTATCTGCGCGCCGAAGGCGGCAAGGCCACCCAAACCGCACAGACTGCGCCCGATACGCCTGCAGCGGATTCAGCCGTGCCGCAGCAGCACTCGGTCGAGGACGCGCGCGCCGAATATCTGACGCCGCAGAGCATCGCCGCCGTGAAGACGCCTGCACAGGCGGGACCGGCGCCGACGCAGCAAGCTGCGAACCCCTCCGCTGACGCCAACGCACAGCAGCCCGCCGTCGCCGGGCGCTGGCCCGACGCCTCCACGGCGTCCGCCGCGCCCACAGAGCAGCCGTCGCCTGCACCTGTCGCGGCCGCCGCGCAGCCGACCGCGAAGCCGGCGAAGTCCCCTGCTCCGATGGCTCTGGCCGCGGCAGACAGCACCGCCGACAAGCAGACCGGCTCGCTCCAGATGCTGCTGCTCGTGATCGGCGGCGCGCTGGCGCTTGCCGGCATCCTCGCCAGCGTCATCTACCGCTTCGCCGGTGGACGCATGCGCGTCCAGGCCGCCGACCAGCGCCGCGTCAACTGGGACAATTTTGAGCCGCACGATCACGACGATGGCCGTGCACCCTGGCTCAACGCTGCGCCCGCCGGCGCGCCGCACGCTCGGCAGCCCCGCCCGGTGGATTTCGATGCCCTGCGTCCGCAGTCAACCCAGCTCAAGACCGCGCAGCTCGCCGCGATCGATCGCGAGATCGATGTGATCGACGAGCTCGCCCCGCAAGCGCAAGACCAAGTCCACGTCGAGGCCGCAGAGCTCGACGAGGCCGATATCTTCAACGGAGAATTCCAGATCGAGGCCGCACCGCAGCTCGCGGCCAACGACGTGAATGACGAAGAGCCGGCCGGCCATGACGACGCGGGAGTCGAGAACGCCATCGACATCGACGTGATCACGACGATGCTGGAACGGTTGGCGAAGGACGGGCCGCGGCTGACGCAGCCTACTAGCCTTGAAGTTGACCTTGCAGACCTCGCACGAAGCCCACGAGGCCGGTCTGCCGCTCGCGCTTGAGGCGTTCGGCCTTCAGGATCGACTGCACCTCGGCGAAGGCCTCGTCAACGTCGTGGTTGATGACGATGTAGTCGTACTCGGCCCAGTGGCTCATCTCGTGGCTGGCGCGGCTCATGCGCTTGCGGATCACCTCGTCGGAATCCTGCGCGCGCGAATGCAGCCGCTTCTCGAGATCGGCAGCCGAGGGCGGCAGGATGAACACGCTGACGACGTCGGCGCGCGCCTTCTCTCGGAGCTGCTGCGTGCCCTGCCAGTCGATGTCGAACAGCACGTCCTGCCCGGCTGACAGCGCCGCCTCGACCGGCGCACGCGGCGTGCCGTAACTGTTGTCGAACACGGTCGCCCATTCCAGCAGCTGGTCGGCTTTCACCATCGCGCCGAAGGTAGCCTTGTCGACGAACGAATAATCCCTGCCGTCGACCTCGCCCGGCCGCATCGCCCGCGTGGTCGCCGACACCGACATTCGAAGGCCGGGCATACGGTCGATCAACATGCGCGACAGCGTCGTCTTGCCCGCGCCCGACGGCGAGGACAGCACGAACATCAATCCGCGCCGCTCGACACCATCAGTTCCGTGACCGCCAATCGTCATCGATCACTCCAGATTCTGGACCTGCTCGCGGAACTGCTCGACCACGTTCTTCATGGCGAGCCCCGTATTGGTCAGCTCGATGTCGTTCGACTTCGAGCAGCAGGTGTTGACTTCGCGGTGAAACTCCTGCGCCAGGAAGTCGAGCTTGCGCCCGACCGGGCCGCCCTTGCCGATCAGCTCGCGCGCCTGCGCGATGTGCGAGGCGATCCGATCGAGCTCCTCGCGGATGTCGGCCCTGGTCGCAATCAGGATCGCTTCCTGCATCAGGCGGTCGGAATCAAAACGGTCGGAGGTGTCGAGGAGGCTCGCGATCTGCTCGGCGAGCCTGGCCTTGACCGCCTCGGGCTTGCGACCGGGCGCGGCCTCCGCCTTCTTCGCCAGCTGCTCGACCTCGTCGACGCGCTGGATCAGGATCTGCCCGAGCGAGGTCCCCTCACGCTTGCGCATCTCGACGAGTTCGGCGAGCGCCTTGTCGAAGGCATCCGCGGCGGCGGCGCGCGCGGCCTTGTCCTCCTCCTCGTCGCCCTCGGGCTCGGCGACCTCAATGACCCCCTTGATGGCCAAAAGCCCGTCGACGCTCGGCGCGACCGCATCGACCTTGCCGGCGATCACGGCGGCGGCCTTGAGGACGGCGTTGAGCACGTCCTCGTTGACGCGGACGCTGGTGGCTGCATTGGCCCGCTTGACGGTCAGATTGGCGTAGACGGTGCCTCGTGAGAGCAGCTCGGCGGCGCGCTTCTTGGCATGAGCCTCAAGCTCGTCGAACCCCTGCGGCAGCCGCACCCGCAAGTCAAAGCCCTTGGCATTGACCGACTTCAATTCCCATTCGAACGTATACGGCCCACTCGCGCCGTGGCTTCGGGCAAAGCCGGTCATGGACGACAACGCCATCAGGTCAATTTCTCCAGAAGCACGGGATTCGCGCGGCCATCAAGCCACGCGAATCTTAAGACTATTTTGCAGGAAAATGTAATCCGCAAAGTCCCGCGGGGCAGGTCTACGCGCAGGCCTAGCGCTGCACCACCGGGGGCGAGGCCTGCACCGCGCCTTGTCGGGCCGGCGGCGGACCCGCGGGGCGAGCGGCCGGCGGCTTCTTCTGCTGGCTGGGGCGTGCCGGCGTCGTCGCCGTCGGCGTATCGGCGGCGCCGGGCGCGGCGCCGGCCGGCGGCTGCGCGTCCTCGGCCGGCTCGACCGTGTCGTTCTGGATCTGCTTTTCCATGGCGCGCAGCTTGGCGACGTTCTTCTGGTGCGCGTCGTAGGTCTCGGTAAAGGAATGCCCGCCGGTACCATCCGCGACGAAATAGAGGTCGCGGGTACGGGCCGGGTTGGCGGCAGCCTCGAGCGAGGCGCGGCCGGGGTTGGAGATCGGGCCCGGCGGCAGGCCCTCGATGACATAGGTGTTGTAGGGCGAAGGCTGCGTGATCTCGCTGCGCTTGATCGGACGGCCGAGCGTGCCCTTGCCGCCGACGAGGCCATAGATGATCGTGGGATCGGACTGCAGCTTGATCCTCTGCTTCAGGCGATTGACGAACACCGCGGCGACACGGCTGCGCTCGTCAGGCTTGCCGGTCTCTTTCTCGACGATCGAGGCCAGCGTCACCAGTTGCTCCGGACTCTTGACCGGAATGTCCTGATTGCGGCGCTCCCAGATCTCGGTCAGCACGCGCTTGTGCGCCTGCTGCATGCGCTGGATCACCTGATCGCGCGGGGTGCCGCGCGGGAACTTGTAGGTCTCGGGCAGCAGCGTGCCTTCGCGCGGCAGCTCACGCACGCTGCCGGTGAAGATGTCGTTGTCGGACAGGCGCGCCACGATCTGCTCGGAGGTGAGGCCCTCCGGAATCGTCACGGCATGCTGCACCACCTTGCCCTCGACGATTGTGGCAATGACGTCGCGCAAGGACGCGTTCTTCTGGAACGAGTATTCACCGGGCTTGAGGTCCGAGCTCGCCTTCAACGCAGCGACGCTGGCAATGAACGCCCACGGATTGACGTCGGTCACGCGTTCCCGGTTCAGCGTCTCGGCGATGTCGCGCTTGCCGGCGCGCTGCGGGATATTGACGATCTTGTCTTCCTTCAGCGGTCCCGGCGCCTCGAGCACCTGCCGGCCGTAATAGTACACGCCGCCCGCACCGATCATTGCAATCAGCAGCAGGGTGATGATGGCGTTGCCGACGATCACGAACGGATTGCGCGCGCGGTCCGATCGCTTCGGCGGCGGCGGGACCTGCTCGGGCTCGAGCGCTGCCCGCGGGCTCCGGGGCGAAATGGGCGGCCTTTCACTCATCGAAGCAACCTGAATCCTGCCGGTTCAAATGCGACCCGACAATCGCTTGTCTGGCCAAGTACACGCGCCCACTTGTATGACTATCGCCGAATACGGCAAAACGGTGGATTCGTCGCAAACACAAACTATTGGACCGGACGCCGGAAGATCACCGACGCGTTGGTACCGCCAAAACCGAAAGAATTCGACAACGCGACGTTGACCTCGCGCTTCTTCGCCTTGTGCGGCACGAGATCGATCGCAGTCTCGACCGATGGATTGTCCAAGTTGATGGTCGGTGGCACGACATTATCGCGAATCGCGAGAATGGCGAAGATCGCCTCGATCGCGCCAGCCGCACCCAGAAGGTGACCGGTCGACGATTTGGTCGAGGACATCGCGACCTTGGAAGCGGCATTGCCGAGCAGACGTTCGACCGCACCGAGCTCGATCTCGTCACCGAGCGGTGTCGAGGTGCCGTGCGCATTGATGTAGTCGAGATCGGACGCGGTGAGGCCGGCGCGCTTGAGCGCTGCCGTCATGCTGCGGAAGCCACCGTCGCCGTCGGGTGACGGCGAGGTGATGTGGTAGGCATCGCCCGAGAGACCGTAGCCGATCACCTCGGCATAGATCTTCGCGCCGCGGCGCTCGGCGTGTTCGAGCTCTTCCAGGACCAGAACGCCGGCGCCCTCGCCCATCACGAAGCCGTCCCGGTCCTTGTCGTAAGGACGCGAGGCCTTCTCAGGCGTTTCGTTGAAGGCTGTCGAGAGCGCACGCGCGGCGTTGAAGCCGGCAATGCCGATGCGGCCGATCGGCGATTCCGCGCCGCCCGCAACCATGACGTCGGCATCGCCGAGCGCGATCAGGCGGGCGGCATCGCCGACCGCGTGAGCGCCGGTCGAGCAGGCCGTGACCACCGAATGGTTCGGCCCCTTCAGCCCATGCTTGATCGAGACATAACCGGAGGCGAGATTGATCAGGCGGCCCGGAATGAAGAACGGCGAGACCCGGCGCGGCCCGCGTTCCTTCAGCAGGACCGCAGTCTCGGCGATACCGTTGAGGCCGCCGATGCCGGATCCAATCATGGTGCCGGTGGCGCATTTATCCTCTTCGGTCTCGGGATGCCAGTTGGCATCGTCGAGCGCCTGGCCGGCTGCGGCCATGCCGAAGATGATGAAGTCGTCGACCTTGCGCTGGTCCTTCGGCTCCATCCAGATGTCGGGATTGAAAGTGTCGTTGGTGCCGTCGCCGCGCACGACCGTGCAGCCGATCTTGGTCTGAAGATCGGAGACATCGAAGCTCTCGATTTTGCGTGCGCCGCTTTCGCCGTCGAGGATGCGCTTCCAGGTCGGCTCGACTCCGCAGCCGAGTGGCGAAACCATGCCAAGACCCGTAACGACAACCCGCCTCATGTCCGAAAACTCCGCATCGAAAGATTCACGGCCAATAACAAGAAACCGGCTGACCGCTGTTGGGCGGTCCGTCCGGTTTCAATGTTGTCCCCGCGAAATGAAGAGCGTTAGCTCTTCGCGTTCTTCTCGAGAAACTTGGTGGCGTCGCCGACGGTGAGAATCGTTTCCGCGGCATCGTCCGGAATCTCGCAACCGAATTCCTCTTCGAACGCCATCACCAGCTCGACGGTGTCCAGACTGTCGGCGCCGAGGTCGTCGATGAAGCTCGCAGCGTCGACAACCTTCTCGGGTTCAACACCAAGGTGTTCGACCACGATCTTCTTAACCCGCTCGCCAATCTCACTCATTGCATAACCTCGTGTTGTTCCCTGTAGACCCGACCCCCCGGGACGATACGAGCCGTCGTGGTCGTTGACTGCCTTCGCTTACGAACTTTGATCTGGCCCCATCCTAACCGATGCAGGCCCGGCGAATGACGGCCAAGGCTCCGCATCGCCAATATACAGGGTTTCAAAAACCTGCAATGGCGTTCTTTGCCCATCCGTTGAAGGTCCGGTTATCATACTTCAATTGCGTTGACTACAAGCCTCATTTCGCTCCGGAAACGGCCGTTTGCCGCATTCGGCTGCCCAAGGGGCGGTGCGGCATGAGGCGTCAGATCATGGCCATGCCGCCGTTGACGTGGATGGTTTGGCCGGTGACATAGGCCGCTTCGTTCGAACTCAGGTAGACGGCGGCCGCCGCGATGTCCTCTGGCGTCCCCAGGCGATTGGCCGGAACCTTGGTCAGAATCGTTTCGCGCTGCTTGTCGTTGAGCGCATCGGTCATCGGGGTCTTGATGAAGCCGGGAGCGATGCAGTTCGCGGTGACGCCGCGCTTGGCGTATTCGGCACCCAGCGTCTTGATCATCCCGATCAGGCCTGCCTTCGACGCAGTATAATTGCCCTGCCCCGGGTTGCCGGTGACGCCGACCACCGAAGTGATGGCGATGATGCGGCCGAAGCGCTTGCGCATCATCAATTTGGTTGCGGCGCGGGCAAGGCGGAAGGTCGAGGTCAAATTGATGTTGATGACCTCCTCCCAGTCCTCGTCACGGAGCTGCACGAAGAGATTGTCGCGCGTGATGCCGGCATTGGCGACGAGGATGTCGACCTGTCCCATCGCCGCCTCCGCAGCGGGCACCAGCCCTTCGACCTCCTCGACTTTGGAGAGATTGCAGGGCAGCACATGGTTGCGCTCGCCGAGCTTGCCTGCAAGCTCATCCAGCACTTCCTTGCGCGTCCCCGATATCGCGACGGTGGCGCCCTGCGCGTGCAGCGCCTGCGCGATCGCGCCGCCGATGCCGCCAGTTGCGCCGGTGACGAGCGCCTTTTTGCCAGTCAGATCGAACATCGATAACTCCTCCAAGGCACGATCCGGAAACGCGCGCAGCGGTTTTCCGAAAGGGTCGTGCGTCAACTGTAGAACTCGCGCGCGACGACGAATTATCGCGCTTCAGGCCTGCTTGGCAGCAGCCAATGCATCTTTGGCAGCAGCAATGTCGTTGGGACCACCGACCGCAACGCCGACGGCACCGTCTGCGATACGCTTGACCAGGCCCGTCAGCACCTTGCCGGCACCGATCTCAAAGAAACGGGTGACGCCCTGCCCCGCCATATAGGCAACCGACTCGCGCCACCGCACAGTGCCGGTGACCTGCTCGACCAGGCGCCGGCGGATCTCGTCGGGATCGGTGATCGCGCTCGCCAGCACATTCGACACCAGCGGGGCGGCCGGCGCCTTGATCGTGACCCCGGCCAGCGCCTCCGCCATTGCGTCGGCAGCCGGCTGCATCAGTTTGCAATGGAACGGTGCGGACACCGGCAGCAGCATTGCTCGCTTAGCGCCCTTGGTTTTGGCGATCTCGACGGCGCGATCGACCGCAGCCTTGTCGCCGGAGACGACCACTTGCCCGCCGCCATTGTCGTTGGCGGCTTGGCAGACCTCTCCCTGAGCGGCCTCCTCCGCCACCGCCACGGCGGCCTCGTAGTCGAGGCCGAGCAGAGCGGCCATCGCACCGACGCCGACCGGCACAGCTTTTTGCATTGCGAGACCGCGGATGCGAAGCAGCCGCGCCGTGTCGGAAATCGTCAGGCTGTCGGCCGCGGCCAGCGCCGAATATTCGCCGAGCGAGTGGCCGGCGACGAAGGCCGCATCCCGCCGCACGGAAAACCCGGCTTCGGCCTCCAGCACCCGCAGGGTGGCGATAGACACCGCCATCAGGGCCGGCTGGGCGTTTTGGGTGAGCTGGAGGGTTTCAGCCGGACCATCCCAGATGGTCGCCGTCAGCTTCTCCCCCAGCGCGGCATCGACCTCGTCGAACACGGCGCGCGCCACCGGAAAGGCATCGGCCAGGGCCTTGCCCATGCCGACCGCCTGGGAACCCTGCCCCGGAAATGTGAATGCTGCCGTCATCGGCGCTCCCTGCTTGTCGGGCGTGATCCCTGCGAGAACCGGCAGCCGATGACGCGCGGCCTTAGGCCATGGTTCCGGATCAAGCTCCAAAGGGGGCCGTAGACACTGTCCGGGGCCGGAATGTCAAGCCAAGATGGGAACTTCGATCAGCCTTCGACTGGCAGCCTTCAACCGGAGTGACGGGTTCCTAAAATCCGCCAGCCGTCTGGTTGGCATCGACCTCGGACCCCGCCTGCGCACGGCGCGCGCTGTTGACCAATTGCCCCGGCCGGTCATCGCGGTTCGGCTTCGCGGTCGCAAGCCGCAGCACGGCGGCATAACTCGGTTGCACCTCCATCCGGCCCGCATGCCGGCTCTCACTCAGCAAGCGGTGCACCTTCGGCAGATTGTAGCAGGGCACGTAGAACAAGAGATGATGTTCGAGGTGGTAGTTCACGTAGTACGGCGCGATGAACAAGCGCTCGAGGAAATTGGCATAGGTGGTGCGGGTATTGCGCAGGGGATCGTTGCTGTCAGGTACGACCGCGTGCTCTGCGATGTTGCGGATGCGGGTGATGACCATCATCCAGGTCAGGAGCGGCACCAGCCATAGCAGCGGATAGGCCCACCACACGCCGGCCGCCGTGAGCGCTGCGAACATCGCGCCATTGACCAGACATTGCGGGCCAAGCTTCTCCCACAAATGCGCCGCGCGCTGCCGCGATGGCCAGTCCTTCGGCCCGAGCGCGTTGAGCAATTGCGCCTTGCGCTGCTGGTAGCCGGTCTGCCCGGTGAGGTCGCGAATGAACTTGCGGCGATAGCTCAGCTTCGTGATCGGAAACGGCGCCGATAGCACGAGATCGGGATCGTCCTCCTGCTGGGTGCGCGCATGGTGCTGAAGGTGATAGCGCCGATAGCTGCGCGTCTCCGCAAACAGAGGATAGGCGCAGAACCACTGGCTTAGGGTCAGATTGGTCTTCTCGTCGGGGGACAGGCAGCCATGCGCGCCGTCATGCATGAGGATCGCGAGCCCGAGCTGGCGCGAGCCGATGATGGCAAGGGCGAGCACATAAGTGATCGGATTGGGCCACCACGCGACCAAGGCGATTGCCGCGATGATGAGCGCCCAGGCGTGCGCGATCAGCGCGACGCCTTTCCAGGTCACGCGCCGGCGCACGTCGGCAAGTTGCTCGTCGGTCAGGAAATCGCGGGCACGCATGCGAAGCGCAGTCATGGCCTAATCCTCCTCATTCGAATTGCTCGATGCGTCGCGCGCGTCGACGAGGCGCAGCCGCGCAGTGTCATCAGAGGATTTCGCCTGTTCGCCCAGCACGCGCAGCATCTCGGCGCACAGCGCCTCGGGCGAACGGCCCATGGCGTAGCCCTCAAGGATGACGCCGATGGCGACGGCCCAGAACCGCCGCGAACTCTCGTCGGGCGCGCGCAGGGAGCGCCAGCCGTGCCGCGCGACCTGGCTCGCATAGGCCCGCGCACCTTCACTGTGCAGGCGCTCGATGGTGCGCTCGACCAGCGGCGCGAGATCCTGGCGCCGCCGCGTCAGCGTCAGCGCCTCGGCGAAGAAGGCCACCGAATCGCTCGTCGTCACGGTCTCGGCCAGCGCGTGGGTATAATCCCGCGGCGCGCGCGCCTTCAGCGCCGCCTGCTCGGTCGCCCGCGCCAGATACAGCAGCTCGCGGCAGGCGCATTCGACGAACAGCGCCTCCTTGGTACGGAAATAATAGGTGATCTGGCTCGGGAACGCGTTCGCAGCGGCCGCGATGTCGGTGATCGCCGTACCCGACAGCCCCCGCTCCCGAAACAGCGGGCTCGCGGCATCAAGCAGCAGCGAGCGCATTTTGCGGCCGGCCGACCGCGTGGCGCGGGCGGCGTGTTTGGGATCGCCTGCCTCCTTGAGGGGCTCGTGGGCCGGCTTATCTGCCATTGGAGTTCGCTCCGGTTGATTTATTTGTATGATATACAAACAAACAAATCAAGCCGGTATGATGGTCGGCGGCGGATCCGGCCGCCCGCATTGCGATCCCCGCGCCGAAACGGCGCCTGCAACCTTGCCAAGTCAGCCGAAATCCGTATAAGGCGCCCATCCGCAGACCCCGGCCGGGAGCTGAACGGACGGTCTCAGCAAATCATTTGTGATTTTGGTGTGGCAGGGCCAGTCGGCCCGTCGTCCCGTGTTTCCGCCTTCTGAGCTTAATCCCAGAGTCCTTTCCGAAGGCCTCTTAAGGGCTTGACGCCGGGCGATGCGCCAACATGAGGAAAGGACTTCCATGGCTCTCTATGAGCATGTTTTTCTCGCGCGCCAAGACGCGAGCACGCAGCAGGTCGAAGAGCTGACTGCGCAGATGACCGGCATCGTCGAAGGTCTCGGCGGCAAGGTCACCAAGACCGAGAATTGGGGCGTACGCTCCCTCACCTACCGCATGAACAAGAACCGCAAGGCGCATTTCGTGCTGCTCAACATCGACGCGCCGTCCGCGGCGATCGCCGAGATCGAGCGCCAGGAGCGCATCAGCGAAGACGTGATCCGCTATCTCAGCGTCCGCGTCGAGGAGCTCGAGGAAGGCCCGTCCGCGATGATGCGCAAGGCCGACCGTGACCGCGAGCGTGACGACCGTGGCGGCGGCTTCCGTGGCGATCGCGAAGGCGGTGGCTTCCGTGGTGGCGATCGTGAAGGCGGCGGCTTCCGCGGTGACCGCGGTCCGCGCCGTCCGCGTGAAGACGCTGAAACCACCACCACCACCACGACGGATGGGGAGTAAGAACAATGGCTGAAGCTGGTGCACGCCGCCCGTTTTTCCGTCGCCGCAAGAGCTGCCCGTTCACGGGCGCGAATGCTCCGAAGATCGACTACAAGGACTCCAAGCTGCTGATGCGTTACGTCTCCGAGCGCGGCAAGATCGTGCCGAGCCGCATCACCGCGGTTTCCGCGAAGAAGCAGCGTGAGCTTGCCCGCGCCATCAAGCGCGCGCGGTTCCTGGGCCTGTTGCCCTACGTCATTCGCTAAAACGAATTCGGCCGGCGGCGACATCGCCGCCGGCCGTACGACCTAGTTTCTCATAAGGCTTCCGGGTCGTCCGGTCGCCGATGGTTGGGGCGAGATGCCTCTAACCGCTCGAAGGGAGCGGGACAGCTGATGATGGCCTTTGGACTGATAGCCCTGATCGCCGGCGCTGCGTCGGCCCTGATGTTCGCCTCGATCATTTCGGGCGCGCTGATCTCGCTCGTCCTGTTCTATCTCGCACCGCTGCCGCTGATGGTCGCTTCGATCGGCTGGGGACCGCTTTGCGCGAGCCTGGGCGGCATCGCCGCCGCGCTTGGCCTCGGCGCCCTGTTCGGCCTGCCCTATTGCATCGCCTTCGCCCTCACCGTCGCATTGCCGGCCTGGTGGCTCGGCCATCTCGTCCTGCTCAGCCGGCCGGTCGGAGCCGCCGCGCCGGAGCCCGCCGCCGAGCCGCCCACCGAGCCTGCGCTGGAGTGGTATCCGGTCGGCCGTATCCTGCTGTGGATCGCGGGCTTCGCCACACTGACCACGATCGCCGCGCTGCTCACGATCGGCACCGACGCGGAGACCATCACCGGCACGCTGCGCCGTGGCTTGATGCGCCTCCTCCGCGCCGCCGACCCGCAGAGCTCCGGCGAGACCGACCAATTCGTCGGCGCACTGGTGCGTATCTTGCCGGCGGGTGCCACCATCGTTGCGATGATGACGCTGACCCTCAACCTCTGGCTCAGCACCAAGGTGACGGCGACGTCGGGCCGGTTGCGGCGCCCCTGGCCGGACCTGATGACCGCGGAGCTGCCGCCGATGACGCTCGTGGCGCTCTGCGTCGCGCTCGCCTTCTGCTTCACCGGCGGACTGCTTGCGATCGCGGCGCAAATCGCGACGGCTGCGCTGATGATGGGGTACGCGCTGACCGGCTTTGCCGTGCTGCATACGCTGACGCTGGCGCTGAAGAGCCGCACCTTCTGGCTCGGCTCGACCTACGCCGTCGTCGTCGTGTTCGGATGGCCCGTCATCGCGATGGTGATCCTCGGCCTCGCCGATGCCGTGTTCGGCCTCCGCGAACGCTTCCTTCGCACGCGCCAGCCACCGCCGCTGCCGACCTCTTGAGTTCAAGTCCGAAAGTTCAAGTTCGAAATTCCACCTCACTCAACACATCAAAGGAGAACTAATATGGAAGTCATTTTGCTGGAACGCGTCAACAAGCTCGGTCACATGGGCGAAGTCGTGAAGGTTCGCGACGGCTATGCCCGCAATTTCCTGCTCAAGCGCGGCAAGGCGCTGCGCGCCACCGCCGACAACCGTGCCAAGTACGACGGCATGAAGGCCGAGCTCGAGGCTCGCAACCTTGAGTCCAAGGGCGAGGCGTCCAAGGTCGCCGAGAAGATCCAGGGCAAGAACATCATCGTGATCCGTCAAGCTTCGGAAGCCGGTCAACTGTTCGGCTCGGTCAACGTGCGCGACATCGTCGTGGCGTTCGAAGCCGACGGGGTTTCGCTGTCCCGCCCGCAGGTTCAGCTCGATGCGCCGATCAAGACCATCGGCAAGCACACCATCACGGTCGCCATCCACCCCGAGGTCGAGGTCGAGATCAGTGTCACCGTGGCGCGCAGCCAGGACGAGGCCGAGCGCATCAACCGCGGCGAGGACATCTCGAGCCGGAACGAAGACCGGGATGCTGCGGCCGAAGCGATCGCAGCCGCCGGCGAGTTCTTCGACCCGGAAGCCCTGCAGGACGACGCCGAGCCGGCGCCGGCCGCGGAAGAGACCGAGAAGTAAGCCTCGCGTTCGCGCAGGCTTTCGAAGCCCGGTCGCCTCAGGCGGCCGGGTTTTTCGTTGTGGCGGCACAATCCTCGCTCAGCATCGCGATCGACGCGAGCGCCGTCGCCGTATGGTCTCGACCCCGGCGCTGACGCAGAAAACGCCGGCTGCGGCGACGGAGACCTGACGGCCCGACTTGATCACCCTCGCCCGGCAGATCCGCTTCTCGCCGACCGCGGGCGACAACAGATTGAGCTTGTAGCCGAAACGACGAAGGCCGCGCGAGAGCGCGGCCTTCGCATGTCTAAAAATGTGGTCGCCTATCGCGAAATCGGCGGCGTCGGCGGACCGGACGATTCGGCTGGCGCCGGTGGAGTCGCAGCGGTCGCGGGCGGCGCCGGTTCCTGCGACTTCGCTGGCGGTTCGGCGCTCGCGGCGGGCTTGGGAGCAGCCTCTTCCGCCGCCTTGGGCGCAGCTGGCTCGGGAGGCTTCGCGGCGGACGGTGCGGCCGGCGTCACCTGCGGCACCGGATCGGGCCGCAACGCCGGAGCTTCGCTGCCGCGCGGCTCCACCTTGGCGCTTTCCGGCTTGGCCTCGGCGGGCTTGTCGGACGGCTTGCTGCCTTCGGGTTTGCTGCCTTCGGGTTTGCTGCCTTCGGATTTAGCTTCGCCGGAATCCACCTTCGCAGTCTCGGGCTTTGTCTCAGGCTTGGACTCGACCTTCGGCTCGCTCTTCTTGTCGTCTGCCGTCGGCGCCGCGGCATCGACCTTCGGCGCCTCATCACTTCCCGGCTTGCCGCGCTTGCCGAGACGCTTGGCCTTGCGCCCTTCGGGGACAGCCTGGCCCTCTGGCTTCGCACCTTCCTTCGTTCCTTCTTCGGCCGGCCGCGCGGCGCGCTTCTGACGCGCGCCCTCGGCCGCGGGAGCGGCACCCTCGCCTTCCGGCTTGGCGGACTCCTGGGAACGTTGCCGGCGGCCCTGATGTTCAGGAGACTGCGCGGGATTGGTATTGGCTTCCTTGTCCTTATCCTTGGCGCCGTCCTTCTTGTCCTTGCCGTCCTTATGGCCGTCCTTCGCCTGGAAGCGGGTGTCGGTGGCCCCGTTGGAGACGAGGTAGGAGGCAAGCACGCCGGCCATGTCGGGGCTGGTCGTGTAATGCTGGCGCAGGAAGGCCGGCAAGGAGCCCGGCGCCACTGTTTTCAAAAGGCCGCGCGGGCTCTTGTGACATGCATTACAGGTCTGCGCGAAAAGCTGGGATGGGGCCTTGCCGGCCTCGAGGTTCGTCGCCTGCGCGAAAACGGTATCGGTCGCGCCGAAGCCGATCAGAAGCAAGATCGTCGCGAGGCTGAGCGCTCGGCTCGACATTCCCATCATCTCCATTGAATTCCGAGAGGTGCAGCCGGCAGGCGGCGCCGCGGCGGGTCACCTTTTATCCGATTGAGCCGCGAATGGAAGCAGGCACCGCGCGCAAGGATGTGATTAAGCGGTTTTGGAATATCCGCTTTGAGCACAGCGCAATAGCGGGCCCGGGACACCTCCCTAGATCTAGATGCAAGCGCATAGGAACCGCTGAGATGCCCGGGCGTAGGGTGTGAAAGGCCGGGTTAGTCGCATCTCTTCAGGTTCGCTCGAGAGGATGGGTGCCGATGGACCGATTGTTGCGTCAATTCCTGTCTCAATTCATCCGCCGCGGGTCGATGACGGTGACCACGGCGAAGGGCTCGAAGTTCACCGTCGGCGACGGCTCGGGCGAACCGGTCGCAGTCCGCTTCGTCACCGCGGACGCAGAGCGGAAGATCCTCGTCAATCCCGAGCTCGGGCTTGGCGAGGCCTATATGGACGGCGAGTTCATTGTCGAGCATGGCACCATAGCTGATGCTCTCGCGATCCTGCTCGGTCAACCCGACCTGTTGCCGCACTGGGCAAAACCCTGGTGGCACCTGCGCTATCTGGTGCGGCACCTGAAGCAGTTCAATCCGCGCCCGCGATCCCGCCGCAACGTCGCACATCATTACGATCTCGATGCGAGGCTCTATTCGCTCTTCCTCGACGCCGACAAGCAATATAGCTGCGCCTATTTCGAGACGCCGGAGAGCACACTCGACGATGCACAGCTTGCCAAGAAACGGCACGTCGCCGCAAAGCTGCTCGTCAAGAGCGGCCAGCGCGTCCTCGACATCGGTTCGGGCTGGGGCGGACTTGGGCTCTATCTCGCCGAGATCGCAGGTGCTGACGTCACCGGCATAACGTTGTCGACCGAGCAGTTGCAGATCGCCAATGCGCGCGCAGCCGAAAAGGGCCTGACCGGATCGGCCAAATTCCTGCTTCAGGACTATCGCGACATCGCCGGTCCGTTCGACCGCATCGTCTCAGTCGGCATGCTGGAGCATGTCGGCGCCCGCTTCTACGACACCTACTTCCGGCGCTGCGCCGAGCTGCTGGATAAGGACGGCGTCATGTTGCTGCACTCGATCGGCCGTTCGCAGGGCCCGGACTCCACCAATCCCTGGATCGCCAAATACATCTTTCCCGGCGGCTACATCCCCGCCCTCTCGGAGGTGCTGCCGGCGATCGAGCGGGCGGGCTTGCTGGTCTGCGACATCGAGATTTTGCGCCTTCATTACGCCGAAACCCTGAAGGCATGGCGCGAGCGCTTCATGGCGCGACGCGAAGAAGCCGTGCAGCTGTATGACGAGCGCTTCGCGCTGATGTGGGAATTTTATCTAGCAGCCAGCGAGATGACGTTCCGCAAGCAGCATATGATGAACTTCCAGATTCAACTCACCCGCCGTCAGGGCGTCGTGCCGATGACGCGCAACTACATCGCGCGTGAAGAAGCCCGACTGCGGGCCGTCGAAGCCGGCGCCACGCCGAGGCTGAAGCTGGCTGGTGAATGAGTCCTAGTGGCGCAGGGTCGAAACCGGAGCGGACGTGGAACCGGCCGTTAAGGCCAATTGCATCCGCAGCGCTTTCAGGATTTCAGGGGCGACCGGTTCCCGACGCACTTCCGGCCGCTCAGCGTGCTCCATGGCCGCGATCAGCCCCGACAGCCAAAGTCGGCTGCCTGCTTCGCTTCGCCAATTCCGGGGCTGCCGTTCTGGCCGCATCGCTTGCCTCGTTCCCTGGTGGCAGATCAGGAGACAACCCCCCGCCCGCTAACCTGTTCCGGCTGTACCCCCGAAAGAATCCGGGGAGATGTGATCTGCTTCACATAAGTCTCGTCAGCCCTGGCTTAGACCGTCGCCATGAGCAACGAGACCAAAACCTCATTCGACGTGCAGGACGACCTCCGCACCGATTACGCCCTGATCGCTACCGGCGTCGGGGCGGCCCTGGTTGCACTGGTCTACCTCCTGCTGGTCTGAACCGAGCCAAAAGCGCCTGGCCGTGGGTCATTCCCGCGCGTCTCGATGTGTCTGCCCGGCACCCCATCAGGTTCACTTCATCCGGCGTTTTCCGGGGTGCGTAACGACCGCATCTAGGCCGCGACCTGGTTCCACGAAATCCGTCAAGCGCGGCGCGTGCTGCGGCGGTCAATCATCCACCATTTTAATGATCGGTTGATAGCGGCGAGCTTTTGCTTCCGCTTTGGGCTGAGGCGGCGCTTTATCCCGGCCCCGCATCCGCCCCAGAAAATTGCTATCGCTCGACCATGGCCCTGACTGATTCGAACGTTCTCAAACTCGCGCCCGAAGCCGGAACCCCGGCCTATCGGAGCGCGCCGCATAACATCGAGGCGGAACAGAGCCTTCTGGGCGCGATCCTGGTCAACAACGACGCGTTTTACCGCGTCTCCGATTTTCTGGAGCCGAAGCATTATTTCGAGCCGCTGCACCAGACCATCTTCGAGACCGCCAGCAGCCTGATCCGGATGGGCAAGATCGCGACGCCCGTCACCCTGAAGACCTTCCTGCCCGCCGACACCGACATCGGCGGCATGACCATCGGGCAATATCTGGCGCGCCTCGCCGCCGAAGCGACGACCATCATCAATGCGCAGGATTATGGGCGCACCATCTACGATCTGGCATTGCGACGCGACCTGATCGGCATCGGCGAGGACATGGTCAATGTCGCCTATGACGCCCCGGTCGACTTCGCACCGCGGGCGCAGATCGAGGACGCCGAGCGCCGCCTCTACGAACTCGCCGAATCCGGCCGCTATGACGGAGGCTTCCAGAAATTCTCGCAGGCGCTGACGCTTGCGGTCGATCTGGCCGCGAAAGCGTTCCAGCGCGACGGAAAGCTGTCGGGCATCTCGACGGGCCTGCGCGACCTCGACACCAAAATGGGCGGGTTGCAGCACTCCGACCTCATCATCGTCGCCGGCCGCCCCGGCATGGGCAAGACGTCGCTAGCGACCAACATCGCCTACAACGTCGCCCGGGCCTATGTTCCAGAACTCCAGGCCGACGGCACCATGAAGGCTGCCCATGGCGGCGTCATCGGCTTCTTCTCCTGCGAAATGTCGGCCGACCAGCTCGCCACGCGTATTGTGGCCGAGCGCACCGGCATCCCTTCCTCCTCGATCCGCCGCGGCGGCATCTCGGAGGCCGATTTCGAGAAGATCCGCGAGGTCTCGATCGAGCTGCAGTCGCTGCCCTTCTATGTCGACGAGACCGGCGGTCTCTCGATTGCGCAGCTCATGGCGCGCGCCCGCCGGCTGAAGCGGCAGAAGGGCCTCGACCTCATCGTCATCGACTACATCCAGCTCTTGTCGGGTTCGGGCAAGCGCAGCGAAAACCGCGTGCAGGAAATCACCGAGATCACGACCAGTCTGAAGGCGCTCGCCAAGGAACTCAGCGTGCCCGTGATTGCGCTTTCGCAGCTCTCGCGCCAGGTCGAATCGCGCGACGACAAGCGGCCACAGCTCTCGGATTTGCGCGAATCCGGCTCGATCGAGCAGGACGCCGACGTCGTGCTGTTCGTCTATCGCGAGGAATATTACCTCGGAAACAAGGAGCCGCGCCCGGGCACACCCGAGCACGAAAAATGGCGCCTGGACATGGATCTTGCGCACGGCAAGGCCGAAGTCATCATCGGCAAGCAGCGCCACGGCCCGACCGGCACCGTCGATCTGGCCTTCGAAGCGTCGGTCACCCGGTTCGGCGACCTTGCGCCGGACAGCCAGGTGCCGGACCGCGGCGGCGGCGACTACTGAGTTCCCTGGGTTGAACCTGACCGGCCTCTTGCGTAAAACGGCGCCATGACAATGGCGTCCGACCCGAAAATGATCCCGCAATCCGGCCTTCTCTCCGCGGAGGCCAATCAGGCTGCCGCGCTCGCGACCTTCGGCGGCGTGCTCACCGTCGATCTCGATGCCATCATCGCCAATTGGCGCAAGCTCGAGAAGACGGCGGTGCCGGCCGAATGCTCGGCGGTGATCAAGGCAGACGCCTATGGCTGCGGCGCCGAGCAAGTCGCGCGTGCCCTGAACAAGGCCGGCTGCAAGACCTTCTTCGTCGCCACCATCGGGGAAGCGCGCAAGGTGCGCGCGGCGGTGCCGGAGCCTGCGATCTACGTGCTCGGCGGCTATTTCCAGAACACCGGCGAGCACTACGCCCAGATCAACTGCCGCCCCGTGATCGGCGATCTCAACGAGCTCGCCGAATGGGACGTGTTCTGCCGCCGCACCGGCTGGACCGGTGGCGCCGCCATCCACATCGACACCGGCATGAATCGGCTCGGCCTGACGCTCGCGGAAGCGCAGGCCATTATCCCCCGCATCAACGCCGGCGATCACGGCATTACGCTGGTGATGAGCCATCTGGTTTCGGCCGAGCAGCTCAACAACCCGGTGAATGCCAAGCAACTCGCGGCCTTCCGCGGCATCGCCAGCGAATTCTCCGGCGTGCCGGCGGCGCTCGCCAATTCGTCCGGCGTCTTCCTCGGCGCGCCCTTCCAGTTCGACATGGTGCGGCCGGGCGCCGCGCTTTACGGCGTCAACCCGACGCCGGAGGCTGACAATCCGATGCAGCCGGTGGTCGATCTCAAGGCCCGCATTGTGCAGATCCGCAATGTCGAGCGCGGCGAGAGCGTCGGCTATGGCGGCACCTGGACGGCACGGCGACCGACGAAACTCGCGATCATCGCGGTCGGTTATGCCGACGGCTATTTCCGCGCCGCAAGCTCCAATGACGGCACCCGCGGCGCCGAGGTCATCGTCGCCGGCAAGCGCTGTCCGGTCGCCGGCCGCGTTTCGATGGACCTGATCGCGATCGATATCACCGATCTGCCGCCGAATGCGGCGCGGCGCGGCCACATGGTGACGCTGCTCGGCGAGGGCATCACCGTCGACGAGCTCGCGCATCATTTCGGAACGATCGGCTACGAGGTGCTGACCAGCCTCGGCCGCCGCTACGCCCGCATCTACAAGGGCGGAAATGTGGTGGAGCCGCTGGCCAAGCCTGCTTCCGCGCAGGCGGTCGAGCAGCAGACGCCCGCTCCGCCATCGATCGAACAGCCCGCAAGCGCGCCGCCGCTGCCGGGCTGAGCGACTTGCCGCCTACTTCTTTTTCCTGCTGTCCAGCGCCGTCTTGCAGGTTGCGCTGAGCTTGTCGCGCTTGGCGTTGAGGCAGGCGAGGATGCCGCCGCCCGGCGCAATGCCGGCGCAGAATTTGTCGTAGTCGGCCTTGCACGCGCCGCGCGGATCGGATGATTGTGCCGAGGCAACCCCGGAGAACGCAACGGCGACGGCGATGACGGCAAAGCTCAACTTGGACATTGTTTCTCCGGTAGCGGAAGGCAGGAGCCGGTAGCTCTACATGAAGATCGCGACATTCAACATCAACAACATCAATCGCCGCCTGCCCAATCTGTTGGCATGGATGCGAACGGCGAAGCCAGATGTCGTCGCACTTCAGGAGTTGAAGGCAAGTGATGGCGAATTTCCGGCGACCGCGATCGAAAAGGCCGGTTACGGCGCAGTGTGGTGTGGACAGAAGACCTGGAACGGCGTCGCCATCCTGGCCCGCAATGCCGAGCCCATTCTCACCCGCGATCGCTTGCCGGGAAAACCTGCCGATCACGAAGCCCGCTACATCGAGGCCGCGGTACGCGGTGTCATCGTCACCAGCATCTACCTGCCGAACGGCAATCCGCAGCCGGGACCGAAATTCGACTACAAGCTCGACTGGTTCGCGCGGCTCAAGCGCCATGCCAGAACCTTGCTCAAGCAGGAGCTGCCCGTGGTGCTCGCCGGCGACTACAACGTTGCACCTGATGAGCTCGACATCTATCCGACGCGCTCGTGGGACAAGGATGCCTTGATCCAACCGAAGAGCCGTGCGGCCTTTGCCTCGCTGCTGGCACAAGGCTGGTGTGACGCGATCCGCGAACTGCACCCCGAGCAGCGCATCTACACCTTCTGGGATTACAAGCGAAACCGCTGGCCGCGAGATGCGGGCCTGCGGCTCGACCATCTCCTGCTCAGCCCTGCCCTCGTCTCACGCCTGGCAAAAGCCGGCGTGGACAAGAAGGTTCGCGGCGAAGAAGGCGCGAGCGACCACGCACCGGCGTGGGTCGTGCTGCGCTAGGTCAACGCCCGTAATACTCCTGCACCGTGTCCCACGCTGCTTTCTGCAGCAGCTCCACCGTCGGGCCGTCCAGTCCCATCGTGTAGGAATTGCCGACCGGCGAGCGGCCGGTCAGCGCGGCGAACGTCACGCAGGTCGCCAGATATGTGCCTGCGGGGCTCGGGTGCCGCTTGTCCGGCGCATACAGATTGAGCTCGGGCTGCAGCTTGCGCACGCGCGCGAAGGCAAAACCTGCGGGGATCACCAGCGCATCATTGGCATTGCCTGCGATTGTGTAGGCCTCGGCCAACGCTTCCGTCATCTCAGGCTTGTCGGCGTAAGCCCAGGACATGAACAAGACCGGCCGCATGCCGTTGGCGCGGACGATCTCGCTGTCCTTCTTTACGAAGGTCGTGAACGCGTCCTTCAATTGCGGATGGATGGGGCACTGGCTGCAATCCATCATCACGACGGCGTCGTACTGCCTGCCCGGCTTGTTGAAGACGACGTTGTTCTGCTCGTCGAACGAATAGGCGCCGAGGCCACCCGGCCGCAGCAGGTTGTCCATGTCATGCCAATCGAGGCCGGAACCGCCGATCGTCGCCATGGTGTTGCGATAGGCCGTCTTGTTTTCAGGGTCCGCAGCCCGCTCCATGAAGGAGAGATGCCCGGGCATGCCGTTGTTGTAATAGAAGAAGCTGTTGCCGACGAACAGCGCGGCCTTGGGGAAATCCGGTCCTGATGTCGTGACCTTGGGCCTGGTCTGCGCCTGCGCATTGAAGCCGGCTACAACGGCCAGACACATCGCGAGCATCACTCGCGCGAAAAGACGCATCATCGGCTTCCTCCCCTTTTTCTGTCGGGCCGGAAACAGATCAGCTTTTCAAGAGGGCCTCAAGAGCACGGACGAGCAGCAGACATGCGCGAGAGCGCATGCTCACCATAAATTCTTGCCATCGATCATGGTCACCGGCACGGTCTCGAGATCGAACTCGTCGAACAGGCGCGCGTTGACGGCGACCCTCGGATTGTCGAAATCGGGCTTGCCGGTCGACCAGTCCGGCGACTCCGAATAGGTACCGCAGCCGCAGCTTGCGCAGAAATGGTGTTTGACCGTTCGGCTGCCCCAGAGATAGGTCGCGAGGTTCTCCGCGGGCGACAGCAGCCGAAACTGCGCCGGCGTGTAATAGGCCCACAACGCGCCGCGCTTGGCGCAGAGCGAACAGGTGCAACGGGTGACGCTCGCGGGCGCCTCCGTCACCTCGAACACCGTCTCACCGCAATGACAGCTTCCCTCGACCCGCATGACCCACTCTTTGTTTTGTCAGGAGATGGTCGTAGCCGGACCCTGCTGCCAACATGCTGTCAGCAGCGCGCAGCCGGACTTGCCCCATGTGCTGCGAGCACCGACTTGCCGCGCCAACTCAACAAAAACATGAAAAACAACCCCATGCACAGTAGCCGATGGCTGGCAAATCAATGGGTTACGCATGCTCCGAAACACTGATTTGACGCGTCGGGCAAACACTGGCGGGATGTTTTCAGAAGCGGTCGTCGACACGGTGGAGCGTGGACTTCATCGCAGCAGCGCGTCATGCGATGCGAAGGGCCTACGGGAGACAGCTCGGGCTTCGATATGAAGGGGCAGCCCGTCGACGCCCCTCTTCGGGGACGTCGACGGCATGAAATTGCGATGGCAAATTGCAATCCTTGGTGCTGCTCTAACCGGCGCAGCTCTGAGCTACGCTTATACTCATACCGCAATCGGGGTGACTGAGCCGTGCCGGAGAAGTTCTTCGGGCGAGGTGGTGGTCTGTCCTCCGCCCTACAAGCCATAAATTGTTTGTGCCTGTCACAAGCTTCCGACCGGATGACCTCGTAGGCGACTTGAATTGCCTCCTTGTCCTCCGTTGCAGGATGAGGACGGAGGACGAATTACTGCGCCTCGGCGATCTTCGCTCCAGATGACGGCATCTGCGCGTGAGTTGCCGAGGGCCGGTTCGGCGGTGATGCCGGGTCCGGTAATCGGAAAGCGGCGTCGGCTGGCGCTCCCTGGGGTGCTCGGCGGGCAACGGTCGTCGGAAGCACGATCACTTTCGCGCCGACTTTCACGCGATCATAGAGGTCAACGACGTCCTCATTGGTCAGTCGGATACAGCCGGACGAGACCCGCTTCCCGATCGTATCGGGCTTGTTGGTGCCGTGAATTCGATATTCGGTGTCGCCCAGATACATCGCCCGAGCGCCGAGCGGGTTGCCAGGACCTCCTGCCATGAACCGCGGCAGATAAGGCTGACGCGAGACCATCTCCGCAGGCGGATGCCAATCCGGCCATTCTGCCTTACGAGCCACAGTCTGCTCACCGGACCATGTGAAACCTTCGCGGCCAACACCGATGCCGTAGCGCAGTGCCTGCGCGTCGTTCAGAACGAGATAGAGGAATGTGTTCTTGGTATCGATGATCACGGTGCCCGGCGTCTGGCGGCTGGCGTAGTCAACCACCTGCCGCACGAATGCTCCGGGAACGTCAGCCGCTTTGGGCGGTTCGACCAGAGGCGCCGGGGCCGTAAGCGGAGCCGAAGCCGGCGTCGGAGCTGATGCATGAACAGGCGTTGAGACGTAAACCGGAGTTGATGACGCTTGGGCTTCGTGCGCGGACGGCTTTCGTGCCGGTTGCACGTTCGCCGGTCGGGACAGCAAGCCGTACCCCAACGCTGCGACGGCGACGGCGCCAACTGCAACTCTCGCGGCCATCGGGATTGCGAACGTCTGCGCCTTTCCGCGTTTGGCTCGCTTACCCATACTCTTCTTCCCCCAGGTCACTATGCCCAAGAGAGGTACCCAGTAAGATTTAAGAAACTTCGAAGCGATTTCGCTCAGACTGGAACCGTCGGCGATGGTTAACGCCGGGCTCTCGGCAAGATAAGGTTCTCTCGCCTCGCGGATCGCCCGCGCCGCTGGCCGCGGCTAAACTCTCCCGATTCGTGGAGACTGGTTTGGCTTTCTTGTTCGTCCTGATCGTCGGCCTCGTCGCAGGCACCATTTCCGGCATCGTCGGCACGGGCTCGTCGATCATGCTGATGCCGGTGCTGGTCTATGCCTATGGGCCAAAGGAGGCGGTGCCGATCATGGCATTGGCCGCCGTCATGGCCAACTTGTCACGAATCCTGGCCTGGTGGCGCGAGGTCGACTGGCGGGCCTGCACGGCTTATTCGGTGACAGGCATTCCAGCCGCCGTGCTCGGCGCGCGGACGCTGCTGGCCCTGCCCTCGCACGCCGTCGATCTCGCCATCGGCGTCTTCCTGATCGCGATGGTGCCGGTTCGGCACTGGTTGGCGCGGCACGATCTCAAGGCCAATCTCTGGCATCTGGCGATCGGCGGGGCCGTCATCGGCTATCTCACCGGCATCGTCGTCTCCACCGGCCCGCTCAGCGTGCCGCTATTCCTGTTCTACGGCTTGTCCCGCGGCGCTTTCCTCGCCACCGAAGCGGCATCTTCGCTCGGGCTCTATGTTGCGAAATCCGTGACTTTCGAACGTTTCGGCGCGCTGACTGGCGATGTGTTCGTCAAAGGCCTGGTCGCAGGATCGTCGTTGATGGCCGGCGCCTTCATCGCCAAACGCTTCGTGCTGCGCTTGAAGCCGGAGATGTTCCGCTTGGTGATGGACGCAATCATGATCGCGGCCGGCCTCTCCATGCTCTGGAACGCGGCGCAGCCGTAGCCGGGCTTCGGGGGGGCGCCGGGGCTCACTCTCTCGACCCGTCATTCCGTGCTATCAGCAAACCTGAAACCCCCGACTCGCTGTCCCCGGACTCGCTGTCCCCATGGCCAAGAACACACTTTCCTTCGTCTGCCAGAACTGCGGCGCGGCCTATAACCGCTGGCAGGGCAAATGCGAGTCCTGTGGCGAGTGGAATACGCTCGCGGAGGAGGACACGACCGGCAGCGTGCCGGTGTCGATCCGCTCCAAGCGCAAGGGGCGGACCTTCGCGCTCGAGAGCCTGTCCGGAAAAACCCAGGACGCCCCGCGCCTGTCCTCCGGCATGACGGAGCTCGATCGCGTGACCGGCGGCGGCTTTGTCCGCGGCTCGGTGCTGCTGGTCGGCGGCGATCCCGGCATCGGCAAGTCGACGCTGCTGACGCAGGCCACAAGCCTGCTCGCGCGCGCCGGACACCGCGTCGTCTACATCTCGGGCGAAGAGGCGGTCGCGCAGGTGCGGTTGCGCGCCGAACGGCTCGGGCTGTCGGATGCGCCGGTGCAGCTCGCCGCCGAAACGTCGGTCGAGGACATTGTCTCGACGCTGTCTGAGGGCGCGGTGCCGCGGCTGATCGTGATCGATTCGATTCAGACCATGTGGACCGACACGGTGGAATCGGCACCCGGCACGGTGACGCAGGTGCGCGCCTCGGCGCAGGCCCTGATCCGTTTTGCCAAAAGGACCGGCGCGGCCATCATCCTGGTCGGCCATGTAACCAAGGACGGACAGATCGCCGGCCCTCGCGTGGTCGAGCACATGGTCGATGCGGTGCTGTCGTTCGAGGGCGAAGGCTCGCAGCAATTCCGCATCCTGCGCGCCGTGAAGAATCGTTTCGGGCCGACCGACGAGATCGGCGTGTTCGAGATGACCGGGCTTGGCCTGCGCGAAGTCACCAATCCTTCCGAGCTGTTTTTGTCGGAGCGCGATCTCGGCACGCCCGGCACCGCAGTCTTCGCGGGTATCGAGGGTACAAGACCCGTTCTGGTCGAATTGCAGGCACTGGTGGCGCCGACCTCGCTCGGCACCCCGCGCCGGGCCGTGGTGGGCTGGGATCCGAGCCGGCTATCGATGGTGCTGGCGGTGCTGGAAGCCCATTGCGGGGTGAAGCTGTCCGGCCACGACGTCTATCTGAACGTCGCGGGCGGCCTGCGCATCCACGAGCCCGCGGCTGATCTGGCCGCCGCGGCGGCGCTGGTGTCCTCGCTGGTTAATGCGCAGTTGCCCTCCGATGCGGTCTATTTCGGCGAGATCTCGCTGTCCGGCGTGGTGCGCCCGGTAGCGCAGACCCCGGCCCGGCTGAAAGAAGCGGCAAAACTCGGCTTCCAGCGTGCCGTTCTGCCCGAATCGGCCCGGGGCGAAGCCGGCGGCGATGCCGGCTTGTCGCTGAACGCGATCAACAGCCTGACGACATTGGTCGCCGAGATCGCCGCACGCGGCTCCCGGCGGGGCGACTCGAGCGCACCGGCAGAGAAAAATGCCACACCAGCAAGATTCCGCCGTGGAGAGGGTTAGCCGGTGGTGACGTCCCCCGCCCTCGCCGCTATACAGCCGTCACAAAAGCAGCATGGGATTGCGTGGTTGCGGCCTTGCCGGGAACGTCGTCTGGCCCTCACTTAGGGCGGCGGCCAAGCACCGATTCGCTGAGCACCTTGAAGTACGAGCGGACCAGACCAGCCGATGCCAGTAACCATCCTCGACCTGATCCTGCTCGGTGTGATGCTGATTTCGGGCCTGCTCGCCATGGTTCGCGGCTTCATGCGCGAGATCCTGTCGATCGCGGCCTGGGGCACGGCGGCGATTGTCACGCTTTATTCATTCTCGAAGCTGCTGCCGACCGCAAAGACCTATTTCAACAACGATACCGTCGCGAGCGTGGTCGTGGTTGCCGGCGTGTTCGTGGGCACTTTGGTCGTGGTTTCCGTGATCACGGTCCGGATCTCCGACATGATCCTGGATTCGCGCATCGGCGCACTGGACCGCACCCTCGGCTTTCTGTTCGGGCTGGCGCGCGGACTTTTGATCGTCGTGGTCGCCTTCCTGTTCTTCACCTGGCTCGTGCCGGACAAGCAGCGCCCGGATTGGGTCACGGGGGCCAAATCCCGCGTGGTGCTGCAGGGAACCGGGGATTGGCTGATGGCCCTCTTGCCTGACGACCCCGAGAACACCATCTTGAAGAGATTCAAGAAAAACAAACCAGATGAAGAGCAAACTGATTCCGAGCAGCAGCCTTCGGGCAGTGGCGACGGATACAGCAAACCGGCTCGTGACAGCCTTAAAAAGCTGATCGAGAAACCCGCGGCGCGTTGATTAAGCCCTAACGAGAGGCTCGGACGAGATGCGAAATCCTGACCAGGACGCCCTACTTGATCTCGGCCCGGCCGCGCTGGAACTTCAAGACGATCTGGAGGGGGATACGCTGCGCGAGGAATGCGGCGTCTTCGGCATCTACGGCCACCCCGATGCCGCCGCCATCACGGCGCTCGGCCTCCATGCCCTTCAGCACCGCGGCCAGGAAGCAGCCGGCATCGTCTCCTATGACGGCGGCCGCTTTCATTCCGAACGCCGCCTCGGCCTCGTCGGCGACACCTTCTCCCGCCGAGAGGTGATCGACCGCCTGCCCGGCACAATGGCAGTCGGCCATGTCCGCTATTCCACCACCGGCGCGACCATCCTGCGCAACGTGCAACCGCTGTTCGCCGAACTGAATGCCGGCGGCCTTGCGGTCGCCCACAACGGCAATCTCACCAACGGCCTGACGCTGCGCCGCGAGCTCGTGAGGAACGGCGCGATGATGCAGTCGACCACCGACACCGAGGTGATCCTGCACCTGGTCGCGCGCTCCAGGCGCAGCCGCTTCATCGAGCGCTATATCGACGCGCTGCGCGAGATCGAGGGCGCCTATGCGCTGGTGTCGCTGACCAACAAGAAGCTGGTCGGCGCGCGCGATCCGCGCGGCATCCGTCCGCTGGTGCTCGGCGAACTCGATGGTTGTCCGATCCTGACCTCCGAGACCTGCGCACTCGACATCATCGGCGCACGCTTCGTCCGCGACATCGAGCCCGGCGAGGTCATCGTGTTCGACGAGAACGGGCAGGACATCCACAAGCCGTTCCCGCCGATCGCGCCGCGTCCCTGCATCTTCGAGTACATCTACTTCTCCCGTCCGGATTCCATCGTCCACGGCCGCTCGGTCTACGAGGTGCGCAAGGCCTTTGGTGCCCAGCTTGCGCGCGAGAGCCACGTGCCGGTCGATGTCGTGGTGCCGGTGCCGGATTCCGGCGTGCCCGCGGCGGTTGGCTACAGCCAGCATTCCGGCATCCCGTTCGAACTCGGCATCATCCGCAACCACTATGTCGGCCGCACCTTCATCCAGCCGACGCAGGCGATCCGCGAATCCGGTGTGCGCATGAAGCATTCGGCCAACCGCGCCGCGATCGAAGGCAAGCGCATCATCCTGATCGACGATTCGCTGGTACGCGGCACCACCTCGAAGAAGATCGTCCGCATGATGCGCGATGCCGGCGCCAAGGAAGTGCATTTCCGCCTCGCCTCGCCGCCGATCCTCTATCCCGACTATTACGGTATCGATCTGCCGGACCGTGGTGGTCTTCTTGCGGCGACACATTCGCTGGAAGAGATGCGCGAGATCATCGGCGCCGACTCGCTCGCCTTCCTGTCGATCGACGGCATGTACCGCGCCATGGGCGAGCCCGGCCGTGACCCCGCCAATCCGAAATTCTCGGATCATTGCTTCACCGGGGCTTATCCGACCCACCTCACCGACCAGACCCAGACCGAGCAGCAGCCGCGGCAATTGTCGTTGCTGGCGGAGGCGAGCTAGGCTCGTCGTCCTGGCGAAAGCCAGGACCCATTACCACAGGCCTTTCTGGTTCGAAGAAGGTGTGACAATCATCTTCCCTAGCCATAAACGTCACGGCGTATGGGTCCTGGCTTTCGCCAGGACGACGCTGGATAGAACCTTTCAATGACAAATCCCCTCGCCAACCGCATCGCTCTCGTCACCGGCGCCTCGCGCGGCATCGGCTTCGCCACGGCAAAAGCGCTGGCCAGGGCCGGCGCGCATATCGTTGCGGTCGCGCGCACGCAGGGCGGGCTGGAAGAGCTCGACGACGAGATCCGCAAGGACGGCGGCAGCGCCACGCTGGTGCCGCTCAACCTCACCGATTCCGACGGCATCGCGCGGCTCGGCGCCGGCCTGCACGAACGCTACGGCAAGCTCGACATCCTGGTCGGCAATGCCGGCGTGCTCGGCCCCTCCTCGCCGATCGGCCATATCGAGCTGAAGGCCTTCACCGACGTGATGGCGGTCAATGTCTCCGCGAATTTCCAGTTGATCCGCTGCATGGAGCCGCTGCTCAAGCAGTCGGACGCCGGCCGCGCGGTGTTCGTCACTTCCGGCGCGGCCAACAAGGCGACCGGCTATGTCAGCCCCTACGCCGCCTCCAAGGCGGCGCTGGAAACGCTGGCGCGCGCCTGGGCGCAGGAGACCGCGAACACCAAGCTGCGCGTCAATCTGTTCAATCCGGGCCCCGTCCGCACCCGGATGCGCGCGACGCTGATGCCGGGCGAAGACCCAACGACGCTCGATACAGCCGAGCAGGTCGCCGAATTCATCGTGCCGATGTGCGCGCCTGATTGGACCGAGACCGGCAAGTTCTACGACTACAAGACCCGCAGCCTGATGAGCTTCCGCTCGCCGGCCTGATTGACTTGACGGCCTCCCCGCGATTGACTGCCCGCGCTCAAGCGGCAGCAAGCCGCAAGCCAATAAAGGGAGGTTGCCATGGCGCCATGGCGGAATCGCGCAGGCTTTAAGCGTGCGCTCGCAAATGTCTCTCGCGTCCTCTCCGTTCTGATCGTGGCCGTCGCGTTTGCGCTTCCGGGCGCGGCGACCGCCGGCGATGTCCCGACCTTCGCGGTCGATGCTTCCTGGCCAAAGCCGTTGCCGAACAACTGGATCCTCGGCCAGGTCGGCGGCATTACCGTCGACTGGCAGGGCCACATCTGGGTGATCCATCGTCCCCGCTCGCTCACCGACGACGAGAAAGGCGCGAGCCTCACTCCGCCGCGCTCGAAATGCTGCGTCTCGGCGCCGCCCGTGCTCGAATTCGACACGGATGGCAATCTGCTGCGATCGTGGGGCGGCGCGGGCGAAGGCTATGAATGGGTTGGCCGCGAGCACGGCATCGAAGTCGACGAGCGCGGCTTCGTCTGGGTCGGCGGCAATGCCGACAATGACAACGCGATCCTGAAATTCACGCTCGACGGCAAGTTCGTCGCGCAGATCGGCAAGATCGCGCCGAGCCTCGGCAGCAACGACACGACCCAGCTCGGCAAGCCCGCCGAGACCGCGATCGACAAGGCCGCCAACGAAATCTACGTCGCCGACGGCTACGGCAATCGCCGCGTCATCGTGTTCGACGCGACCACGCTCGCCTACAAGCGGCACTGGGGCGCCTACGGCAACAAGCCCGACGATACCAAGCAGGCTCCTTACGATCCCAAGGCGCCGGTTGCGCAGCAATTCGGCAATCCGGTCCACTGCGTGAAGCTCGCCAATGACGGGCTTGTCTACGTCTGCGACCGCATCAACAACCGCATCCAGGTCTTCAAGACGGACGGCACCTTCGTGAAGGAGTTCTTCTTCGAGAAGAACACGCTCGGCAACGGCGCGGTGTGGGACATCGCGATCTGGCCCGATCCGAAGCAGACCTGGCTGCTCAGCGCCGACGGTGAGAACAACGAGATCAGGGTGATCAGGCGCGAGGACGGCAGCGTGGTCGGCAGCTTCGGGCACAATGGCCGCAATGCCGGACAATTCCACTGGGTGCATGCCATGGCGATCGACGCCAAGGGTAACGTCTATACCGCCGAGGTCGACACCGGAAAGCGGATCCAGAAATTCAAGCTGACATCGGACGCGCTGAAATAGCCTCTCGACGCATTTTGCCCAAAAGTTAACGGAGGGATGACGCTGCGACGCAGCGTCATCCGGCTTTAGGCGCATTGCCGCCGGCCGTGGGACACGGTAGAGCCATCAGCCGGAACAAGGCTCCGTTCAAGAGAGCCGTCCGCATGTTTGACAATGGAGGAAACCTTTTATGACGACGACGTTAGCGCGCCGCTCTGCGGCCCTTCTGGCCTGTGCCGCCTTCGGTTTTGCCACATCCGCCTTCGCTCAGGACAAGACTGTCAAGATCGGCGTGCTCAACGACATGTCGAGCCTCTATGCCGACATCGGTGGCCCGAACTCCGTGGTCGCGATCAAGATGGCGGTCGAGGATTCCGGCCTGCTCAAGAAGGGCTGGAAGATCGACGTCATCAGCGGCGACCATCAGAACAAGCCTGACGTCGGCGTCAACATTGCCCGGCAATGGATCGACAACGACAAGGTCGATGCGATCGCCGACACGCCGAATTCCGGTGTCGCCCTGGCGGTCAGCAACCTGGTCAAGGAAAAGAACTCGGTGCTGCTCAATTCCGGCGCGGCCTCCGCCGACCTGACCGGCAAGGCCTGCACGCCGAACACGGTCTCCTATACCTACGACACCTACATGTTGGCCAACGGCACCGGCAAGGCGCTGACCAAGGCCGGCGGCGACAGCTGGTTTTTCCTGACCGCAGATTATGCCTTCGGCCATGCGCTCGAACGCGACACCACCGCGGTCGTGACTGCGAACGGCGGCAAGGTGCTCGGCAGCGTCAAGCATCCGATCAATACCGCGGACTTCTCGTCCTTCCTGCTGCAGGCGCAATCGTCCAAGGCCAAGGTGGTGGGCCTTGCCAATGCCGGCGGCGACACCACGAACTCGATCAAGCAGGCCGCCGAGTTCGGCATTGTGCAGGGCGGGCAGAAGCTCGCGGCGCTGCTGCTGTTCATCAACGACGTGCATTCACTAGGTCTGAAGACCGCCCAGGGCCTGACCTTCACGGAATCTTTCTACTGGGACATGAACGAGCAGACCCGCGCCTGGTCGAAGCGATTCTCGGCGCTGGCCAACAAGAATGCGATGCCCTCCATGACGCAGGCCGGCAATTACGCGATGGTGCTGCATTATCTCAAGGCGATGGACGCGCTCGGCAGCAATCCGCATGACGGCGCCAAGGTCGTCGCCAAGATGAAGGAGCTTCCGACCGACGATCCGCTGTTCGGCAAGGGCCCGCTGCGCGAGGACGGGCGTCGTCTCATCCCGGCCTATCTGTTCGAGGTGAAGAAGCCCGAAGAATCGAAGGGACCGTGGGATTACTACAAGCAGATCGCCACGATCGCGGCGGAAGACGCCGCCAAGCCGCTCAAGGACAGCGAGTGCCCGCTGGTGAAGAAGTAAGGGCGTAGCTTGCGCAACTGCCTCCACGACGTCATGCCCGGGCTTGTCCCGGGCATCTACGTTCTGGACCGGACGAAGAACGTGGATGGCCGGGACAAGCCCGGCCATGACGGCCCTCTTCAAGGCGCCTTGGCGACAGCCAGCGCCCGCACCGCGATCGCCACGCACACCACCATCAGCACCGCCGCGAGCAGGAACGGCGCGCCGGGCAGCTGCCACGGCGCGCTGGCGCCGATGAAATATGAAAAGGTCAGCGTGAACAGGAACGGGCCGACGAGCTGCGACACGCTCTGCACGCTCGCGGTCGCGCCCTGCAACTGGCCCTGCTGATCGGGCGCGACCAGCCGCGTCATCAGCGATTGCATGGCGGCGCCCGAAATGCCCCACAGCGACATCACGGGAATGCCGATCCAGAACAGCGGCCCGGTCGGCGCCGCGCCGAAGATCACGAAGCCAATCGCGCCACAGCACAGGCCGAGCAACAAGGCGTTCCGCTCGCCGAGCACACGCACGATCGGGCCGATCGCGAGCCCCTGCACCACCATCGCGCAGATGCCGACCATCGCCAGCGTCAGCCCCACGGTTTTCGAATCCCAGCCGTAGCGATAAGTGGCGTAGAGCACGAAGGTCGAGGGCAACACGACATGCGCGACCTGCGCGATGAAATTGACGACGGACAGCGCGGCGAGCACCGCGTTGGAACGCAGCAGGCGGAGCGCTCCGAGCGGATTGGCGCTCCTCCAGCGGAACGGCGCGCGCTTGTCCGGCGCCAACGATTCCGGCAGGACGAAGAGCCCATAGAGCGCATTGGCGAAGCTCAAGGCCGCCGAGGCCCAGAACGGCAGGCGCGGATCGATATCGCCGAGCAGGCCGCCCAGCGCCGGGCCCAGCACGAAGCCGGCGCCGAATGCAGCGCCAATCCTGCCGAACACCGCTGCGCGCCGCTCCGGCGGCGTGATGTCGGCGATATAGGCAAAGGCGGTCGAGATGCTGGCCGAGGTGATGCCCGAGATGACGCGGCCGACGAACAGCCAGACCAGCGACGGCGCCAGCGCCATCAGCACATAGTCTGCCGCGAGCCCGAAATTCGACAGCAGCACCACCGGCCGCCGCCCGAAGCGGTCCGACAGCGCGCCGAGCACCGGCGAGAATACGAACTGCATCAGCGCCCAGGCGGTGCCGAACAGGCCGAAGATGCGGGCCGCATGGGCCGTGTCGTTGTCGACGAAGCTCTCGATCAGTTTTGGCAGGATCGGCATGATCACGCCGAGCGCGAGCATGTCGAGCAGGATGGTGACGAAGATGAAGGCGACCGCACCGCGCCGGACTGGCGCTGCGCCCTGCGCCATCGCCTCGCCGGCGTCGTTGCTCACGACGGCCGCTTGCGCTTGTGGGCGAACGGATTGGCCTTCTCGCGCAAGGTGATGCGCACCGGCGTGCCCGGCAGCTCGAAGGCCTCACGCAGCGAATTGGTGAGATATCGCAGATACGACTGCGGTACCGCGTCCGCACGCGAGCAGAACAACACGAAGCTTGGCGGGCGGGCCTTGGTCTGCGTGATGTAGTTCAGCTTGAGTCGTCGTCCGGACACGGCCGGCGGCGGATTGGCTTGGACCGCCTCCTCGAACCAGCGGTTCAGCGCCGCGGTCGACACACGCCTGTTCCAAAGCGCATAGGCATCCTGGATCGCCTGCATCAATCGATCGATGCCCTCGCCCATCAAGCCGGAGACGGCGACGATCGGCACGCCCTTGATCTGCGGCAGCAAGTGATCGGCATCGCGGCGCAGGTTCGAGATCGCGCCGCCGCCCTTGCTCTCCATCAGGTCCCATTTGTTGACAGCGAGCACGACGGCGCGACCCTCGCGCTCGATCAGGTCAGCGATGCGAAGATCCTGCTCCTCGAAGCGGTTCTGCGCATCCATCATCATCACGACGACTTCGGCAAAGCGCACCGCGCGCAGTGCGTCGGCGACCGAGAGCTTCTCGAGCTTCTCCTCGATCCGCGAGCGCCGGCGCAGACCTGCGGTGTCGAACACCCGAAACTCGCGCCCCTTCCAGTTGATCTCGACCGCGATGGAATCGCGCGTGGTACCCGCCTCCGGGCTCGTCAGCAGGCGCTCCTCGCCGAGCAGATGATTGATCATCGTCGACTTGCCGGCGTTGGGCCGGCCGACGATCGCGACCCGGATCGGACGCGTGGCCGCCTCTTCCTCCGTCAGCGGCTCGTCGTCCTCGACCTCTTCCTCCTCGACGGGCTCCGGCATCAGCTCTCTCAAGGCGTCATAGAGCTCACCCAGGCCCTCGCCATGCTCGGCCGAGATCTGGATGGGATCGCCGAGGCCGAGCGCGAAAGCCTCCATCGCGCCGGCATCGCCGTGCTTGCCTTCGCTCTTGTTGGCGACGAGCATCACCGGCTTGTTGGCCTTGCGGGCGAAATCGGCGAAGGCGCGATCGTTGGGCGTGAGGCCCATGCGGGCATCAATCACGAAGAACAGCGCGTCGGCCTGTGCGATCGCGGCCTCCGTCTGCTCCTGCATGCGGGCGGTCAGCGAGCCCTTGGCACCCTCATCGAGGCCGGCGGTGTCGATGATCGTGAAGTCGAGATCGCCGAGCCTGGCCTCGCCCTCGCGGCGGTCGCGGGTGACGCCGGGGAGGTCATCGACAAGCGCGAGCTTCTGCCCGACCAGACGGTTGAACAGCGTCGACTTGCCGACATTGGGTCGGCCGATAATGGCAATCTTAAAGGACATGCGTCATTCGTGCGCTGCCGGAGCCGCGCCTGTCAATGAAATGAAAAAATCAGCGCGAGAAGCTGCCGCTCGGCATGGGCGCCGGGAAGGCGCCCTGCGTTTGCTGCTGGGTGGTCTGGGTCGGTTGCGCCTGCTGGACGGATTGATCGGGCGGCGGCGCGGTGGTGCGCTTGCGCACGATCTTCTGCCTGGGCGGCGGCGTGGCCGCGGGCGGCGCGGCCTCGCCGTCGACTTCGCCGGCGGGCGCCTCAGCCGGCGCGACGGCTGCGGTGGCCGGCTGCCTGGTCTTTTTCGCTTTGGCACCCTTCGCCGGCTTCGGCTCGGGCGCAGGCTCGGTGGGCAGAGCCGCAACGGCGGGTCCGTTCGGATCGGGCTGTTGCTGGGCGCCCTTGTACATATCCTTCGGAACGCCTTGCTCGAGGCCGGGCACGCCTTCCGGGAACACCGGCTTGCGGTCGCCCGGCAGCTTCTTCTTGGTGTCGAGGAAGTCGAGCATGTCGCTCGGATCGAAGCTGGAGCAACCGCCCAGCACGCCCGTGAAGGCGATCAGGACGGCGGTTGCGATCAAGCGTGGCGTGCGGCGCATGTCGGTATCTCGTCTCAGCTCTCGGCTCAGCTCTTCGCTACGGGCGGCAGCAGGGCCTGCAGCGCCTCGGCGCGTGAGCGCAGGCCGGGCGGCGTTTCGCCGTCCTCGGCAATCGCGTCGAGCCATTTGCGGGCGGCAGTCACATCGTTGTTGCGCCAGGCCGACAGCGCCAGCATTTCGCGGGCGGTGTGACGGAAGGTCGATTTAGGCGCGGTGGAGGCTTCCAGCCGCTGCTGCATGTCGGCATAGCCGGCGCTGTCGAGCAGGAGACCGGCGGCGCGGATCTTCGCCAGATCCTGCCACTCGCCGCCTACGCTGCGGTCGGCGGCAATGTCGTCATACAACTTGGCGCCTGCCTTCGGATCGCGGGACGCCGCCTCGGCCGCAGCACGCAGCCGCGCCAGGGTGCGATAGCCCGATGGAGCCTTGGCTGCGAGCTCGGTGAAGGCCGCCTCGGCCTCCGCATGCTTGTCCTGCTCGGACAGCTCAGCGGCCTTCTCGAAGGCAGCACCGGCCTCGGCAGCCTTCTTGGCTTCAAGATATTGGTAACCGCGCCAGCCACCCACGGCGGCGACGATCAGCACCATCAGGGCGATGAACAAAATCGAATACTTATCCCACAGCTTCTTGAGCTGTTCGCGACGTACTTCCTCATCGACTTCGTCAAATAATTCAGACACTTATGCTAATCCCATGCCCGTCCGGGTGCGCGCGCCAAAGCGTTCGCGTCAGGAATCCCGTCCCCACGTGGCGGCGGGGTACCCTAACGATATGGCGGTGGCAAGGCAAAGCGAGCCCGATCAAGGCGTTAACCACCCGGGACAGCCCGGAGAGACGCCTCCCCGGGTCAGGTTCCCAACAGCTCCCGCAGCTGCCGCTTCAGCACCTTGCCATTGGCATTGCGCGGCAAGGGCTCCGTGGTGATCACCATGGTTTCCGGGACCTTGTAGTCCGACAGCCGCTCCGCGCACCAGGCGCGCAAGGCCTCGCTGTCCACCGGCGCACGCGCCACCACCACGGCGTGGACGCGTTCGCCCAGCACCGGGCACGTCTTGGCGACGATCGCGCTCTCAACCACGGCCGGGTGGCCGGCCAGCACGGACTCGACCTCGGCCGAATAGATCTTCAGGCCGCCGCGGTTGATCATGTCCTTCTGCCGGTCGAACACCCGGACAAATCCCTCCGCGTCGACCGAGCCGAGATCGCCGGAATGCCAGAACCCGCTGGTGAAGCTTTCGGCCGTGGCTTTCGGATTGTTCCAATAGCCCTTGATGACGGAGGCACTCTGGATCCAGAGCTCGCCGATTTCCCCAGGCGGCAGCTCACGCCCGTCCGCGTCCATCGCCAGGATGCGTGCACCCGGACACGGCAGTCCGACGCTGTCGATATGGCTTTCCGTCAACTCGCCCGGCATGATCGTGGACGGCGACGTGGTCTCGGTCGCACCGTAGCAATTCGCCAGCGCGAGGCCGGGAATGATCGCCTTGAGCTTCTCGATGGTGGCAACCGGCATCGGTGCGCCGCCAAAGCCGCCGATGCGCCAGCTCGACAGATCGTAGCTCTCGATATCGGGCTGGAGCAGGCACAGATTGTACATCGCCGGCACCATCACCGTGTAGGTGACGCGCTCGCGCGCGGCGAGCTTGAGATATTCGCCGGCTTTGAACTCCGGCATGATGATCAACGCGCCACCGCAGCAGATCATCGTCGTGATGTTGGCGACCACGCCGGTGACATGGCCGAGCGGCACTGCCGCGATCGAACGGTCGGCCGCCGTCAATTGCAGGCAGGACATGAAGATCATCGAGGAATGGACGATGTTGCAATGGGCCAGCATCGCGCCCTTCGGCTTGCCTGTCGTGCCCGAGGTGTAGAGGATCATCGCGGTGTCCTCCTCGCTCGTCTCGACCGGCGCCGCGGCCGGGGCGTTGTCGACGAGCACCGCGAAATCCGACAGAGCCGGATCGTGGTCGATGGCGATGCGGTCGATCACATCGGGCACGTCCAGTGCGTCCGGCAGCCGCTCCGCAAGTGCCGCCTCGTGGATCAGGATCTTGGCGCCGCAGTCGGCGAGCACATAGGCGATTTCCGGCTTCTGCTGCCGCGTGCTGAGCAGCACCGTGACAAGCCCCTCATGCGCGGCAGCAAACAGCAGCAGCGGGAATTCGACGCGGTTGCCGAGCAGGATCGCGACACGATCGCCGCGCTGCAATCCGAGCTTGCGAAATCCCGCCGCGATCCGCGCAGCCTGCTCAACGGCCTGCCGCCAGCTCAGCCGGACATCGCCTGAGATCAGCGCTTCGCCGTCGGGATTGCGGGCGCAGGCGTCCGCAATCATCGCCCACAGGCTCGACGGCCGATCGCAAAATGCCGGTACCACCCGATCGCCGAAGCGCGCCTCGAACCGCATTGGCGGGATCTGAGAATGCGACCAGTCCATCGGATTGCCCTTGGCTTGTTACTTTCGTTACCTTCCGCGCACGGGCATGCGGTCCTGTCTTGTGCTGATCGGCTAGCCGCCCATCACGGGAACGCCGATGACGACGGGATGGAACGCAAAAGCCAGCGCCAGATAAGCGACGATTCCAACCACGACCGCGATCAGATCGTTGGTGACGCCGCCGACCGGAATCGGCGGACCGCCGCCATCGGTGCGACGCTTCAGCGTGATGCGGTCATACACCGCCCAGCCCAGAAAGGACCCGAACAGGATGATGGAGCCGAGATCGCCATTGGCCAGAAGATGCGCCGCCGCCCACAGCTTGATGCCGGCCAGCATCGGATGCTTCAGTGTCGCGTAAATGCGGCCGCGCAGATAGGACGCAACCACCAGGATGACCGCGGGCAGCATCAGTGCGAGCGTGATGTGCTTCAGCGCTTTCGGCGGATACCAGACGTCGATCCAGCCCGTCGCGCGATAATGCGCGAAGCCCCAGATGATCAGTGCGAGCCCCGCAAGCGAGGCAAGCGAATAGAGGATCTTGTAGGTCCCCTCGCCCAGTCTCGCGATGGCCTGCGCGCGTGCATCGCGTTTCGTCGTGAACACATGCGCCGCAAAAAACAGCGCAAGCCCCAGGATCATAACCAGCAGACCCACGAGATTCTCCCCTCAACCAGCGCCTCAGCCCATGGCGTATCATCGATTGGCCGCCGGTCGCAACTGATGCGCTACTTGCCGATCTCGCGATTGTCGACATACCGGATCGCGATCGGCCGCCCGGCGATGGCACCGCCAAGGCCGCCGGTGAATTTCAGCGGCAGGCAGGCGTTCAACGATGAATTGATCGCATTGAGGTAGGAGGTTCTCGTCTCGGCGGGGACGCCTGCGGTCGCATAGGTCAGGCGCGGCGGGCCGATCAGGCCGCCCGATTTGTTGAAGCTGAAACGCACGGCGATCTGCATGCCCGCGCGCGCATTGTCCGATGGCGGTGACCAGCAGGTGCGCAGCTCGGCGAAGAGATCGCCGATCGTATCGAGATCGTGATCGGGCTTCTGATATTTGGCGCGATCGGCGTCCGCTGGCACGCTTTGGATCGTGAGCTGGAGGTTCTGCCCATAGGGATAGTCGATCTCGGGAATACAGGGACCAGGCTCAAGCGGGCTGCAATAGGACGGCGTGCAGGGCCGGCCGTCGAGCACACTGCATGGCTCGTGCGAAAACGGAATTGGGTTGATCTGTCGCGGCCGCGCGTCGGCGGCAACGATCGAGATCGCCAGCAGGAGAAAAACAAGGATGCCGCGCCACATCATGCGATCTCACAATACCGCAAGAGTAAAACGTGGCATTACCTCCGACAACGTCAAGATCGCCGGCGTTCACGTGCTCGCGTTCAACCTCGGTGTCGTCGCCCGGCTTGACCGGGCGACCCAGTACTCCGGGACGTCTGTGATTGAGCCGGGAAGCCGCGGCGTACTGGATGCCCCGGTCAAGCCGGGGCATGACAGCGGAGGGTGAGGAGCGGACGGAGCTACGCCCTAGCCCTTCTTCTTGACGTCCTTGACGTTGGTGAACTCGATGCCCTCGGCACGTTCCCTTGTGTAGCCGAGATAGAACTCGTTCCGCGCCAGATAGACGGGATCCCCGTCGACATCGTCGGCGATGCTGGAGGTGTTGGCAGCGATGAAGGTATCGAGCTTCTTGCGGTCGTCCGAAGAGACCCAGCGCGCGAGCTGGAACTCGCTGACCTCGAATTCGACTGGGAGGGAATATTCCGCATCCAGCCGGGCCTTCAGCACGTCGAGCTGGAGTGCGCCAACGACGCCAACCAACGCCGGTGCGCCGTCGCGCGGGCGGAATACCTGCACCACGCCCTCTTCCGACATCTGCTGAAGCGCTTCCTTCAGCTTCTTCGCTTTCATGGCATCGGTGAGACGCACGCGGCGGACGATTTCCGGCGCAAAGCTCGGCACGCCCACGAAGTTGAAATCCTCACCGTCGGTCAGCGTGTCGCCGATGCGCAGCGTGCCGTGATTGGGAATGCCGACGACGTCGCCGGCATAAGCCTCGTCCGCAACCGAACGGTCCTGCGCGAAGAAGAATTGCGGGCTGGACAGCGGCATGCTCTTGCCGGTGCGCACGAGCTTCGCCTTCATGCCGCGGCTCAGCTTGCCGGAGCAGAGGCGGGCGAAAGCGATGCGGTCGCGGTGGTTGGGATCCATGTTGGCCTGGATCTTGAACACGAAGGCGCTCATGCGCGGGTCGGTGGCTTCGACCTTGCGCTGGTCGCTCTCCTGCGCGCGCGGCTCGGGCGCGAACTTGCCGAGTCCTTGCAGCAGGTCACCGACGCCGAAATTGCGCAGCGCGCTGCCGAAATAAACCGGCGTCAGATGACCCTCGCGAAACGCTTCGAGCTCGAACGGTTTTGAAGCCGCGGTGACGAGTTCGAGCTCGTCCTTGACCGCCGACACGTCGAGATTGGCATTGAGCTTGGCGAGCTCGGCGATCTCGATCTGCTGCGCCGCGCCAGTTTTGGCGCCACCGCCTTCGAGCAGGCGCACGCCGCCATTGACGACGTCATAGGTGCCGAGGAACTCGCGGCCGCGGCCGACAGGCCAGGTCATCGGCGTGGTATCGAGCGCCAGCGTCTTCTCGATCTCGTCGAGAAGCTCGAAGACGTCGCGGCTCTCGCGGTCCATCTTGTTGATGAAGGTGATGATCGGGATATCCCGAAGACGACACACCTCGAACAGCTTTCGGGTGCGCGCCTCGATGCCCTTGGCGGCGTCGATCACCATGACGGCGGAATCGACCGCCGTGAGCGTGCGATAGGTGTCTTCCGAAAAGTCCTCGTGGCCCGGCGTGTCCAGCAGGTTGAACACGAGGCCCTCGAACTCGAAGGTCATGACCGAGGTCACGACCGAGATGCCGCGCTCGCGCTCGATCTTCATCCAGTCCGAACGCGTGTTGCGCCGCTCGCCCTTGGCCTTGACCTGGCCGGCCAGATTGATGGCGCCACCGAACAGCAGCAGCTTTTCGGTCAGCGTGGTCTTGCCGGCGTCCGGATGCGAGATGATCGCAAAGGTACGCCGCCGCGACACTTCAGCGGCAAGCGAGGAACGGGCCGTCGATTCGGCTGTGGTGGCGATGTCGGACATTGCGGCAGCGTTTGGCAGGGAAAATGAGCCTGATCAAGCCTGATCTGGTGATTGCGGAGGCTTCCGGCCAGCCCCATATCGGGCTTGGGTTGGGAGGGACGGCCTTCCCTTGCTATCAGCACACCAGTCGCGGGGACGACCCTGCCTTGAATGGAGGGTCGTCATGGCCTGGAGCATCCTGTTCGTCGCCGGTCTGCTGGAGATCTCCTGGGCCATCGGCCTCAAATATACCGAGGGGTTCACCAGGCTCGTTCCGTCAATCCTCACGCTCGGCGCCATGGCCGGCAGCATCATCCTGCTCGGGCTCGCTCTCAAATCGCTGCCGATTGGAACCGCTTATGCGGTCTGGACCGGCATCGGTGCGGTCGGCACCGCGACGCTCGGCATCGTCCTGTTCGGCGAGCCGGCCACCGCGTTCCGCCTCGCCAGCATCGGGCTGATCGTCGCCGGCATTGTCGGACTGAAGCTGGTTACCTGACGAAGATCTTGACCGCCCACCAGCTCAGCGCGGCGACGATGGCCGAGGCCGGCATCGTGATCACCCAGGCATAGACGATCGAGCTGGCGACGTTCCAGCGCACCGCCGAGAGGCGGCGGGCCGCGCCGACGCCGACGATGGCGCCGGTGATGGTGTGGGTGGTCGAGACCGGAACACCGAGAAAGGTCGCCATGAACAGGGTCGCGGCACCGCCGGTCTCGGCGCAAAAGCCCTGCATCGGGGTCAGCCTGGTGATGCGCAGGCCCATGGTGCGGACGATGCGCCAGCCGCCCATCAGCGTCCCCATCGCCATCGCGGCCTGGCACGAGAGCACCACCCAGAAGGGTACGAAGAATTCGCCGCCGAGCTGGCCCTGCGAATAGAGCAGCACGGCGATGATGCCCATGGTCTTCTGAGCGTCGTTACCACCATGGCCGAGCGAATAGAGCGAGGCGGAGGCGAATTGCAGGATGCGGAAGGCGCGATCCACGGCAAAGGGCGTGGAGCGCACCGAGGCCCAGGAGACGATCGCGACCAGCACCATCGCGAGCAGGAAGCCGACCAGCGGAGACAGCACGATGGCGATCACCGTCTTGGACAACCCGCTCCAGACCGCCGCTGAAAGGCCGGCTTTGGCCACGCCGGCACCAAACAAGCCGCCGATCAATGCATGAGACGAGGACGATGGGATGCCGAGCGCCCATGTCACCAGGTTCCAGACGATGGCGCCGACCAGCGCGGCGAAGATCACCTGAGCATCCACGATCGCGGGATCGATGATGCCGGTGCCGATAGTCTGGGCAACGTGCAGCCCGAACACCATGAAGGCGACGAAGTTGAAGAACGCGGCCCAGAACACCGCGTATTGCGGCCGCAGCACGCGGGTCGAGACGATGGTCGCGATCGAATTGGCGGCGTCGTGCAGGCCGTTCAGGAAGTCGAACAGCAGCGCGACGGCGATCAATCCGACAAGGACGGGAAGACCCAACGCAACATCCACGGCGTGGCCCCTGCCCTAAACTTGCTCGATGACGATGCTGTTGATCTCGTTCGCGACGTCGTCGAAGCGGTCGGCGACTTTCTCGAGATGGTCGTAGATCTCTGCGCCGACGATGAAATCCATCGCGTTGCCGCCGCGATGCTTGAGGAACAGTTCCTTCAGCCCGATATCATGGAGATCGTCGACGCGGCCTTCCAGCTTGCCAAGCTCTTCCGTGATCGCGGTCAGCATGGCCACGTTCTGACCGATCTTCTGCATCAGCGGCAGCGCGCGGCCGACCAGATTGGCGCATTCGATCAGAAGCCCGCCGATCTCCCGCATCGGCGGCTCGAAGCTGCGGACCTCGAACAGCATCACGGCCTTTGCGGTCTGCTGCATCTGGTCGATGGCGTCGTCCATCGAGGTGATCAGGTTCTTGATGTCGCCGCGGTCGAACGGGGTGATGAAGGTGCGGCGCACCGCGGTCAGCACCTCACGGGTGATGTTGTCGGCATCGTTCTCGAACTGGTTGACGCGCTGGCAATAGACCGGCGTCTCCTCGCCCCCGTTGAGCATGCTCTGGAGCGCGATCGAGCCCTGGATCACGGTCTGGGCGTGGCGGTCGAACAGGTCGAAGAACCGTTCTTCCTTCGGCAGGAAAGCGCGAAACAATCGCATCATGGGAGAGAGACTACCGGTTGGATGATGGCCTGGCCCAAGCGGGCCGTCATGAAACTGTCATAGACTATTTTCGATCCACGCGCGTGCCACCTCACGCCCGTGGAGCCGGATCATCCACCGCTTTCGCGCGTCAACACATCTTCTATTATATCAACGACTTACAGCGACCGCCGGAAGTAATGCGCGATTTCGCCGATGACGCCACGGCGGAAGGTGAGCACGCAGATCACGAAGATCGAGCCCTGGATCACGGTCACCCATTGGCCGAACCCCGCCAGATATTGCTGCATGGCGATGATCACGAAGGCACCGACCACGGGACCGAAGACGGTTCCGAGTCCGCCGACCAGCGTCATCAGCACGACTTCGCCCGACATCGACCAGTGCACGTCGGTGAGCGAGGCATTCTGCGCCACGAAGACTTTCAGCGCACCGGCAAAGCCGGCCAGCGTGCCCGACAGGACGAAAGCCAGGAACTTGTACTGATCGGTGCGGTAACCCAGCGAGATCGCGCGCGGCTCGTTCTCGCGGATCGCCTTGAGGACTTCGCCGAACGGCGAGTTGATGATGCGGAAGATCAGCAGGAAGCCGGCGAGGAAACCGACCAGCACCACGTAGTAGAGCACGGTGGGCTTGGTCAGATCGAAGACGCCGAACATGCGTCCCTGCGGAATGCCCTGGATACCGTCTTCGCCATGGGTGAACGGCGCCTGGAGGTAGATGAAGTACAAGAGCTGCGACAGCGCCAGCGTGATCATCGAGAAATAGATGCCCTGGCGGCGGATCGAGATATAGCCCGTGATGAGCGAGAGCACGAAGGCACCGGCGACCCCGACGAGGATGCCGAGTTCCGGCGGCAGCGCCCATACTTTCAGCGCATGCGCGCTGCAATAGCCGGCCGTGCCCAGGAACATCGCATGGCCGAAGGACAGTAAACCGCCGTAGCCGATCAGCAGGTTGAAGGCGCAGGCGAGCAGCGCGAAGCACAGCGCCTGCATCACGAAGAACGGGTAGACCCCCGTGAATGGCACCGAAGCCAGCAGCAGCGCCATCACCACGAACACGATCATCTCGTCGCGGATCGCGCGCGGGGTTACCGGCAGCGTGTCGTCCGTCAAGGCTGTCATATCAGGCCGCCCTTCCCGTCAATCCCGTTGGCTTCACCAAGAGCACCAGCACCATCAGCACGAACACGACGGTGTTGGAGGCCTCGGGGTAGAAATATTTGGTCAGGCCTTCGATCACACCGAGCGCGAAGCCGGTGATGATGGAGCCCATGATCGATCCCATGCCGCCGATCACGACCACCGCGAACACCACGATGATGAGGTCGGCGCCCATCAACGGCCGCACCTGGTTGATCGGCGCCGACAGCACGCCGGCGAGTGCTGCAAGGCCGACACCGAGGCCGTAGGTCAGCGTGATCATGCGCGGCACGTTGACGCCGAAGGCGCGCACGAGCGTCGGGTTTTCGGTGGCGGCGCGCAAATAGGCGCCGAGCCGCGTCTTCTCGATCAGGAACCAGGTCGCGATGCAGACCACCAGCGAGAAGATGACGACCCAGCCGCGATAGACCGGCAGGAACATGAAGCCGAGATTCATGCCGCCCTTGAGCTGGTCCGGAATGGCGTAAGGCAGGCCGGAGGAGCCGAAGTAGTTCTGAAACACGCCCTGCACGATTAGCGCAATGCCGAAGGTCAGCAGCAGGCCGTAGAGATGATCCAGCCCGGTCAGCCATTGCAGCATGGTCCGTTCCAGGATCATGCCGAAGATGCCGACGATAACAGGCGCAAGCAGCAACGCCCACCAGTAGTTGATGCCGCCGAGGTTCAGCAGGAAGTAGGCGACGAACGCGCCCATCATGTAGAGCGCGCCATGGGCGAAATTGATGATGTTGAGCATGCCGAAGATCACGGCAAGCCCGAGACTGAGCAGCGCGTAGAACGAGCCGTTGATCAGTCCTACCAGTAGCTGAGCGTAAAGAGCCTGCATCGATCCCGCACCTGGTCCCTTCGGCGTTCCCTGAAAGTCGCCCGCAGGCCTGATGGCCTGCGGGCGGTTAGCTTACTTCTTCAAGAGCGCGCACTTGCTCTCGGACAGCGGCGTGAAGGCCTGGTCGCCCGGCACCGTGCCGACCAGCTTGTAGAAGTCCCACGGTCCCTTGGACTCGGAGGGCTTCTTCACCTCGAACAGATAGGCATTGTGGATGGTGCGGCCGTTGGGCTGGATCTCGCCCTTGCCGAACAGATCGTCTTCCGTCGGCATCGACTTCATCTTCTCGACGACCTTGACGCCGTCATGCGGGTTGCCGCCGAGCGCTTCCAGTGCCTTGAAATAGTGACGCACGCCCGCATAGACGCCGGCCTGCACCATGGTCGGCGGCGCGTTGTTCTTCATCTTCTCGGCGAAGCGCTTCGAGAACGCCCGGGTCTGGTCGTTCATGTCCCAGTAGAAGGTCTCGGTGAAGTTGAGGCCCTGTGCGGTCTCGAGCCCGATCGCCTTGACGTCGGTGAGGAACAGCAGCAGCGCCGCGAGCTTCTGGCCGCCCTTGACGATGCCGAACTCGGCCGCCTGCTTGATCGTGTTGGTGGTATCGCCGCCGGCATTGGCAAGGCCGATGATCTTGGCCTTGGAAGCCTGCGCCTGCAGCAGGAAGGACGAGAAGTCCGGCGTGTTCAGCGGGTGCTTGACGCCGCCGACCACCTTGCCGCCATTTGCGGTAACGACAGCGGTGGTGTCGCGCTCCAGCGCCGCGCCAAAGGCGTAGTCCGCGGTCAGGAAGAACCACGTGTCGCCGCCGGCCTTCACCAGCGCCTGGCCGGTGGTGTGGGCAAGCATGTAGGTGTCGTAGGTCCAGTGCACCGTGTTGGGCGAGCACTGCGCGTTGGTCAAATCCGAGGTCGCCGCGCCCGAGTTGATATAGACGCCGTTCTTTTCCTTGATGACGTTGTTGACCGCGAGCGCCACGCCGGAATTCGGCACGTCGACGATGAGGTCGACCTTGTCGACGTCGAACCATTGCCGCGCGATCGCGGTGCCGATGTCGGGCTTGTTCTGGTGATCACCCGAGATGATGTCGATCTTCCAGCCCTTCGCAGCCAGACCGGAATCTTCAATGGCCATCTGCGCGGCGAGCGTCGAGCCCGGCCCGCCAAGATCGGCATAGAGCCCGGACTGATCGGACAACGCGCCGATCTTGACGGTCTTGTCCTGCGCGAAGGCTACGCCCGCGGTGGTCACGGCCAGCGCCGTGCCGAGCAGAAACGACGCAATCGACTTTGTCATCATGCTACTTCCCTATGAATCTTCTTGTTGGCAGTTCTAGACACCGAGATAGGTGTGGAGCTTGTCCATGTTGGCGGCGAGCTCCGCATTGGAAAATCCGTCAATGATCTTGCCGTGCTCGACCACGTAATAGCGGTCAGCGACAGTGGATGCGAACCGGAAGTTCTGCTCGACCAGGAGGATCGTAAAACCCTCCTTCTTGAGCCGCGCAATGGTGTGGCCGATCTGCTGGATGATGACGGGCGCGAGACCCTCCGTCGGCTCGTCCAGCATCAGGAAGTTCGCGCCGGTGCGCAGGATGCGCGCGATCGCGAGCATCTGCTGCTCGCCGCCGGAGAGTTTGGTTCCCTGGCTGTTGAGCCGTTCCTTCAGGTTCGGAAACAGATCGAAGATCTGCTCGAGCGGCAATCCGCCGGGACGCACCACCGGTGGCAGCAGCAGGTTCTCGCGGACATCGAGGCTGGCGAAAATTCCCCGCTCTTCCGGGCAGAACGCGATTCCCATCCGCGCGATCTTGTCCGAGGTCGTGCGGATGATGTCCTGGTTATTGAACTTCACCGAGCCGGTGCGCTTGCCGATGATGCCCATGATCGACTTCAGCGTGGTGGTCTTGCCGGCGCCGTTGCGCCCGAGCAGGGTGACGACCTCGCCCGCGTTCACGTCGAAGTTGATCCCGTGCAGGATGTGGGACTCGCCGTACCAAGCTTCGAGGTTGCGGACCTGGAGGAGGTTGCCGCCGCTCGCGGCCTTTGCGGGAGCTTCCGCCGTTGCAGTCTCAGCCATGACCGGCTCCCAAATAGGCTTCCTTGACGCGTTCGTCCTTGGTGAGCTCGCTGTAATGGCCTTGCGCCAGCACCTGGCCGCGCGTCAACACGGTGATGATGTCGGAGAGATTGGCAACGACGCTCAGATTATGCTCGACCATCAGGATGGTGTATTTCGCGGAGATGCGCTTGATCAACGCCGCGATCTTGTCGATGTCCTCGTGGCCCATGCCGGCCATCGGCTCGTCCAGCAGCATCATCTCCGGGTCGAGCGCGAGCGTGGTTGCGATCTCCAGTGCGCGCTTGCGCCCGTAGGGCATCTCGACCGCGGGCGTATTGGAAAACTCGCTGAGGCCGACATCGTTCAACAGCTCGCGCGCGCGATCGTTGAATTGGTTGAGGACGGACTTGGAGCGCCAGAAATCGAAGGAGCTGCCGTGCTGGCGCTGAAGCGCGACGCGCACGTTTTCGAGCGCGGTGAGATGGGGAAATACCGCCGAGATCTGGAACGAGCGAACCAGCCCCAGGCGAGCCACGTCGGCGGGCGCCATCGCGGTGATGTCCTGCCCCTTGTACAGGATTTTTCCGGCAGACGGTTTGAGGAACTTGGTCAAAAGATTGAAGCACGTCGTCTTGCCGGCGCCGTTCGGGCCGATCAACGCGTGAATGCTCCCACGGCGAACCTTGAGCGCAACGTCGCGGACGGCGAAGAAGCCCGCGAACTCCTTGGTCAAGCCTTCCGTTTCGAGAATGAACTCATCGGCCAAACAGTTTTCCCCCTGCCCGCACAACGCGCGTGGCTATCCTTGTTGCTTCGGCTTTCCGGAGGCCCTTGGAGCCACTCCCTGGAGCCCATCCGGAACGCCGCCTCCGGGCGCGGAATATGCCGGAGGTGACGGGGGTTAGGCAAGGCGGAAAGCTGAGCAGGTCAGGCCTCCGGCCGGGAGACTTATGCTCCCTTAGTCGGACATGTTTTGATGTCGCGCCTGCCCGGCTTCCCGGTTCGCAAAGCGCCGGTCATCAAGCCGTCGTTAACGGTCTTTCGTTCCATGCGCCAGCCTTCATAGAAAATTTTCCCGCAGCGAGGATCATGCGCGCGTTTCATGCGTCCGGAATTTCTATTCGCCGGGAATATTGTCTTGGATTTTGCAAGCGCGGCTCCTTCCGTGGTCAAGTCGATCAGGCAGCGTGATCTCCTGAACACGTGGCTGCGGCTCTATGCGCGCGAGCAGACGGCCCCGGCGATCTGGGAGTACCAGCCTGCGCGGCTCGAGGAAGAGCTCTCCGATCTGATCTATTATACGGTGGATGCGTCGATGCCGACACCGCGTCTGACCATCCAGAGCGAAGGCACGCGCATCTCGCGCGCCTATGGACACACCGGCAAGGGCGTTCTGCTCGACGACTATATCGGGCCGCGTCTCGCGCCCCTGGTGATGCCGGTCTATCATGAATGCGTGGCGCGTGGGCTGCCTGTCTACAGCGTTGCCGACGTCGATGACATCTACGGCCGTATCGTCGCCTATGAGCGCCTGCTGCTGCCGTTCCAGAGCGACGGCAAGGTCTGTCACATCATCGCGTCGCTCAAGACCTTCTGCGAGGACGGCGGCTTCGAGATCAAGAATCTGATGCGCGGAAATGACGCGCTGCCGCGCCCGAGATTGCGCGCGGTGATCGACCACGACCTGTTCCATCGCACCCCGGGCCGCATCGCGCCGGCCGAACTGGTCGAGTTCGCGGACCAGCAGGGCTCAGGTGTTCCCACCGAGATCATCGAGCTGAACTAGCGGTCAGCGCGATTTGGCGGCGGCTTCCTTGGTCGTGACTTCCTTGGCATAGATCTCCGGCTTGAAGCCGACCAGCAGCTTGCCGCCGACTTCAAGCACCGGCCGCTTGATCATCGATGGTTGCGCTAGCATCAACGCCAGCGCCTTTTTCTCGGAGAGGCCTTCCTTGTCGGCATCGGGCAGCTTCTTGAAAGTCGTGCCGGCGCGGTTGAGCAGCGTCTCCCAACCGACCTTCTCGCTCCACTGCTTGAGCTTGTCCTTCTCCACGCCCGCCGTCTTGTAGTCGTGAAACGCGTAGGCGACGCCATGGCTGTCGAGCCAGGCGCGCGCCTTCTTCATGGTGTCGCAGTTCTTGATGCCGTAGATGATGTTGGGCAAAGCGTTCCTCGCGCATGCGTCGTATCGTGATCCCAAGGCGTTGTACGCAACTCCGGTTCGCGCGACAATATTGCGAAAACGATGCCAGCTCTTCGAACGGACACTCCATGCACGTCACCCACGATCCAGCCGCGACCGCATCGCCGACCATCGACTTCGACACTTTTCTCGCGGTCGATATCCGCGTCGGCACCATCGTCGATGCAAGGCCGTTCCCCGAGGCGCGCAAGCCGGCCTGGCGGCTGTGGATCGACTTCGGTCCCGCGATCGGCGTGCGCAAGAGCTCGGCGCAGATCACCGAAAATCATCCGCTTGAAACGCTAGTGGGCCAACAGGTGGCTGCGGTCGTGAATTTCCCGCCGCGCCAGATCGGCCCCGTTGTCTCGGAGGTGCTGACCCTCGGTTTCCCCGATGCCGACGGCAAGGTCGTGCTGGTGCAGCCGAGCAAGCCCGTGCCGAACGGCGGACGGCTGTTCTAGCACCGCGCGCTCAAGGGGCGGTTCCTGGCCGCCGGGGGCGCCCTTTAAGGTTCACCTCCTCGTTCCCGGCCCCCGGTTCCTCGGGCTTGACCACGATACTCTTTGAGCCAAAAATGACTGACTGATCGTTTTTTATTTTATCCAGTGCTACGGAACCGCTTGTCCTGCAGAACGACTAAACGATTGATCTGTCAGTTTTTTGTGGATGGCCGAATGCCGAAAATCAGCGACAAGCAACGTGAAGGCCGGCGGCAGCAGATTCTCGAAGCCGCCCTTGCCTGCTTCGCCGAGGACGGTTTTCACCAGACCGGGATGGCCGACATCGTCAAACGGTCGGGGCTGAGCCACGGTGCGGTCTATCTCTACTTCCAGAGCAAGGACGATCTGATCGAGGCACTCGCCGACGACCGGCATCGGCGCGAGGCCGTGCTCAATTCGGTCGCGCAAGGATCCGGCGATCCGATCGAAGGACTTCACGCGCTGGTCGGCGTCTACGCGCAATGGCTCACCGACTCCGCCGGCGAAGCGCGCCGCCGTGTCGGCATCCATGGCTGGGCCGAAGCCCTACGCAACCGCCGCGTCCGCACCAGCGTCGTGGAAGGCATCGACATACCCCGCGCCCTGATCGTCGCCCTGGTCGAGCGGGGCCAGCATGGCGGCCTCATCAAACGCGATCTCGGTGCGGAAGCGATCGCGCGCGTGCTGATCGCGATCTTCCAGGGTTTTGTGCTGCAAAAATGCTGGGGCCAGGATTTTGACATCGAGGCCTGCATGGCGGCCGTGACCAGCGTGATCGATGGATTTCGCACCACAAAGGCCGACGTCAAGCGACGGACCAGGAGCTGAGCGATGTCGTGGGTCCATGACCTGCTCGCAGGCATTGGGGTCGGCCTCATCGGCGGGCTGACATCGGGCTTCATGGGCACGAGTCCCGGAGGCGGCCTCGTGATTTTCAGCGTACTGCTACTGGGCGCCGAGCAACACGTCGCCCAGGGGACATCGCTGATCACGCAGGTTCCACCGACGGGACTCGCGGGCGTTCGCCGCTACTGGCAGAGCGGCAATCGCAGCCCGTTGCTGTGGATCGTCTGGATCGGCATCGGGTTTCTCTTCGGCGGTGCCGGCGGCGGCTACGCTGCGGCCGCAGTCTCCGACTCGGTGTTGCAATGGACCTACGTCGTCTATCTCGTCGCGCTGATCGCTCTCCTGATCCTGCGCAGCGACCGCGAGGAGAAAAGCAATGAGACCTGCGACCGAGACAAGCTGCCTTGGCTGCCGCTGCTCCTCATCGGCATGCTTGCCGGATTTTCCTCCGGCTTCATGGGCATCGGCGGTGGGCTCGCGATCACCGTCGGGCTCGCGGCGGGCCTGCGGGTGCCGCAGCATCAGGCCCAGCTCGTCAGCCTCGTCTTCTCGGTCATCCCGACCAATATTCCGGCGGCCTGGATCTACTGGAGCAAGGGCCTCATGGTCGGCTGGCCTGCCATCATCGGCATCCTTGCCGGCCTCTGGGTCGGCACCGATCTCGGCGCACGCGCGGCTAATGGCGTCAGCAAATCGGTGCTGCGCCGGGTCTTGATCGCCCTCATCTTGCTGATGGCGCTCTACATGACCCAAAAGGCGCTAACCTGATCTCACGGCCGCTTCGGAATGTTCAGCCCGCGCTCGACCGCCGGACGCGCCAGCCCGCGGTCGAGCCAGGCGGCGACGGATTTGAACTGGCTGAACTCGACGAGATCGCGGGCGCCGTAGAACCCGATGAGGTTGCGCACCCAGCCGAGCATGGAGATGTCCGCGATGGTGTAATCGTCGTCCATGAACCATTGCCGGCCGGCAAGATGCATCTCCATCACCCCGAGCAGCCGCTTGGCTTCGCCCACGTAGCGCTCGAGCGGCCGCTTGTCCTCGAAGTCCTTGCCGGCGAATTTGTGGAAAAAGCCGACCTGGCCGAACATCGGCCCGATGCCGCCCATCTGGAAATGCAGCCACTGGATGGTCTGATAACGGCGCGCGGCGTCCTGCGGCAGCAGCTTGCCGGTCTTCTCCGCGAGGTATTGCAGGATCGCCCCGGACTCGAACAGCGGCAGCGGCCTGCCGCCGGGACCATCGGGATCGAGGATCGCCGGGATCTTGCCGTTCGGATTGAGCGAGAGGAATTCCGGCGTCTTCTGGTCATCCTTGCCGAAATCGACGAGATGGACTTCGTAGGGAAGCCCGATCTCTTCCAGCATGATCGAGACCTTGACGCCGTTCGGCGTCGGTAGCGAATAAAGCTGGAGCAGCTCCGGGTGCTTGGCCGGCCAGCGCTTGGTGATGGGAAAGGCGGACAGATCGGACATCAGGACCCCGGCTTCGTTCATGAGATGCCGCCTAGTCTAGGCGAGCGGACGAACGACGCAAGGTCGAGTAGTCAGGTCATTTTCCCGTACAGGTCACAATGGCCGCAGCAAATGGTTGGTGGCGTGCATCACATCGCGCTGTGCGCGTTGCTCGATGAAGAGCTGGCCGGTGACGAGCAGTGCTCCGGTGAAGACGAGCGCAAGCATCGCGGTCGCGAACTGACTGACATCCCTCATCGGACGAGCTTCTCCGTGTTCGGTTCGCACGAGGAACGCGGGCCAGCCGTCGTCTGTTCCTGCAAGCTTCAAATAAATTGCAGCTTTTTCCCGGCTCCTCGCACCCCGACGGCCTCAATAATTGATCTCCATCCGCAAGCCCCGCGGATCGGTCTCCTCCCCGCCGAACCGCTGCGTGCTGTCGCGTGCCGCGATCGCGCAGGCACAGGCGTCGATCAGATCGTCACCGCCGATGCCGGTGCCATGTCGTTGAGTCAGCCATGTCGGCAAGCGCCCGAAGCCGCGCTGCTGCAGGAGTGCGATGCGCTGCCCGCGGCCCTCCGCCGATGTCTTCTTTGCAAGCCGGACCCGCCCAGCCAAATTCCAAAAAATCAATTCCGGATGCGCTTCGCCGATGGTCGCCTGCCGCGCCGGCGTCATGATCGCGTCGACGTCCCTGATCTTGTCCCTGATGTTCCAGAGCTGCGCCGATACGCCCCTGCCCTTGCCCTCGCGCTCCCAGTAGTGGCGATTGGCTGCCGCCATATCGGCGAACGTCCAGAGATCGCGGCGGGCGCCGAGAAACACGGCGGGACCGACCAGCTCGCGTGCGCGCAAATCGCAGATGCGATAACCACTCCATTTCAATCCGATCGGCATGTCGATCATCGCCCCGGCATGCGGCAGCGCGAGCAGCCGCGCAAGACCCGGCGAATAATCAAAGCCGTGATCGCCGCGCTGGTCGATCCAGGCGACGACCCAGCCGAAGCGAAATCCGTCGAGGCCGAGATAGTTTGGCAAGTTCCTGATCTCTGCGGGACATCCGCCCGCTCCTCTATCCCAGTTCCTCGCCCCGATGTCGCTCGAACAGGCGCTGCGCCAACAACGCATGGCCGAGCGTGCCGCCGGCGCGAACCGCGGCCGCAATCAACGCGGCTTCCGCGACTTCTTCTCGCGTTGCACCGGCCTTCGCCGCCTGCGCAGTGTGCACGTCGAGGCAATAGGCGCATTGCGTGGTGAGCGCGACCGCGAGCGAGATCAGCTCGCGATATTTTGGCGGAATCAATCCGTCCTTGCGCTCGACCGCGTGGTTGAACGCAAGGAACGCGTTGGCCTCGACCGGCGCGAGCGCCACGAAGGCCGGGATAGATTTCAGGTCGTCACGTCTTTGATAATCGGTCATGGCTCATCTCGTCAGATATTCGCGCATCAGGGCGCGGGCGCGATGCAGACGTGCCTTCACGGTCTGCCGGGTCGCGCCGAGCGCGACGGCGATCTCATCGATGGTCATTTCCTTGACGTCGCGCATCAGCGCGACGTCGCGGTAGTGCGGCGGCAGCGCCTCGAAGGCCGCCGCGATGTCGATCCGCAAATCGGCCTCAGGACGCGACAGCAGCAGCGCCTCCGCCTCTCCGTCGTCGATCGCCGGCGCGAGGCCTGCCTTGCGGGCAAGCCGCAGGCATTCGCGGCGGACCACACTGAACAGCCAGGCCGAAAACGCCAGCCACGAGCGGATCGTGCCGACATGGCGAAACAGGATCCACAGCGCCTCCTGCGTCGCATCCTCGGCGTCCGCCGAGCTGCGACAGGTGGCGCGGGCGTAGCGGCGGATGTTCGGTTGCGCCGTCTCGAGCAGAGACGCGATCGCCTGGGGATCGCCGAGGCGCGCGGCCTCGAACAGGTCCGGCGAGATCCCAGCCGCGCTCACGACGCGCCTCCTCTTCCGATGCCGGCCATCGCGCACATCGGACAATAGCCGACGAGGCCGGTCAGCGCGAAGCCGGCACCGCCAAGTGCAACCAGCCACGCCGCAGCGCCGGTGAGATACACGACCGCCGCGACCGCCACCGCGACGCCAAAGGCGATCCGCACGGCCTGATGCAGGCCGCCGATGTTCTTTCTGTAAAATGCCATCACATTCTCCGAGATAAGCCGAAGCAAAATGCCTCGACCGTCAAGAGAGGGCGCGACGACCGGAAAGGATTCGCGGCAACCTGCAATTTTTTTCGCGATCAGCCTCCGACGGCCTGATAGGCCAGACGCTTGAACTCGAAGAAGAACGGATTCCAGAAGCCCATGTAGCGCTGCGTCATCAGCACACCGGCGGTATTGGCCTGCGGGCAGATCCACCAATGGGTGCCGGCGAGGCCGCCCCACTGGAATTCGCCGGTCGAATTCGGGGGATCGAACGGCATCGGCGCGAAGGTGACCGCGCCGCCGAGGCCAAAGCCCTTGCCGGGGATCGGGCCGAGATTGGCGAAGCGAATGTTCTCGCCGGCGGGCAGCTGGTTCGTCGTCATCTGCCGCAGCGTCTCCGGCTTCAGCAGAGCATCCGAGCCGGGAAGCAGCGCCTGTATCAAAGCGAGCATGTCGGGCAAGGTCGAGACCAGTCCGCCGCCGCCCGACAGCCGCGGGAACTGCCGCCGATAGGCCTGCGGATAAGGCAGGTCGTCGGCCCGGGTGAGGCCGGGCTTCATGGGATCGAGGGCATCCGTGCCGTTGTAGAGCGCGACCAGCCTGCCCTGCTGCGCGTCCGGCACGTGGAAGCCGGTGTCGGTCATGCCGAGCGGCTCGAAAATGCGCGCCTTGAGCACGGCGTCGAGCGGCTTGCCGGAGACGACCTCCACGACGCGCCCGAGGACGTCGGTCGCAACCGAATATTCCCAGGACGCGCCGGGATGAAAGGACAGCGGCAGATCGGCGAGCCGGTCGATCATGTCAGTCAGCGGCGTCAACGGATTGAGAACGCGTGCCTCGTTATAGCTTTTGAACAGCACCGTGCCGGGATCGAAGATGCCGTAGCTGAGGCCGGAGGTATGGGTCAGAAGCTGCCGGATCGTGATCGGGCTCTTCGCCGGTTCGACGTCGGCAAGGCTCAAAGCGCCCGGCTTCAGAACCTTGCGATTGCCGAGTTGCGGCAGGAATTTCTCGACAACGTCATCGAGCCCGATGCGGCCTTCCTCGGCCAACAGCATGATCGCGCAGGTGACGAAGATCTTGGTATTGGAGAAGGCGCGAAAAATGTGATCGGGCCGCAGCGCGGTGCTGGTCTCGCGATCGGCGAAACCGACGCACTGCTGATCGACGACCTCGCGGCCCCGCAGCACCGCCCAGGATGCACCCGGAATGATCTCCTGATCGACGTAACTCTGCATTGCTGTCCGCATGGCGGAAAAATCAGGTGTTCTGGCGTCCATGTGTTTCCCCAATGATGGTTGGGATCGATATAGCGTGAATTCGCCAGATATGAAGCCTGACCGGACGGCGCGGCTCATCTCTGCTTCATGAACGCAGTCACGTGCAGGCGGCGCCGAGTCCGCATCCCCTGCCGCTGGTACAGCGCGATGGCCGACGAGTTGCTCGAGAACACGTGCAGGAACGGAATTTCGCTGCGCGCCTCGATCTGCCGCGCGACCGCCGCCAGCAGCGCCTGCGCGTAGCCCCGCCCCCGATGATCAGGGTGGACGCAGACGGCCGTCATCTCGACGAAATTGCCCGGCTTCATGCGCTCGCCGGCCATCGCGACCAATTCGCCGCCGGCGCGGATGCCAAGAAACGTCCCGAGTTCGTGCGTGCGCCGCGCGAATGGACCGGGCTTCGTCAACTCCGTCAATGCCATCATGGCGGGAACGTCGGCTGCACCCAGCCGGACGATCTCGGCATCGCGAAGCGGGCTATCGGCCGGGGAGCCGATCATCTGCTCGCAGGGTCCGGCCAGCACGACCTTGAAACCGGCGGGAACGTCGACGGCCTCGGGTGTGAACAGCGCGGCGACCTGCGAGCCCGACAGGAGATTGCCGAGCTCGGCAAAGCTCGTCTCGGACATGTCGACCATGTCGGCAAAAGGCGTCACGTCCACCGGATAGCGCAGCGCTCCCGGGCCACCCTCGGCCAGATGTTTGTGGCTGGTCGTCAGCGCGCTCCAGATCGGGCGATCCAGTAGGGTCACGTCACCGTCGGACACCGGCCTAGTCCTTATCGAAGCTGACGATGACGGCGGCATTGGCGATGAGGATGGGGTCGTTGCCCTGCTCCGCAGCCGAGGGAATCTCCAGCCCGCCCTTCACCGCGTTGACGGTGACGGTGCCGTAAGGCAGTTCCTTCGCGACCGCGTCCTTGTCGACGGCTTCGGGATTCGGCACCGCGATCGTGACGTCGACGAACATGTCGTTCGCAGTCTTGTCGATCATCCGGAAGAAGCCGAGGCTCGAATGCCTGATGGCATCAGAAACGGCACGCTTCGCCGCCTTGGTGGCGTCCCTGCCGTGCACGTCGACGCCCATCCCCATCTCGGTGATACAGCGAATGCGAGCCATGACCTTATTCCTGTGACTGATTGAGTGATGTGGAGTGTGGGGGATCGGACGGCACGATACAAGTGGGGTCGTTCCTCTCGTATCGCGGACGCGGTGCGGCACGCAGAGGCGCTCCATCGTTGCGGCGTTGCAAGCCGCGTACGCTGTGCTATCGCTTAGGCGATGACTCCCAAAACTTTCGAAACCCGCTGCCTGCGCCTGCCCGCCGTCACCAAGGTGGTGCAGTGGGAGGGTACCTCCGTGTTCAAGGTCGGCGGCAAGATGTTCGCACTCGGCGGCGGCTTTGCCGCGCGCTCCGGCGGCTACATGTTCAAGGTCTCGAACATGGCCTATGCCATGCTGATCGAGCACGGCCTTGCGCGGCCGGCGCCCTATCTGGCGCGCGCCAAATGGGTGCAACTCGTCGGCAACAACGCGCTGCCGGACGCCGAGCTCACGGCCTATCTGGCGCAGGCGCACGCGCTGATCGCGGCGAAACTCACGCGGAAATCCCGCAAGGTCCTGGGCCTGGATTGAAGCGCAGTTCGCTGGTGAAGCGAAAACGTGCACTGATTGACTTCGATGATATGTCTGACTAAAGTCAGATATATCATGCTCGACCCTGTTTCCCGCGTCCGCCGCTTCAATCGTGCCGTCACGTCCGCTGTCGGCGCGCTCGACACGTCATTCCTGGGACGCGGGCGGCCACTGGGGGCGGCGCGCGTGCTCAACGCGATCGGGCATGGACGTTCGGACGTGGCCGAGATTCGCGACTATCTCGGCCTCGATTCCGGCCTGATGAGCCGCCTCCTCCGCTGCCTCGAGGACGAAGGGCTGGTCGAGACCAATGCGCATGAGGACGATGCGCGCCGTCGCGTCGCGACGTTGACGCGTGCGGGCCGGCGCGAGTTCGCGGCCTACGAGGCGCTGTCGAATACGCAGGCCGAGGGCTTCCTCGCCCAACATGCGCAACGCGAGGCGCTGCTGGCGGCGATGGATTTGGTTGCTTCCGCGCTGACGCGCGAGCGCGTCACGCTGGACGAGATGGACCCGCGGAGCGAACAGGCGCGCTATTGCCTCGGCGAATATTATGGCGAGCTCGGCCGCCGCTTCAAGCAGGGGTTCGACGTCTCGCTGTCGCGCGATCCCGACGCCAAGGATATGCGCCGCCCGCGCGGCACGTTCATCGTCGCGATGTCGGACACGCTACCGGTCGGCTGCGTCGGGCTCAAGGGCACCGATCACGGCTATGCCGAGATCAAGCGGCTGTGGGTCGCACCGGCGGCGCGCGGATTGCGGCTCGGCCGGCGCCTGATGGACATGACCGAGAACGCCGCGCGCGGGCTCGGCATCAAGCTATTGCGGCTCGACACCAACAGCGCCTTGGCGGAAGCCGGCCAGCTCTACCGACGAAGCGGCTGGAGCGAGATCCCCCGCTTCAATGACGATCCCTACCCGGACCTGTTCTTCGAAAAACGTCTGTGAGCGCCTGCGCCTTTTCTCTCGTTGCCGCGTTAGGGCCGGAGCCGCAGGAGCACGCCATGACCAGGTCCGACCTCGCCGACATCTACCGCGACTACATCGCCTGCCTGAACCGGCAGGATTGGCCCGCCCTCGGACAGTTCGTCCACGATGATGTCGCCCACAATGCGCGACCGTTCGGACTGTCCGGCTATCGTGCCATGCTGGAGCAGGATTTTCGCACAATTCCGGATCTGCATTTCAACATCGAGCTGCTGGTCTGCGATCCGCCCCATATCGCCGCCCGGCTGAAGTTCGATTGCACACCGGCTGGAACGTTTCTGGGGCTGGATGTGAACGGCAGGCGCATGTCCTTCTGTGAAAACGTGTTCTATCAATTTCACGACGGAAAAATACGGCACGTGTGGTCCATCATCGACAAGCCCGCGATCGAGGCGCAGCTCTAGCGCTGTGCCTCGATGAACTTGCTTACGCTGCCGCCGGCGCCAAATCCGCGCGCGGCTTCGGGAACGGCTTGAAATTCATCGCCATCAGGAAGGCGCCGAGGCCCATCGCCCAGGAGGCGATATAGAGCCAAGCGTAGCTCGAGAACGCATCGTAGATCAGGCCGCCGGCGAGCGGGCCCGTGGCCATGCCGAGACTGCCGGCCATGGCGGTGCCGCCGATCACCGTGCCCATCATCTTGAGCGGGAAATTTTCGCGGATCAGCACCGCGTAGAGCGGCATGGTGCCGGCATAAATGAAGCCGAAGACGGCCCCGACGGCGTAGAACGTCGCAAGCTGGTGCGCGAAGACATAGGCGAGTGCGCCGAACGCCTGCAACAGCAGGCCCGAGACGAGCACGCGCTTGGCGCCGAAGCGGTCACCCATCAGGCCGAAGGCAATGCGTCCGCCAAGGCCGGCAGAGCCTTCGATGCTGTAGATCGTCACCGCCGCGACCAGCGGGATGCCGCAGCTCACGGCATAGGAGACGGTGTGGATGATCGGGCCGGAATGGGTGGCGCAGCAGAAGAAATTGGTCGCGAGCAGGATCAGGAATTGCGGCGAGCGCAGCGCCTCTCCCATCGACATCTCACCTTGCACGGCGCCCTCGCCCGCAGGCGCGGCCACGGCGTGCGCGAGCGCCGGCGGGCGGCGCACCAGGAACGAGACCGGGATCATGATGGCGCCGACCACCAGCGCCACGATCTGCATCGAGGTGCGCCAGTCATGGCCGGAGACGAGCCAGGCCGCGAGCGGCGCCATCGTCATCGGCGCCATGCCCATGCCGGCCGACACCAGCGAGACCGCGAGGCTGCGATGGGTGTCGAACCAGCCGGTCACGGTCGCCATCATCGGCGCGAAGATCGCCGCACAGGACGCTCCGACCAGAAGCCCGAAGACGAACTGAAACGCCAGCAGCGAGGTGGCGTGACTCGCCGCGAACAGGCTCACGGTCAGCACCGTCGATCCCGTCAGCACCACCAGCCGCGGCCCGAACCGGTCCGTCAACGTGCCCCAGACCATGCTGGTGCAGGCCATTGCCAGAAAGCCGATCGTCATGGCGCTGGAGATGCCGGTCACGGACCAGCCGGTGTCCTTTGCGATCGGCTGCAGGAATACCGGCAGCGAAAACATGCCGCCGATGGCGACGCAGCCGAGCAAGCCGCCCGCGGCGACGATCACCCAGCGATAGGAGGAAGCGTTCATTTTGGTCTCCCGTCAGATCTGTCTGGGTGGAAGACGAATGGGAACATGGTGGGCCGACAGGCCGACGCAAGTTTTTGCGGCACGCTTTTGTGACCTGCCAAACAAAAAACGCGAAAACAACCCCATGCACAGTAGCGGGGCGCTGTCGGATCAAGGACTTACAGCGCAGCTCTTTGCAGTGCGAAGGAAGACCCGCCGTTTGACTCGTCGGGCAAAACACCTGCATGATGGCATCATCCCGCCGCTATTGAATTCGTCCCGTCGCAAACGCGATCGTCCGCCTCCTCGCGCGCCATCCGGCCTTGCCGTGCGGAACTGGCCGTGCGGATGCGGCGAAATCCGTGACCGGGTTCGACGACGCGCCTGGCGCTCCGCGATGTGCCAGGCCACGCAACGCTAGAGAACTGCAGGGAAATGCTTATGCCGAAAATCGACATCGCTGCCGTACCCGCCCGCAAGGGCGCCGGCTACCCCGCGCCCTTCGATGCACCTTGCGCCGATCGGGTCCGGCAGCGGCTCGGCAATGCCGGAGGCTTGTCCGATTTCGGCGTCAACCTGATGCGCTTGCCGCCCGGCAACTGGTCGAGCCAGCGGCATTGGCACTCGCATGAGGACGAATTCGTCTATGTCCTCGAAGGCGAAGTGACGCTGATCGAGGACAAATGCGAGATCGTGCTCCGCGCCGGTGACTGCGCCGCCTTCGCGAAAAACAGCGGCAACGGCCATCACTTGATCAACCGTTCGAGCGCCATCGCCCTCTATCTCGAAGTCGGCTCTCGCTCGCCCGACGATCTCACGATTTGCTCCGACATCGACATGATGAGCGCCAACTCCGACGGCCGATTCGTGCACAGGGACGGCACGCCCTATCCGGACGGGTGAGCGTCCGCGACAAGGCTTGAATGGCAAGGCTTCAAACAGCCGCGCTACGCCGCCACTCGCCGACCGTGAGCCAGACCGCCGAGACCAGGAAGTAGAGCGCACCGACTGCAGCATAGCCCGCGACATTCGCGATCGAGGGAATCGCGGGCATCGTGGCCTGAAAGATGAAGAAGCCGCCTGCGAGAGCCGACTGGCCCCCGCTGAGCACCATGGCCCATTGCGCGCCAAAACTCCGCCAGCGCTGGATGGCCGTTCCGAGTTGGAGCAATCCCGACAGGATCGCCCATGCCCCGAAGATTCCGAGCACCCGGTTCATGCTCATCTGCAAGGTCACAAGCACCGCGACGGTGGTCGCCAGGCTGACCACAACGTTCAGAGCCTGCGGGCGGCTTTGAGCGAGTCCGCCGCTGCGAACCGCGTCCGCGAAGTTGGCAGCGGCGTCCCATGCGGGATAGAGGACGAGCAAGGCGCCGGCGATCACTGGAGAAGAAGCCCCGGCGGCAAACGCAGCAGCGACCCAGGCAACCGAGAACGCCGCTCGCACGAAGTAATATTGCTTCAGCCATCGCTCGCGGTCGCAATGAACCGGATTCAATTGATATCGCGCCATCGCAGTCTCTCCTATACCTACTAGTTGGTAGTTTTCTTACACACAACGAAACCGTCTTCGATCCAGCCCACTTGCTGGCTATCGTCATCGTCTCGCCGATGTCTCTCAGTGCTTGTTGGACAGCCGGTCCAGCAGCGGGGTGGTAATCACACCGAACATCTTTGGATCGCCATAGGCACGCGCCGACAGCATGGCGCCGTGAATGGTCGCCATGAATCCTTCGGCCTCGACGCGGGCTGTGCCGGAGAGTTTGAGTTGCCCTTTCCGCTTGCCACGCTCCATGACGGCCGTCAGCCAGGAAGCCAAGGAGCGGAAGTGCGCACGGACTTCGAGCGCAACCTCCTCCGGCAGGATCGGAAGCTCGCTGGCCAGCAGCGCGCACACGCAGAACGGCGCTGTCGCATCATTGATGCACGCCTTCCAGTACGCGACATAGTTTTCGAGCTGGTCGCGCGGATCAGGGACATTGCGCTCGAGCGCGGACAGTCCCGCCTCGGCTTCGGCGCGGTAGCGCGACACGAGCGTGCGGACCAGATCGACCTTGCTGGCGAAATGATGGTGGATGCTCGGCTTGCGAATACCGACCACCTCGGCCACGTCGGCGTAGCTGAAACCATTGTAGCCGCCCGCGATGATCAAGCTGCGCGCGCAGGCCAGGATGTCGTCGGCTGTCGAGGAAACGTTGGTCATGGTCCCTAGCTACCTTCCAGTTGGTAGGGCGTCAAGAACGGGATGCTTCAACCATCCGTGAGTGCTAGGAGCTTGCATGACCATTCGCCCGATCGTCCGCTATCCCGACCGCCGGCTCGCGATGCCGGCTCACCCCGTCACCGCGTTCGACGATGCGCTCCGCGAGCTTGCAAATGATCTGCTCGAGACCATGCGCGCCGCGCCCGGCATCGGCATCACGGCGCCGCATGTCGGCGTGCCCTTGCGCGTCGTCGTGCTCGAGCTCGACGCCAGGGACGGTGCACAGACCTATGTCAATCCGGAGATCGAATGGGCCTCACCCGAGATGATCCTGCATCGCGAAGGCAGCGTCTCGATGCCCGGCGTCAACGACGAGGTCCAGCGCCACGCCCGCGTGCGGATCAGCTATCGGGATCTCGACGGCAGCATGCACAAAGAGGAGTCGGAAGCCTTGCGTGCTGTCTGCCACCAGCACGAGATCGACCAGCTCGACGGCATGTTCTGGATCCAGCGCCTGTCGCGGCTGAAGCGGGAGCGGCTGGTGAAGAGGTTCGAGAAGATGTCGCGCGAGTGAGCGGGCCGGCAAATATCCGGCTTGTGTGAAATCGCGCCGGCCCGTTGGGAGGGAGACGAATGACATATTCAGGTCGTTGTGCCTGCGGCGCGGTTTGTTACACCATTGCGTCCGCGCCGATCCGCGGCTTCCAATGCCAGTGCAGCGACTGTCAGCGCGATACCGGCAGCGGCCACAGCTCCATCTTCGTGTTCGCGCGCAGCGCAGTCGCGGTGACAGGCGAGGTGCGCGAAATCGAGCGCACTGCCGTCAGCGGCGCGGTCAAGCGCAAAGGGTTCTGTCCGAACTGCGGCTCGCCTATCTACAACAAGCCGGACGAGAAGCCGGACTTAACCGGCATCTATGTCGGCACGCTGGACGATGCCAGCACGTTCAAACCGTCCGTCGTGCTGTTCTGCTCGCGCGGATATGCCTGGGATCACCTCGATCCCGAGATTCCCAAACTCCCGGATGGCACCCGGGATCGCGCTGATTTCTTGCAGATTGGGGGACAGCCAATGGCGATGAGCTTCGAGCTATCGATGCTGCCCGCCGCAATCGTCTGGGGCTTTGTACAGCTCGTCGCCGCCGCGCAGGCCGCGAACCTGCAGTACGGCCTCAGATGGGCCGCCAGCCCGGGCGACACCGAGATGCCGCCGCTCAAGCCCATCCCCCGCCGGGCAAAGAACGGAAACGTCTCCATGAGGCGTGGCCGCGATGCCTTCACGCCCGCTTCCCGCTCCGCTTGCTCATTGGCGCGTTACGACGCTCGCGTTTGCCGCGCGCGATTTCCGTCGCCAGCGCATCCAGCTTCGGCTCCCAGAAATTGCGGAACTGACCGATCCATGCATCCACCGCTTGGAGGCCCGCAGCATCGACCGAATAGAGCCGTCTTTGCGCCTCCGCCCGAACCGTCGCGAAGCCGCTCTCGCGCAGCACCTTGAGGTGCTGCGACACGGCGGCCTGCGTGATCCCGAACTCCGCTCCGATCACTTCGACGACCTCGCCGGACGCCATCTCGCCGGGCGCAAGCAGCTCGAGGATGCGACGGCGGACGGGGTCGGCAAGGACCTCGAAGATTTGCATCAGCTTCCTGTGCCCGGATGCGCCACGTCGGGCGGCGTCTCGCCGCGATAGAAAGCGATGGTACGGTCCGACCGCTGTTTCGCGGACGCAGGATCCACGCCGCTTGCGACATGCGCTGCGCGCCAATACTCGCCGCTGCTCGTCATGAATTCCTTGCCCGCGGGAGAGCCCATCCATGCCTCGGCCGTCTCATGGTCGACCGATGCCCCGGTCGCAACATATCGCTCCAGCCCGGCAATGGCGAGATCCCAGCCGATCCCGACTGCCCCTGGACCGAACTGATTCCAATGATCCTCGATCATCGCGGTGTGCTCGAGCGTCAGCCGCGCCTGGCTTCGTTCTGCGGTCAGCTTGACGTCGATCCAGCTCATCGCGCCGCCGAATTCCCAGGTCGCCGCAAAATGGGTCGGCGGCGTACATGCCGTGATGGTCCCGCCTGCATTCCCCTTGAGCTGGTATTTTCCGCCGAGCCGGAGATCTCCCCCGACCGGAAAGAACCAGCGCGGAATGCGTTGCTCGCTGGTCACTGCGTCCCAGAGATCGTCGACGCTGGTCTCGTAAAGCCGCGTCAGTGTCACCGCACTGGCTGCCTTCCCGTCCTTCTCGAAATTCCTCACCGAACGCGTAACCAGCCCTAATACCCTGACGACGTCGATCTCCATGGCGCTCCTCCTTGTCGTTTCGTGCCAGGATTAATATCGGTCGACGCTAATATAAGTCAATTCTTATATTCAGGGAAAATACCGCTCAGATATTTCCCTGGTGGTTTCCCGAGCGCCTTCTTGAACATGGTGATGAAGGCCGCGACGGAGTCGTAGCCGAGATCGGCGGACACCTGCTGCACGCTCGCGCCGGACGTCAGCTCCCGCAAGGCGACGATCAGGTGCAATTGCTGGCGCCACCGCCCGAAGCTTAAGCCCGTCTCCCTGACCACGAGACGCGCGAGGCTGCTCTCGCTCAGCGCGACGCGATCGGCCCATTCGGCCAGCGTCCTGCGATCGGAAGGTTTTTCGCCAGCGCCGCGGCAATCTTCTTCAACCGCGGCTCGGGCGAGAGCGGCAGATGCAGCTGCTGAACCGGCATGCGGGGAAGCTCGCGCAGCAGGACGCTCGCCAGAAGCTCCACCCTCGCCTCGTCATCCGCGATCTGATTGGCCAGCTCGACGATCACTTCACGCAGCAGTGGGGAGATCGAAAGCGTGCAGCACCGATCCGGCAGGTCCACGACCTCAGGCTCGATGTAGACGAAAACCAGCCGGGCGTTTTCCGTCGCGAGGTTGCTGTGCTGCATGCCTCCTGGAATCCACACCGCGCAATGCGGCGGCACCATCCACAGACCGGTGGGAACGCGGCACGTCACGGCGCCGCCCAGCGCAAAGACAAGTTGCCCCTTGCGGTGCCTGTGATCGGGCACCTCGTCCTTGGTCCCGATCACGTCGACGCGCACGGCGATAACGGGCGCGGAGACATCATCCACATCAAGATCAGGCCATGGAAAACGGAGCGGCTGCCGCATGTTGCCGGTTTTTAGAAATTGATTGGTAGAACATCTAAATCGAGCGAAGAGGAATGTCGATAGGGTGCCGCCTGAACCTGCCCGGGGGCGTCCGGGCGCCGCCCACGCTATCGAAAGAAACGGCCATGCATGGTTTCACGAGTACGACAGCAGCCGGGCTGCAACGCGTGGTCCGCACGCAAGCGGGGGCCGTGCGTGGCGGCCCGCGCGATGCAAGCGGCGTGATCGCGTTCAAAGGCATTCCCTACGCAGCACCGCCGGTCGGGCCTCTGCGTTGGTGCGCTCCGCAGCCCCCGGAGTCCTGGGATGGCGTGCGCGATGCGCTTGTGTTCGGCGCGGGGTGTCTATCGGCGCTCGAAAACGACCCGCGGCCGGGACCGCGCGACGAGGATTGCCTCTATCTCAACATCTGGACCGCGGCGAAGCACGCGGATGAGAAGCGGCCCGTGATGGTCTGGATTCACGGCGGCGGCTTTCAGTTCGGCTCCTCGGCGAATCCCGCAACCGATGGCAACGCGCTAGCAGCGAAAGGTGTCGTCGTCGTCAGCTTCAACTACCGCCTCGGCATCTTAGGCTTCTTCGCCCACCCCGATCTCGACGCGGAGGCGCCTTCAGGCAATTACGGCCTGCAGGATCAACTGGCGGCGCTGCGCTGGGTCAAGGCCAACATCGCCGGCTTCGGAGGCGACCCCGAGAACGTCACCGTGTTCGGCGAATCCGCCGGCGCCATGGCCGTCGGAATCCTGATCGCCTCGCCGCTCGCGCACGGACTGTTTCACAAGGCCATAGGACAGAGCGGCGCGTTCTGGGATGGCAAACACGGCCCGCTTCAGGGCTTTGAAGAAGCCCGCGCGCGTGGTCTCGCTTTTGCCCGGCAGCAGGACAACGCGTCGATCGCAGCTTTGCGCAGCATGCCGGCCGATTCGTTGAATGCAGCCGCGCCGTGGAGTTTCAGGACCAGCCCGGTCGTGACGGCCTTCTCGCCGAGTATCGATGGTCTTGTCGTTCCTGATGTGCCCGCGCGGCGCTTCCGGCGCGGCGAACAGATGTACATCCCGCTGCTGGCGGGCTGGAATGCGGCCGAGGAATTTCCTTTCCGTTCGCAGTCACTCCCCGACGAATCAGCGCAAGCCTTTCTCGCCGCGGCCGAGGCGATGTTCGGCAAGGAGCGCATGGCCGATTTCCTGAAGGTCTATCCCGCGGCGACCGATGCGGAGGCCAGGACTTCTGCGGCGGCGCTCACGGGCGACATCGTGGTCGGCGAGCAATGCTGGCAGTGGCTGCGATTGCATTGGCGCGGGGGACGCGCGCCAGTCTACGGCTATCACTTCAGCTATACCTCGCACTACACGCCGATCGCCTCGCACGTCACTGAAATTCCGTTCGTGTTCGGCACACTGACACCGCAACAGGTGATCGGCAGCTCAGCACCGCCGGCCGAACAGGACCGCGCTCTGGCGCGGATCATGATGAGCTATTGGGTGAATTTCGCTGCGCACGGGGACCCGAACGGATCGGGTCTGCCACCCTGGCCCGCCTATGACGAGACGGACGTTGTGCAGATCCTGGGCACGCCGATCGAAGCCCGCCCCAATCCGCAAGCCGCCCGCTTCCGCTTCCTCGCCAGTTTCAGGCAGGACGGCATTTTGCCGATGCGCTGGCGGGAGCTGCCGTAGGCGGACCTCACTCGCCCGCCATCAGCTCCTTCGCCAGCGCCATGTAGGCCGGCAGCGTCACGGGGTCGTTGGCGGCGTTGCCCGCTGCGGGGTGCGAGGCGTAGCGCGCGATCACCATCTCGGCCTTGGGATCGATATAGATGCCCTGGCCGTGAACGCCACGCGCCATATATGCGCCGTGGGCATTGTGCGTGACCCACCATTGATTGCGATAGGAGGCGCCGGGTAGCGTGGTGTAACCGGCGGGCTTGAATTTCTCGGGATCGCCACCGCGCGCGATGTCCTCGACGACAGATGAAGGCACGATCTGCCGGCCGGTGGAGCGGCCGTGATTGCGCATGGTCTCGCCGAATCGGGCGAGATCGCGCAAGCAGGTCGACAGGCCGCCGCCGCCGCTTTCGGTGCCGATGCGATCGACGTGGTAATGCGCGTCTTCCTCCGCGCCCATCGGCTGCCAGATGCGCTCGGAGAGCAGATCGGACAACGTCATGCCGCTGACGCGCCGGATGATCCAGGCCAGCACGTCTGTGTTGACGGTCTTGTAGGCAAAGACCTTGCCGTGCTCGCCCTGCTTCTTTTGCCCGACCAGGAAATCGAAGATGGTGGTCGCACCGTCATAGTCGGGTGGAATCGGCGCCATGCCGTTGGCGCGCCGCAGTCCCCACACATGCGAGTTCTTGTCGGTGTAGACTTCGGTGTATTCGAGCCCGGTGGTCATATCCATGACCTCGTGCACGCGCGCGTCGCCGAACGCGCTCGCCTTCAGCTCCGGCACATAGTCCGTGACGGGCGCCTGCGGATCGATCTTGCCCTCGGCGACCAGAATGCCGGCGAGCACGCCGGTGAACGACTTCGTCACCGACATCGCGATATGCGGCTTGTGCGGCTTCAACGCACCGAAATAGCGCTCATAGATCAGCTTGCCCCGATGCAGCACGGCGATGCCGTCGGTGTAGGTTTCCTCGAGCATCTTCGCGAACGTCATGGGCCGCCTGTCCATGGTGGTCGAGGCCGACGCATCGATGTCGTGGCCTTCCCGCGGCAACACCGATGCAGGCCCCGCGCCGCGCCAGACATTCACGGTCGGCACCAGCTGGCGGATGTTGCTCCATGCCCAGCGTAGCTCGGGGAAGCTGCGGAACGAACCATCCTGGAAGCTGATGGTGCGGTCCGGAGACGGCGGGAAGCCTTTCATCCAGCCGAGTGTTTCGGGATCAGTTTCGGCGGCGGTTGCGGGCGACTGACTCGGCGCGGTGGCAGACATGAACATTGGCTCCGGAAGCGAACGACGGGGGTTTCGTATCATGGAGATGCGTGGCGAACATCCAGTGTTTGCGCCGAGGCGACCGTCGCCGTGGGCTGGGCACCAATCGTCTCCTGCGCGCCAGCCATCGTCGCGCAATCTGCGTCAAACGGTCCCGCAAGGCGCGCTGAACAAAACACTTGCCTGAGGCTTCTATCGTCCTCAACCCGCCCACTTTGAAAAGACGGAAGACATCTCATGCAAGTTCGCAAGTTTGCCATCTCGGACGCAACGCTCGAGCGTTCGCCCGGCCAGGATGGCGACATATTCGTCGGCAACGTGATCGACCAGCGTCACGGCGCGCCGATCACCATCGGCTACGGCCGCTACGCGCCGAACCAGATCCTCGACGAGACAATCGCTGTCGACGACGTCATGATCGTGCTCGAAGGGAAGCTCTCGGTGTCGAGCAACGCCGGCACCATGACCGCCGGTCCGGGCGAGACCGTCCACATGCCCAAGGGCACGCAGGTCACCATTCGCTCGCATGAGCAAGGCGCCGTCACCGCCTATGTCACCTATCCGCACTGGCAGGAGGCGCACGGGTGAAGCAGGCCTTCGCGCACTGCGCGCCCCGCTATCAATTGGCTCGATCGACGGCGCAGAGCCCCGTCGATCGGGCCCGAGCGGATTCGTGGTCAGGTCAGGCGGACCGACATGCCGCCGTCAACCGTCATGGGGCTGCCCGTCATGAACGATGCCCGGTCGCTCAGGAGAAAAACCGCCGCCTGCGCGATCTCCTTGGGACTGGCCATCCGCTTCATCGGGTGGAGCCCGGCGATGAAATTCAGGGCGTCGGGATTTCCCTCGCCCGCCGCCGGGGTGATGGTCCCTCCAGGCAGAAGCGCGTTGACGCGAATGCCTTCGGCCGCATGCTCGGCGCCCAGCGATTGAGCCAGGCCGATCAGTCCTGCCTTTGAGGCTGCGTACGCCGCCATTCCCGGCAGGCCCCCGTTGCTGAAGCCAACGAAGGACGAGGTGAAAACGATCGAACCGCCGCCCTGCTTGCGCAGTGCCGGGATCTGCGCCTTCGCGCTGAGGAACGCCGAGGTGAGATTCACCGCAAGCACATCGGTCCAGTTTTCGACGCTCATCTCGGGGACTGGCGTCATCTCGCCGACAATGCCGGCATTGTTGAAAGCGCCGTCGAGCTTTCCGAAAGTCTTGACGGCGTGCTCGACAAGGCGGGCTGCATAGCCGGTGTCCCGAACATCCCCGGCGAGAAACGTCGCGCGCCCTCCGGCGCTCTTGATGCTTGCAACAACGGCCTGCAGCTCGGGGCCGCGACGCGCCCCGAGCACCACATCGGCGCCTTCGGACGCGAACAACGATGCTGCGGCAGCACCGATACCGCTGCTGGCGCCGGTTACGATGATCGTCTTGTTTGCCAGTTCCACCGCGAGACTCTCCTGATGTCAAAAAGGAGCCGAACAAGACATCAGGCACCGGCGAGCTGCCACCCGTTTCCCGAGTTGAACGCGGGATCACATCGTGGCGGTATTGATCCGCGAATGGCGGCCTGCCGGTCTCCGCGATCGGAGTGACAGGCCGCCGTCAGCAGACGCTACTTCAGCGGCAAGAAAACGTCCGCGACCGTCTCGTGCTCCGGCACCTCCGGGAACAGGCTCAGCCGCTGGCAATAGATCGGGAAGTCGCGCGCTTCTTCGCCGCTGGCGGGAAGCCAGTCGCGATAAAGGAAGAGCGCGGCCGGCTCGAGATTGTCGGTGTAGCCGACGACGCGCAGCACCGCGCAGCGTCCGCCGGGGATCTCGCTGGCCTTGATTTCTTCGCCGTTCGCCACGATCGCTTGTGCGGTCCCGACGCAAAGGTCCACGCTGTAATCGGCGGGTGATGCAAGCCGCCGCTCGGAACGCCAGACATTGAAGGTCGGACTTGTGCTGGGGTGCAGGTGAGCCGCCTTGCGCCACGCGATGAAGCGCTGGATTGTGGCGGGAAGCGTCGCCGGGTCGCCGCGATGCTCCATGATCGCCACCGGTGTCGGGGGCACATCGCGGATCGTCACGTCGTCAGTGGTAAGGGTCTTCTGCATGAGCTTGCTCCTCGCATTGTCGAGAGGCCCTAAGGCCGCAAGCCACGGCTCCCAGTCGGGAGACTTCCGGAACGACGACGGAGATTGCCCGAACCGTTGCCGAAAGGCGCGGGCGAAGGCATCCGGTGCGTCGTAACCGGCATCCATCGCAACATCCGTGACATCAAGGGCGTCCATATAGGCCAGCTGGTGCGAAGCGCGCTTCATGCGGGCCAGCTGGACATAGCGATGCACAGATAATCCGAAGGTTGCCGAGAACTGCCGGTGGAAATGAAATTTCGAGAAGGCGGCAACAGCGCTTAAGCCGTCCAGGTCCAGATCTCCGTCGAGATGCCGGTCGATATGGTCCAGCACCCGTCGCATGCGGTCCTGATAGTTTTGCAGCGCCGCCTTCATCGTCCCTCCTCCGTGGCGGCGCCATCTAGTCGCTGACGGCCATGACACGCTCGACCGATCTTGCGGTTTGGCACGGATCGCTAGCCCGGATGGAGCTACGTCCGGCAACTGGTTTCCTCAGGGAAGACCACACCGATTGCAAGCACCTTCCTCTACGCGTTAGACTGTCGGCCCCCCTTCACCCACAAAGTGGGCGTTCCCCTTCAAGATGTCAGTACGGATGAACTGCCTTCCTCTGCACGAACTGGCGCCCGACTTCGAACGCTTCATCCGCGATCTCGAGGACTTCAATCGTGGCTGATGCGGTCACCGGCCATCGGGCTGCGGCTTCAGGGAAATCTCATTCGCAAACGGAATCCAAGCATGACTGCAACTCTATCCATCGTCGTCCTGGCTGCCGAGCTCCTCATCAGCGCGTTGGGCGCGTTCGTATCAATTGCCGCGCTTGGCTTCGCGGGAGAGGTCACGCGATCCAGGGATTTGACCGCCTTTGGCTGGGTTTTGGGGGCGCTCTACTTCGTTGTCACCTTTACACCCCTCGTCGCAACCGCATGGGTGGCACACAGAAGGTTTGTTTCAGACAAAGCGTTCCCGGTGCTCGAAGTCATTTCGTCGCCGTACCTGGTCCCGGTGGTGCTGTGGGTTGGCGCAGCGATTTTCTGCATTGGGCTGTTGGCATTTCAAAACGGTGCGGGGCTGGCGCCGCGGTAGGGAGACGCGAAGCGATACCCATCGGGCCGAATGCCATCAGCATCCTCCAGGCGAAGCGCAGGCGTCCACGAAGATAGCGGCGGTCAGGGTATCAAAGAGCGCTGGGACGATCGATGTCAAACACGTCGATCTGTCGGTCCTGGAGCAGATCCTCCAGCGCTTCGGGCCCGTTCGCCAGCGCGTAGTCCCGCTCGGCGTCGGAAATAGGCAGTACCTGCAGCCAGGCGACGGACTTGGCCGAGAAGGACTGTGTTTCCAGGTCCCACACGAACGGAGAGATGAGCATGGCGTGCTTCATCTCGCGCCCTTCGCCATACAGTTCCAGGGCTCGCGGAATGACGACGCCGGGCAAGGGTGTGATCTCGCCCTTCTTGATGCTGAAAGCGCAAGTCGCGATCATGTTGGCGCCCTCGGCCGTCGCCAGAGCCAGCAGAATCTCGACGCCCAGGGCCTTGCCGCCAGACGTCAGGCCGGTTTTTGCGTCAGAGAGCGCGAGGCTGGCATAAGTGGAAACGCCTCCTGCCGGCACGTCCTTGATGATCATGATGTCGACGTCACTGACGTGGGCGTCATCCCAATATTTCGTAACCGTCGGTGAACCCTGCGTAACATCTCTCAGATAGCGGGCGAGAGATTTGTTGTCTTCCGAAACCGCCATGGCTCCTCACGTCAAAAATCCAAGGTCGTCGGCAGTCATATCTTCAACACCATGACTGCGAGCATACGATCGCCGCTCTGGCCTGTCGTGGGACCTCGGTATAGACGGGGCCGGCGGTCATATCCATGACCACGTTCTGGCGCGCGGTGGACTTCCTCGGCCAGGCACAATTCCATCAAGATCTAGCAGACGCCGGAACGAAAAAGGGGAGCCCGCATGTCGCGGGCTCCCCCTCCTGCATTCCGACGTGATGCGGCTGTTACCGGCCGGCAGGCTCCAATGCCTTTTGCACCATCGCGGTGTCGACATATTGGGTCATGCTGGCGATCTTGCCGTCCTTCACCAGATAGAGATGCGCGAAATTGGCGCGCATGGACTTGCCCGTCGCCTTGTAGGTCCCGGAGTAGACGCCGAAGGCGGCGACGCGGTCGCCGTCTTCGAGATAGGTGTGAACATCGGCGCGGTAGCCGGTCCATTCGATGGCGAGACGCCGGAACACGCCTGATATGATCGCCTCGGCCCCGACATAGGTGCCCGCGTATGGAAACCCTTCCGCTTCGGTCCATGCGGCATCGGGAGCGAGAGCGGCCAGCAAGTTGCGGCCGTTCTCTTCCGACGATGATCCCTCATAGGTGGCGCGGATCAGGTCGAGGTTCGCCCCCATCTCAACCCCACTTCATCTCGCCGGTGGCGACCTTGGCGCCGATGTCGAGCGCAACGCCCATGCCGAGGCCGGGGAAGCGCGCTTCCATCGCCGCCTTGAGCGCCGCCGAATCCTTGGTTTTGGCCAACTCTTCGTCGAACGCCTTGAGGTAGGCGATGGTGTGCTCGACACCGGACAGGTCGGTCTTCGCATCCGCCGACAAATGGCCGGGCACGACGATCGCCGGCTTGCGCGCCGCGATCTTTTCGAGATTGGCGATCCAGGCGGCGCGCTGCTCCCTGGTCGGCGTGTCGGCGGTCCAGACATGGACGCCGGAGAAGATCAGCACGCCGCCGAACACCGCGTTGAGCGAGGGTACGAACAGATAGCGCCGGTTGGCCAGGCCGTCGGCGCTGACGATCTCGATGGTCTCGCCGTCGACGCTGAGCGTCTTGCCGTCGAACGCTTCGGGGATGACCACATCGGCCAGCACCTGCGGGCCGTTCGCCTTGAGTTGCGGCCCCCAGACGGCAAGCTTCTTTTCGACGCTGGCGTGAATGGCCGCCAATGTCGCTGGCGACGCGAGCACGCGGGCCTCGGGGAAGACAGCCTTGATCGCGCCGAGGCTGAAATAATAATCCGGGTCCGACTGGCTGATATAGATGGTGGTGAGCTTCTTGCCGGTGGCCTTGATGGCGTCGGCGACCGCCTTGCCATCGGACAGCGTGAAGCCGCCATCGATCAGCACGGCTTCGCTTGGCCCGGACACCAGAACGGGCGCCCGGAAGAAGCCGTTCTGTCCGGCCGGAAAATGCTTCCAGGCGAGCCCGCCCGCGGCATGGCCGAGGCCTGCGGGTGCGAAGACGGCGGCGGCGCCCGCGGCGAGAGTGGTTTTCATGATGGTTCTCCTTGTCGGCATGTTGGTCTCCTGGTGCTTGTCTACGATTGCGAAATGAAAGCTGGATGGTCCGGCCTCTGTTGATCGCTGCGCTCAGGCCGCCTTCAGTCCGTCGACGAGGACGTCCAGGCTGCCGAACAGGGCGCTTGCTTGCACGAGGCGGCGATCATGGCCCGTCCCGACGATCAGGGCCGGGACGCCGTTGGCGCCGAATCGGCGCATCTCGGCACGCGCAGCCTCGAGGCGCGCGCGGTATGCGGTGATCAGTGCGACGTCCGGGCTCGCCAGACGCGCGGCGACCTCCGGCAAATTCATCGCGCGCAGCACATCCGAGAGAACGGCGATGTCCGTGCTGTCGCGTCCCTCGACATAGCGGACGAGCTGCAAGGCTTTCAGTGCCGCGAACTCCCGATCAGGCGCCATGAGCGCAACGGCCGTGAGCGCCAATGTTGCCGGGCCGGAATCGAACAGGCGCGTGCGGTCGCCCAGCACGTCGCGGCGATAGGCTTCGCTGAAGGGCTGGCCGCTCAAGCGCGAGATCCGCTGGTCGTTGCTCCAGGCGTAGGCCGCAAAACCATCGTCCATCGGACGGGCGCCCTCGCCGGCGAACAGGCCTGTCGGCGCGAGTTCGACAGCGAAATCCGTTCGGGCGACGAGCTGTTCGAGCAGCGTTGAGGCGCCGTAGCACCAGCCGCAGAGCGGATCGAACAGGTAGGTGATTTGAATGGGCGCGGACATGGCGATCTCCTTGGACAGCAATGTGGCACGGGCATATTGATAGAAAAATATCAACAAAACATACAGAATGTATGTGATAGGCTGACAGTTGGATAGCACCCGACTGAGCCCATGAACCTGAACCGCCTCGCCTATTTCGCAGCCGTCGTGGACACCGGATCCTTCACCCGGGCCGCCGAGCGGCTCGGCATCACCAAGGCCGTGGTGAGTCAGCAGGTGGCGCAGCTGGAGCGCGATCTCGGCACCAGCCTGCTCGTGCGCACGACGCGCCGGGTTCATCCGACCGAGGCGGGCCGCATGTTTCATTCGCGCTGCGTCATGATCCTGCGCGAAGCGGAGGATGCCTTCGACGAGCTCGCTCAGGCAGCCGCCGCGCCGACCGGCACCTTGCGGATCACGGCGCCCAACGACTACGGCACCGCCGTCGTCATCGCCGTCGTCACGGCCTACGCGGCACGCTATCCCCACTGCCGCGTGGAGTTGACGCTCGAAGATCAGACGGTCGACCTCGCCTCAGGCCACATCGACATGGCGATCCGTGTGGGGTGGCTGGTCGATTCCAGCCTGCAGGCGCGCAAGATCGGATCGTTCCGGCAATGTCTGGTCGGCGCTCCCGCATTCGCGGATCGGATCGCCGCCGCGCGCGATCCCGACGAATTGGTGACGCTACCGTTCATCGCCAACATGGCGCTGCGCGAGCCGTTGCTGTGGCAGTTCTCGCGCGGTGATCTCGATCGATGCGCCGTGCGCCTGCAGGCGAGCATCGCCATCGACACGACGCCGGGGGTGCTCGCAGCGGTGCTCGCCGGCGGCGGCCTTTCGGTGCTGCCGGATTTCCTGGTGGCCGACGATCTCGCGGCGGGCCGCCTCATCCACATCCTGCCGCAATGGCAACTGCCATCCGGCGGCATCCACACGGTCTACCCCGCAGCCCGCTTCCGCCCGCCGAAGGTGACCGCGTTTGTGGAGATGCTGATTGCGGCTCAGCGGCGGGCGGGTACGAACGCATGAGCCGTATGGTTTTGCTTATTGCTTGAAACAATGCTCGCGGTGCCACTTTAAGAAGTGCGGATGTGGCCGATCTGACGCACGACGCGGCGCAAGAGCGCGCTCCGTCTTGTTGATGATCGATTGCACTCCCTCCAGATCGTTTGTCTGGCGCGAGATCAATATCTCCAGATCGTCCGCGAAGCTGATGAGACCACGATCAAACATCCAATGTGCGGTGCCCGAAAGAGCAACGCCATTGCTGATGATGTCCGGCCCGTTTGCCTCGACGGAGCGTATGTGAGCCGCCGCGACCTCCGCGCGCCCCATTCCATTGATGAGCTTGAGGCCGGTGATGGCGCAACGCTCTTCATAGGCACGCAGCACGATGCGGCGGAAAACTCGATCACGCAGGACTTTCGAGATCGTTACGCTAACACGGTCGCGCTGCTGCTCAACCGCGAATGGCACCTGCGGCTGGTCATTAAGATCGAGCGATGGAAGGTCGCCGTCGCGCCGCGGCAGCAGCGGCGCGTTCTCCGCGAAACCAAGCTCGCATATTCTATTGAAATCGTCGGGAGAGATTGGGCGGACTGCGGACTGAGCGCGTCCTGAAATCCGCCCCTGTTCGTTAAGAACACCGCGCTCTACTGGACCCGTCGGTCCGTTGAATGGGACTGAATTGGCAAAATCGAGATAGCTTCCCGGTTCCATTAAAGCGAGATACATCCCGGAAGTACCGGGATCGGGAAGAACCTGCTGAACCCGAGCAATTGCAAAGTAACCGCGCGTTTCAGCAACCTTGCTCGGTTCGTAATATACTATCCAATCGCCGATGCAGGCTTCAACGCGATGAAGATATTGACTGGGAAATTGGTACTGCTCAGCGGGGCTGTCGTCGTAGATCGAGTCCAATCGATGGATGAATACCCCAAACCCCATGACCTAAGCGGCGCTGCCTCTCCAGGAAACAACACCCAGCGATGCTGGATCAATAGCAGTCACAACCCTACTCCCACTCGATTGTTTCGGAAGCACGATAACGCCTTGATCTGTCGAGGCCAAGCTTTCCGCCCACGACCCGCCCCGCGTCACTCGCGCGCCACCGACAGCCCCGCCAGCAGCGGCGCGTACGCGGCGAGCCTGCGTGATACGAACTCCGTGAACAGCCGCACGCGCTTGGTCTTGCGCGTCTCTCCCTGCGTGAGGAGCCAGACCGTTCCGTACATGTGCAGGTCGGTCCCCGGCACCCGCACCAGCAGCGGGTCGGCATCGCCGACGAAGCACGGCAGTGTCGTGATCCCCAGCCCTTGCCGGACAGCAGCGATCTGCGCTCCGGCGTCACTGGTCCTGAATGGAACGTCCGTGGTGCGAACCTCGCCCGCGCTGGCCCAATCCGGGATGCCGTGCATGCTGATGACGATCCAGCGGAAGGGATCCGGCGCGCCCGCACGCCACGCGGCCAGTCGATCCCTGGACATGTAGACGGCGCCGAACAGCTCCGGTCCCTTCATGCCATGAAGATTTTGCGGCAGGGTTTTGCGCTCGTAGACGACGCGGATCGCGACGTCGGCCTCACGGTTGGTCAGATTTGCCAGTTCGCCGAACGACAGGACATCCATCTCGATATCGGGATGCAGACGCGCGAAATCGGCGAAATCAGGCATCAGCAAATGTGTCGCCATCGGCGGCGCCAGCGTCACCCGCAGACGCCCGCGCACGCTCTGATCGCGCCCGAACACGCGCGTCTCCAGCTGGTGTGACGAGGCTTCCATCTGGTCGGCGAATTCGAGGACCTCCTCGCCCGCAGCCGTCAGCCGGTAGCCCGAAGGCAGCTTTTCGAACATCTGGACCCCAAGGCGTTCCTCGAGCTGGGCGATGCGTCGCAGCACGGTCGCGTGGTTCACGCCGAGGTGCTCGGCGGCCGCCCGCACCGAGCCTCCCCGCGCGACGGCTAGAAAATAGCGAACATCGTCCCAGTCGATCATGGTGCAATCCCGCACCGCGCGGTGCGCCTTTCAAGCCGTATCTGATGCCTCCTACAGCAGTATGGGCAGTGATCATAGCCGGTTCCGGCCAGCAGGGCCCTTTCTGAGCGACGGACACCGATCGTCGCCGTCGGCGTTAGTCGTCCGGCCGGATCGATTTCGCACCACCGATGTGCGCGCTTCCGCACTCAACGCTTAGGGCCGGCGGACCTATGTCGGGGTCCTCGGGGGCAGATGCTGCCCCGACACCACGACAGGAGACATTATGGGAAAGCTTGACGGCAAGGTTGCAGTCATCACGGGTGGCGCGACCGGCATCGGCCGCGCCGCGGCAAAGCGCTTCATCGAGGATGGCGCTTTCGTCTTCATCTTCGGCCGCCGACAGCAAGCCCTCGACGCTGCTGTCGCCGCCCTCGGGCCCAATGCCCGCGCGGTGAAGGGCTCGGTCTCGGATGAAGCCGACCTCGACCGCCTCTACGCGGCGGTGAAGGCCGAGCGCGGAACCCTCGACATCGTCTTCGCCAATGCCGGCGCGGGAAGTCAGCTTGCGCTCGGCAAGATCACCGCCGCGCACATCGATGAGGCCTTCGACACCAATGTGAAGGGTACGATTTTCACGGTGCAGAAGGCGCTGCCGCTGATGCGCCGGGGCGGTTCGATCATCCTGACGGGATCGAGCGCCGGCACGACGGGCGCCCCGGCCATGAGCGCCTACAGCGCGAGCAAGGCGGCCGTGCGAAACCTCGCGCGGACCTGGGCGGAGGACCTGAAAGGCAGCGGCATCCGGGTCAACGTGCTGTCGCCCGGAGCGACCGCGACCGAACTCGCGAAGGAAGCGCTGGGCGAAGAGGGACAGAAGGTGTTCGCCGCGATGACTCCGCTGCAGCGCATGGCCGATCCGGCGGAGATCGGGGCGGTGGCTGCCTTTCTCGCCTCCTCGGACAGCAGCTTCATGACCGCCAGCGAAGTCGCCGTCGACGGCGGCCTGGCGCAACTCTGATCCCGGCGCGGTCCCGCGCCTGGCCCACACACAATGAAAGATAAACATCATGAAAAAACTAGAAGGCAAGATCGCCGTCATCACCGGCGGCAGCAGCGGCATTGGATTGGCCACGGCCAAGCGCTTCGTGGACGAAGGTGCGCACGTGGTGATCACCGGGCGACGCGAGAAAGAGCTGAAGGAGGCCGCAGCCTTCATCGAGAGAAACGTGACGACGGTCGTGAGCGACGTGTCGCGCCTGGAAGATCTGGACCGGCTCTATGCCGTCGTGAAGGAGAAACATGGTCACATCGACATTCTCTTCGCGAACGCAGGCGCGGGGACAATCGCGCCGCTCGCGCTAGCGACCAAGGCCCATTTCGACCAGACCTTCGATGTGAACGTGAAAGGCCTGTTCTTTACGGTGCAGAAAGCCCTCCCCCTCTTTAAGGACGGCGGTTCGATCATCCTGAACTCTTCGGTGTCGAACGTGAAGGGGTTGCCGGGGTTCAGCGTCTACGCCGCGAGCAAGGCGGCGGTGCGCAGCTTCTCGCGCGCTTGGACGCTGGAGCTGAAGGACCGCAAAATCCGCGTCAATACGATGAGCCCCGGGCCAACGGAGACTCCCGCCCTGGAGACGACGACGGGCTTGACCCGCGAGCAAGCCGAGCAAGCGGCCAGCCAATTTGCTTCACAGGTCCCGATGGGTCGCAGGGGCAAGCCGGAGGAAATCGCGGCTGCCGTCACGTTCCTCGCCTCCGATGAAAGTTCTTACATCACCGGCGTGGATCTCGCCGTCGATGGCGGCATGGCCCAGGTCTGACCGCGCCATCGACACAAATTCGGAGAAACATCATGAGCTACGCAATCATCGGCTTCGGCCCTATCGGCCAAGCCCTGGCCAGCGCGTTTGCCCGCAACGGCATCGAAGTCTCCGTTGCAACCACGCGCGACCCGGAAAGCTTTACATCCGCCGCGGCCGTGATCGGACCCTCGATCATTCCCAAAAAGCTGGCGGACGCCGTCAAGGCGGACATCGTCTTTTTGGCGGTCCGTTTCGAGTCGCACCAGGATGTCGCGAAAGCGCTGCCCACCTGGCAGGGCAAGACGATCGTCGATGTGACCAACGCCTACGGCGTGCCGCCTGAGAGACTGGGGGGACAACCTTCGTCCAAGGCCCTCGCGCAAGCCTTCACCGGCGGTCGACTGGTCAAGGGCTTCAACCATTTGGGTGCTGCCGTCCTTGCCCAGGATCCGGCCCTCCATGGTGGCAGGAGAGTCGTGTTCCTGGCGAGCGACGATCACGACGCCACAGTGGAGATTGGCACGCTTGCGGAAACTCTCGGCTTCGCGCCGATCAAGCTTGGCGGGCTTTCGGAAGGCGGACTGCTCCTGCAGGCGCGTGGAAACAGCTGGGGTCAACTGATCTTCAAGGATCTGGTCAAGTTCGACTGACGAACACGAGGTTCCCACCCTGGGGGATACGACACACGGGATCGGATCGCGCGCGATCCGATCCGAGTGACATGGAGAAATGACTATGAGCACCGACAAGAACATCCAGACCGTGAAGGACTTCTTCGCCGCGATCGGCCGCGGCGACAGCGAGGCTCTGCTGGCGCTGGTCAGCGAGGACATCGAGTGGATCATCCCCGGCGAGGACTGGCCGCTGGCCGGAACGCATCGCGGGCACGACGGGGTGGCGGATTTGCTCGAGACGGCATCCAAGTCGATCGAAACGTCCACCGAACCCCGCGAGTTCGTGGCGCAAGGAGACCGGGTCCTGGTCGTCGGATTCGCAAAGGGAAAGATCAAAGCCACGAACAAGACGTTTAGGGACGACTGGGTCTTCGCCATCGCCGTTCGCAACGGCAAACTGACGAACATCCGGGAGTACGTCGACACGCAGGCACTGGCACGAGCCGCGCGCGTGTCGAATGCCCAAGCCTAAAGGAAATCCAGATGTACGACCAATCCAAGCTGTCCGAGTTGATCCGGTTCGCACGTATCGATGCGGGCGCCACCGTGATCGACGTTTACCCAGGCGACGGCGACTGGACCCGTGTCTTCTCCGAGATCGTGGGACCCGAAGGACGGGTTGACAGCTTCGTGCCGGCCGAAGTCGCGCACTTCAAGAACGATCCGCTCGGCCTTATGCGGAGGCTTGCGAAGGAGCCGGGCCGAGACAACGTCGAAGCCGTGTCAGCGGACCTCGTGGCGATGCCGCAGGTCACGCGACCAGCGGATGTCCTGTGGCTGCACCTGTTCTATCACGACCTCCACACCGCGCTGATCCAGGCCAGGGGCGCGACGGCGGCCGACTTCAATCGCGCCGTCTACGAGCGGCTGAAGCCCGGCGGGTGCTACGTCATCGTCGACCACGCCGCCGCGCTCGGGGCGGGCACGAGCGAGGCCCAATCGCTGCATCGGATTGAGCCTGCATCCGTTCGCAAGGAGGTGGAGGCGGCCGGCTTCGTGCTGGACGCGGAAAGCACCCTGCTCGCGAACAAGGACGATCCGCACACGATCAAGGTGTTCGATCCCGCCATCAAGGGCAAAACCGATCGCTTCGTGTATCGGTTCGTGAAGCCGTGACAGAGATCGTAGGGCGGATTAGCGAAGCGTAATCTGCCATCTTGCGCGCGACTCGGCGAGAGAGGCCGGATTTGCGGCTAATCCGCCCTACGCATCCGCTGCAGGTCAATTTCGGTTCTTGAGCTTTCGATGCAACCGGATCACTTTTTAGTCCTGCCGTCAGATGGCAGCTCCGCCGACCCCCCGATTTTGTTCGAGACCACGTAGATGTCGACGCCGCTCATCGAGCATTCCTCGCTTGATGCTTGGCTTTTCGTGATGACCTCGATCGTCTTGCCATCCTTGGTGTGAAACGTGATGTCGTAAACCTGCTGGTAGAGGTCTTTGCCGATCTTTTCGGATGCGAGACGAACGGCCTTGGTCTGCGCCTCGATCACTGATGGGATATCAATCAGGCCGGCGTTCTTGAGGTGCACGAGGGCCATGTTATTGGGCCAACTCGCGCAGTCCGGAGACTTCGCCAGAGCCACCGCAGCCGGCATGGCAAATATTGCGGCCATCACCACTTTCAACGCGGCGCGCATCAGCATGCCTCGGTCTCTAAAAACTACTCCCACTCAATCGTCCCAGGCGGCTTGCTGGTCACGTCATACACCACCCGGTTCACGCCCTTCACCTCGTTGATGATGCGCGTCGCGGTCTCGCCCAAGAACTTCATGTCGAACTGGTAGAAGTCCGCGGTCATGCCGTCGGTGGAGGTGACGGCGCGCAGGCCGACGACGAAGTCGTAGGTGCGGCCGTCGCCCATGACGCCCACGGTCTTCACAGGAAGCAGCACGGCAAAGGCCTGCCAGATGTCGTCGTAGAGACCGTGCTTCCTGATCTGGTCGATGTAGACCGCGTCCGCCTTGCGCAGGATCTCGAGCTTGTCGCGGGTGATCTCGCCGGGGCAGCGGATGGCGAGGCCGGGGCCCGGGAACGGGTGGCGGCCGACGAAGATTTCGGGCAGGCCGAGCTCGCGGCCGAGCTTGCGCACCTCGTCCTTGAACAGCTCGCGCAGGGGCTCGACCAGCTTCATGTTCATGCGCTCGGGGAGCCCGCCGACATTGTGGTGCGACTTGATCGTCACCGACGGGCCGCCGGTGAAGGAGACGCTCTCGATCACGTCAGGATAGAGCGTGCCTTGCGCCAGGAAGTCAGCGCCGCCGATCTTCTTGGCCTCCGCCTCGAACACCTCGATGAAGAGGCGACCGATGGTCTTGCGCTTCACTTCCGGGTCGGTGACGCCTTCGAGCTCGCCCAAAAACTGCTTCGAGGCATCCACGTGCACGAGCGGGATGTTGTAGTGGTGGCGGAACAGGTCGACGACCGTCTTCGCTTCGTCAAGGCGCAGCATGCCGTGATCGACGAAAACGCAGGTGAGCTGCTCGCCGATCGCTTCGTGGATCAGCACGGCCGCGACCGCGGAATCGACTCCGCCGGACAGGCCGCAGAGCACCCTGCCCGTGCCGACCTGGGCGCGGATCTTCGCGATCTCCTCCTCGCGGAAGGCGCGCATGGTCCAGTCGCCGGAAAGGCCTGCGATCTTGCGGACGAAATTTCGGATCAGTTTGGCGCCGTCGGGCGTGTGCACCACTTCCGGGTGGAACATCAGGCCGTAATATTTGCGCGTCTCGTCCTGTATGATCGCGAACGGCGCGTTCGGCGAGGTGCCGGCGACCGAGAAGCCCGGCGGCATCTTGGTGATGCGGTCGCCATGGCTCATCCAGACCTGGTTCTTGCCGCCTGCCGACCAGACGTCCTCGAACAGCTTGCTCGGCGCCTTCACCTCCACATCGGCGCGGCCGAATTCGCGGTGATGGCCGCCCTCGACGGTGCCGCCGAGCTGCTCCGCCATGGCCATCTGGCCGTAGCAGATGCCCATTACCGGCACGCCGGAATCGAAGATCGCTTGCGGCGCCCGGGGCGATCCCGCCTCATGTACCGATTCAGGGCCGCCGGAGAGAACCACCGCCTTCGGCTTCATCTCGTTGAAGGCTTGTTCGGCCTTGTTGAACGGGACGATTTCGCAATAGACGCCGTCCTCGCGCACGCGACGCGCAATGAGCTGCGTCACCTGGCTGCCGAAGTCGACGATGAGAATCTTGTCATGCGCCGAGGCCACCGAGGGCGTCGACGCGGAGCGGTCGGTCTGTGCTGCTGTCATGGCAAGCAGATACGCGACGGGGGCTTTTCCCGCAACCGCGCGGGCCGCGCGCCCACATTCTTCTTTGGGGTATGGACAAATTGATATAGGTAAGTATTATTGACCTATATGGCCCGCCACTCACCAAGGGCCGATCAGGGAGAACGCCATGCCAAACCATCATCAGCCGTCATCGCTTGCAGAGCTCGGCCGCACCTGGGTCGAGGCCTGGAACGCGCGCGAGCTCGAACGCGTGCTCACGCTCTATGACGAGGAAACCGTGATGACCTCGGACCGCATCCCCGCGATGGGATTCGATGAAAGCGGCACCGTGCGCGGAAAGGATGCGTTGCGCGCCTATTGGGGCAAGGCGCTCGCCCTGTTGCCGAATCTGCATTTCTCGCTGATCGAATTGTTCGTCAGCCCTGATAGCGTGGTGGTGTTCTACGAGAACGAGCGGGGAAAGCGGATCTGCGAATATCTGCGGGTGAACGCGGCCGGAAAGATCGTGCAGGGATCGGCGAATCATCCGGTGCCCTGAGTCGCGCTTCTAGCTCGAGGACGCACCAAGGCCGACGCGAATCAGCGCTTGCGCAGACCGGCCTTTCTCACCCTGGTATCGGACCATGCCAGTGGACGGCCGGCCCGCGACGGAAGCACGAGCTTCCCGACCGGCTGGCCCGTCTCGTCCACCAGGTCCGAATGGACTTCGCCGCGCGCGTAGAGATTCGCTTCGCCCCATTGGCGCAAGCTGACCACGACTGGAAACAGCTCGCGCCCCCTCTTGGTCAGCGCATATTCCCGATAGGCGCTGCCGTCGGAGGCCGGAATCAGTTCGAGCACGCCAAGCTCCACCAGCCTGTGCAGCCGCGCAGTGAGCATGCCCTTGGCGATGCCGAGGTTCTTCTGGAAATCGCCAAATCGACGCAGCCCGTCGAAGGCATCGCGCACGATCAGAAGCGACCAAATGTCCCCAACTGCGTCCAGTGCACGCGCCACCGGGCAGTCAGCCTCGGCAAAACCGGTCCGCTTCATTCGCCGCCTCCAAATTGGTCTTAAAATAGGACTGGACAGCGCGGTGTGCAACTGGTCTTATTTTAAGACTAGATAGAACGTGCCGGAGACGACAATGACAATCCACGATGCCGCCACAGCCGGACCGACCAACGCCGACGAAAAGGCCGACGACACCGCCGGGCGCGGGCTCTCGCGCGGGATGGCGATGCTGCTGGCGCTGACCTGCGGCCTGAGCGTCGCCAATATCTACTTCGCGCAGCCGCTGCTCGATGCCATGGCGCGCGATCTCGGCATCGACCCCGCCGCGATCGGGATGGTGGTGACCTTCACCCAAATCGGCTACGCGTTCGGCCTGATCCTGATCGTGCCGCTCGGCGACCTCTGGGATCGCCGCCGCCTGATCGTCGGCCAGACCGTGCTGTCGGCGATCGGCCTCGTCATCGTCGGCACGGCGGCGCATGCCGCCGTGCTGCTTGTGGGAATGGCGCTAGTCGGCATGCTCGCCGTCGTCGTCCAGGTCCTCGTCGCCTTTGCCGCGACGCTGGCCAGACCGGACGGGCGCGGCCGCGCGATCGGCACCGTCACGAGCGGCATCGTCGCCGGCATCCTGCTGGCGCGGTTCGCCTCGGGCGCGCTGGCCGATTTCGGCGGCTGGCGAATGGTCTACCTGGTCTCGGCCGGCCTCATGCTGGCCATGGCGGCGCTGCTCCTGCGCGTGCTGCCGCGCGGCCGGCAGCCGGCGCTGGCCCGATCCTCTTATCTGTCGCTGTTGCGCTCAACCGCCTCGCTGTTTGTCGAGGAGCCGATACTGCGCGAGCGCGCGTTGTTTGCGTTTCTGATCTTCGCCAATCTCAACGTGTTCTGGACGTCGATCGTGCTGCCGCTCTCGGCGCCTCCCTTCGCGCTGTCGCATACCACCATCGGATTGCTCGGCGTCGCCGGGTTCGCCGGAGCGCTCGCGGCGCGCAATGCCGGGCGGCTTGCCGATCTCGGATGGGCCCAGCGGACCACCGGGCTGTCACTGCTGCTGATGCTGGCTGCCTGGGCTCCGATCGCCTGCCTGCAAAGCTCGCTCTGGCTGGTCGTCGCCGGCGTGATCGTGCTGGATCTGGGACTCCAGGCCGTGCACGTGACGAGCCAGAGCCTGATCATCGCCGTGCGGCCCGATGCGGCGAGCCGACTGGTGGGCGGTTACATGGTGTTCTACTCGGTCGGAAGCGCGATTGGCGCGATCGCGTCGACGATGGTGTACGCGATGGCCGGCTGGTCCGGCGTCTGCGTGCTCGGCGCGGGAATCAGTGCCGCCGCGCTGCTGGTCTGGGTCATCATCGCAAGCAGGATGCCGGTGACGGCAGATTGCGCGCTGATGCATGGGCAAAAATAAGGGCCGAAAACAATAAGAACTGTAAAAATGAGGACTACCGCGAAAGCATCCGATAGTAACGGCACTGCCGTCGCCGCCTCAGGATCACCATCATGAAGCTCCCCACCTCCCCTTTCACCGTCACCGACTGGAGCAAGGTCGAGCCGACCGTCCATCCCGGCGAGACCGGGCAAGCCAAGTGGCGTACGCTCGACATCGGCGATCTCCGGGTGCGGATGGTCGAATATTCGCCGGGCTATCTCGCCGACCATTGGTGCGACCGCGGCCACGTGCTGTACGTGCTGCAGGGCGAGCTCGACAGCGAGCTGCGCGACGGCCGCAAGTTCAAGCTCACGGCGGGGATGAGCTACCAGGTCTCGGATTTCGGCGATGCAGCGCACCGATCCTCGACGACGACGGGGGCGACGCTGTTTATCGTCGATTGAGGCGCCCCGGAAGGGTTAATTTGCACCGCAAAATAGCAAAATTCGGCGACATCCCGAGCGGCGGGTGGTGCCTTGAAGTGGCCCCAAAATCTCGCTATATTGTGATCATCGATACTTGGCCGAACGACTGGGCCGCTTCGCTTCGTTGCTGACGGGCGCGCACGCTTCAGATGATTTCTCCAACATCGACTGATCAGGACTATGGGCGCAATAGTGCGTACCGGTCCGCGTGTTAACTTCTTAAGCAAAGGAAATTCCCATGGCTATGGGCACCGTGAAGTGGTTCAACAATCAAAAGGGTTTTGGTTTCATTCAGCCGGATGACGGCGACAAGGACGTGTTCGTGCACATCAGCGCCGTCGAGCGCGCTGGCCTCTCGACCCTCAACGAAGGTCAGAAGGTCTCGTTCGACATCGTCGCCGATCGTCGCAGCGGCAAGTCCTCGGCTGACAATCTCCGCGTCGGCTAAAGCCCGCGCACCGTTCTGACCACGGACGTACCGGCAGAACGTCGAGTTAGAAAACCCCGCGACCGGGTTCCGGTTCGCGGGGTTCTTGTTTGGTGAGACAGGCGTCGCGTCATCCGCGATGTCGTGGGGTGGGCTATGCCTTCTTCAAGACCGAGACGAAGAACCCGTCCGTCCCCGTCCGCCGCGGCGTCATCAGCCAGCCTTCCGGCGATTGCAGCGCGGCTTGCGCAAACTCCTCGGCCTTGTCCCAGAGCACGCTCGCGGTCTGCTCGGGCGGCACCACAGCGAACTCGGGATGGCGGGCGGTGAACGCCCTCACCTGTTCGCCGTTCTCCTCTGAGAGCACCGAGCAGGTGATGTAGGCGATGCGGCCGCCGGCCTTGAGCAGCGGAACCGCGCGATCGAGCACCGCGGTCTGGTCCCGCAAGCGAATCTCCAGCGCGCCCGGACGCATGCGCCATTTGGCATCCGGATTGCGGCGCCAGGTTCCGGTTCCCGTGCAGGGCGCGTCGATCACGACGAGGTCGGCGGTCGCGCTGATCTCCGCCAGCGGATCGGCCTCGCCCTTGGGCGTGCGCACATCGGCATTGTGGACGCCGGCGCGCGACAGGCGTTCGTGAATGGGCGCAAGTTGCCGCTTGTCGCTGTCGGTCGCGATCAGCCGGCCCTTGCCCTGCATCATCGCGGCGAGCGCCAGCGTCTTGCCGCCGGCCCCCGCACAGAGATCGATCACCTGCTCGCCGGGTTTTGCCGCGGTCAAGGCAGCCGCAAGCTGTGACCCCTCATCCTGCACTTCAATGGCGCCCTTGATGAAATCCTCTTCGGCCTGGATGCCGGGGTTGCGCGCATCGGCCGAAAGCTCGATGCGCAGGCCGGTTGCGGACCAACGCGTCGGTTTCGCATGAAGGTGAGCAAGCGCCCCCAGCGTCTTGTCGCGATTGGATTTTAACGTGTTGACGCGCAGGTCGAGCGGCGCCCGGCTCGCCATCGCGGCCGCCTCCGCGACGCGTTCGTCGCCGAACGCTTTTGCCAAATACGGATCCAGCCATTCCGGATAGTCACCGGCGATCGCGGCCGGGGCACCTTCAAGCGACCGCGAGGCGAGCGCGGCCTGCTCGGCCTCGGTCAACGGCGCGGGGGCAAAGCGGCTGCCGTCGAACAGCGCGGCCATGGTCGCCGCGTCCATGTTGCGCTCGAGGCGGAGCATGCCGATCAGCCGAGCACGCGCGGTGTCCGAATCCATCAGGTAGGCGCTCGAAGCATAGCGGCGCAGCACGTCCCAGACGAGGCCGGCAATGGCGGCGCGGTCGCCGGATCCGGCGAAGCGGTGCGCGGTGCCCCATTCTTTCAGCGCCTTGGCCGCGGGCACGCGGTCTTTCTCGATGGTGTCGATCAGTTCGATGGCTGCGGACAGCCGGGCAGCGGGAGTCATTTGAATCTTTCAGATCAAATCCGACGGCTAACCGTCAGATCAACAAGAGCATCTTCAGTGCGAAGTAGATCCACATCGCGAGCAGCACGAGCACGCCGGCGAGCCAGATCGTGGAGCGGCGCCCGAGATTGTTGGAGGAGACGAAGATTCCGGCATGGACGAAGCGCGTCACCACGAACACCCAGGACATCAGCACGATGAAGAGATCGGCATGGCGCAACGGGAGCGCCAGCGCGATCAGGGCGTAGAACAGCACCGGCAATTCGAACTGGTTGCGGTAGCAATTGGCGATTTGTGTGGCGCCCTTGGGCCAGTTGGGCTCGCCGAGCGCAATGTCACGGCTCTTGGTCTCGCCGGAGACGAGCGCGCGCCGGCGTCCCAGCGCCATGGCGATCAGGAGCGCGAAGGTGAGACCGACCTGCACGAAGACCGGCAGCAAAACCATTTGAATGGACATCGAAATTTCTCGGGATTTTCCCATCCGGCGGAAGGCACAGCTAGCGTCCATTAGCGGTCACCGCTGGTCCTGACAATCAACGAGTTGAACCGGCGTTCCCGATGAGGCGACCAACTGTCGACAGTTAAAGCGATTTTGGCCCCTCGGGGCGCAAGGCGAGATACCGCCATGAACACCCTCTTCAGCCAGATCGGCAGCCTGACCGGCACTTTGACCGAGTCAGCCGACGGGCAGTTCGGCATCCTGATGTCGGCGCTGGCAGGCATCGCGACCGCGCTTGCGGTGGCGCTGGCGATGACGGTCTACTTCCGAATGAGCTATCGGACCTGGCGCGATGTCCTCAGGCATGGCCTCGCTGCGCTCGCCCTCCTCGCTCTGTTTGCGTTTGCCGCCTACGACATGCGCCATGCCGCGCTGGCCTATCTCGGCCTCAATCCCTCGAAACCCGCGGTCGAGTTCGAGATCCGCATGCCCAAGGAGACCTTGGCGGCGGTGTCCGACACCCAGATCGAGCTGCATACCGAGCGCAACCAGACGCTGGCACTGGTCGAGGGCGTGCGGGAGCTCGGTGATGGCCGCTCCGTGCTGCGTGGCGCGGTACCGCTCAACCACCGCACTGCGGACCGCGTGCTGGTCGTGAACCTGCCCGGCAAGGGCACCTTCGAATTCCGCCTCCGCCTGCCGGCCGAGCCGCATCGCTCCGAACAGTCCGGCGCTCAGTTCGGCCCTCAGTTCGGCCCTCAGTTCGGCCCTTGGCACCTCGCCGACCGCATCGCCTCGCCGCTGGCAAGCCCGGTCGCGCCGCAGGACGCCTACACAATCCGCTATCGCGTGCTTTAAACTTTGTTCGATCGCTGACCGCGGACGCGCCGTCATCGTTCCGACGTCGGGCGTGGCCTATGATCGATCCATGTCCGAATTTCGCCTGACACAGATCTCCGACGCCCATCTTGGCCGGCGCTTCCCTGGCCTGATCGCCAACTTCCAGGCGCTCAGCGAGCATATCGACACCGATAGGCCCGATCTCGTTGTCAACACCGGCGACGTCTCGTTCGACGGGCCGACCAGCCGCGACGATGTCGAATTCGCCAAGGGCCTGCACGATGCCCTGCCCGTCGCCTGCCGCTACATCCCCGGCAATCACGACATTGGCGACAATCCGACCGCGATCGGCCCTGCGCCGAAGCCGCCGGTCGCGGAAGCGCATCGTCAGCAATTCCGCGAGATCATCGGCGAGGACCATTGGTCGTTCGAGGCCGCGGGCTGGTGCTTCCTCGGCCTCAACTCGCTGGTGATGAACTCAGGGCTCGCCTTCGAGGCCGAGCAGTTCGATTGGCTTGCTTCGGAAGTTTCGCGCACGAACGGCAAGCCGGTCGCGCTGTTCGTACACAAGCCGGTATTTCTCAACGGGCCCGACGACCCCGAGACGCCGGAGACGTCGATCCGCTATGTGCCGCAGCCGGCCCGCGCGCGGCTGATCGAGATGTTTGCACATGTCGACCTGCGCCTCATCGCCAGCGGTCACGTGCACCAGCGGCGCGACTTTACCTGGCGCCACACCCGCCACGTCTGGGCGCCGTCGGCCGGCTTCAAGATCAACGATGCGCGCCAGGACCGGATCGCGATCAAGGAGGTCGGGCTCGTGGAGTACCGCTTCCAGCCCGACGGCTTCGAGGTTCGCCACGTCAGGGCCGCGGGCCAGGTCGATATCGATATCGAGGAGCTGCTCGCCCAGATGGGCGGTGCGCATTAGCGCCGCCAGTCGCGGCTCAAGCGACGCTTTTGAGATCCTGCTGGATCGCGGCAAGCAAGGACTGCAGCGCGTCGCTGTTCACCGGTTTGGCCCCGGTATTGGCGGGCAGAACATTGGCAGGCCGCGCGGCATTGACCGGGCGCTTGGGGAATGGCGGCGTGGGTGTGGGCATCGCGGATTGCGCGAACACGTCCTCGGTATGGACGAACTTGCCATGGATGACGTCGTCGCGACGGCCCATGACAAACATGGTCGCCCAATAACCGGCAGCCAGCAGGATTACGCAGAAAACAACAAGCTCTAACATCATCGCACCTGAAATATGCGCAATGATTCAATGCCTTCGCGAGCCCGTCAATGAACCGACGGTCACACCTGCGGCTTTTACGGGCGGGTGTGGCCGATCAGTCACTCTTTGTTAACCATACCCGGCCCCCGAGGGGGCGAGAGCGGCCGATCAAGCTTTGTCCGGCCCGACCCGCACCAGCTGCTTGCCGAAATTGGCCCCCTTGAGAAGCCCCATGAAGGCTTCGGGCGCGCTCTCCAGGCCCTCGGTGACGAACTCCTTGTACTTGACCTTGCCCTCGCGGACCCAGCCGGACATGTCGCGCAGGAAGTCGCCATGGCGGGAGGCGAAGTCGGAGACGATGAAGCCGCGGAAGGTCAGCCGCTTGGTCAGGGTCGCGCGCATCATGCTGGCGGCCCATTTCGGCGGCTTCGCTTCAGTGTCATTGTAGTGGGCGATGAGGCCGCAGACGGGTACGCGCGCAAACGCATTGAGCAGCGGGAACACCGCCTCGAACACGGCGCCGCCGACATTCTCGAAATAGACGTCGATGCCCTTCGGGCAGGCGTCCTTCAGCTTCGCGGCCAGATCGGGATCGCGGTGATCGATGCAGGCATCGAAGCCGAGCTCCTTCACGACGTAATCGCATTTGTCCTTGCCGCCGGCGATTCCAACCGCGCGTGCGCCCTTGATCTTCGCGATCTGTCCCACGGCCGAGCCGACCGCGCCGGAGGCGCCGGCGACGACGACGGTCTCGCCTTGCTGCGGCTTGCCGATATCGAGCAGGCCCGTGTAGGCGGTCATGCCGGGCATGCCCAGCACGCCGACGGCCGTCGAGATCGGCGCGAGCTTCGGGTCGATCTTGTTCAGCCCCTTGCCGTCGGAGATCGCGTGCGTCTGCCAGCCCGCGCGCGAGAGCACGATGTCACCCTTGGCAAAGTTTGGATTGTTGGAGGCTGCGACCTCGCAGACCGTACCGGCTTCCATCACACCACCGACGGGCACCGGCGTCGCGTAGGACGGACCGTCGCTCATGCGCCCGCGCATATAGGGATCGAGCGAGAGCCAGATCGTGCGCAGCAGGACTTCGCCTGCGGCAGGCGTAGGAACCGCGAATTCCTCGATGCGGAAATCGGACGGCTTTGGCTCCCCGACGGGACGCGCGGCGAGAACGATGCGTTTGCCTTGGGACATGATGGCTTCCTCCTGATTATGCTTCGGCGCGAACGGAAGCGGAGGGAGCGGAGCACGTCAACACAAAAGCACACTCTCGCTGTCATCGCCCGCGGGCGATCCAGTAATCCGAGAGGGTCGTGGTAGAGCCGAAAGGCCGCGGCGTAGTGGATGCCCCGCCTTCGCGGGGCATGACACCGTCATTTGGGCAATTCCAACGCGCAGCCGCGAGCCTAACCCCCGCCCGGATAGTTCGGCGCCTCGCGCGTGATGGTGACGTCGTGGACGTGGCTTTCGCGCAGGCCCGCGCCGGTGATGCGGACGAACTGGGCCTTGTCGTGCAGGTCCTTCATGTCCTTTGCACCGACATAGCCCATCGCGGCGCGCAGGCCGCCGGCGAGCTGGTGCATGACGTTGCCGACCGGGCCCTTGTAGGGCACCTGGCCCTCGATGCCTTCGGGCACGAGCTTGAGCGTGTCCTTGATGTCCTGCTGGAAGTAGCGGTCGGCCGAGCCGCGCGCCATCGCGCCGACCGAGCCCATGCCGCGATAGGCCTTGTAGGAGCGGCCCTGCCACAAGAACACTTCACCGGGCGTCTCGTCGGTGCCGGCGAGCAGCGAGCCGACCATCGCGATGTCGGCACCGGCAGCGAGCGCTTTGGCAAGGTCTCCGGAAAACTTGATGCCGCCGTCGGCAATGACGGGGATGTCCGACTTCTTCGCCGCCTCGACCGCATCCATGATCGCGGTGAGCTGGGGAACGCCGACGCCGGCGACGATGCGAGTGGTGCAGATCGAGCCCGGGCCGATGCCGACCTTGATGCAGTCCGCGCCCGCATCGATCAGCGCCTGCGCACCCTCCGAGGTCGCGACGTTGCCGGCAACGACCTGCACGGAATTGGACAGGCGCTTGATGCGGTTGACCGCATGGAGCACGTGACGGGAATGGCCGTGCGCGGTGTCGACCACGACGAGATCGACGCCGGCATCGATCAGCCGCTCGGTGCGCTCGAAGCCGCTATCGCCGACCGTGGTGGCGGCGGCGACGCGGAGGCGGCCCTGCGCGTCCTTGCAGGCCAGCGGATGGGCGACCGCCTTCTCCATGTCCTTCACGGTGACCAGGCCGACGCAGCGATACTGCTCGTCGACCACAAGCAGCTTCTCGATGCGATGCTGATGCAGCATCCGCCGCGCCTCGTCCTGGCTGACATTCTCGCGCACCGTGACGAGACCTTCATGGGTCATCAGCTCGGAGATTTTTTGCTGGCGGTCGGTGGCGAAGCGGACGTCGCGGTTGGTGAGAATGCCGACCAGCTTGCCCGGCGTGGACTTGCCCGCACCGGTGACGACGGGAATGCCGGAGATGCCGTGATCGCTCATCAGCTTGAGCGCGTCGTCCAGCGTGGCGTCCGGGCTGATCGTGAGCGGGTTCACCACCATGCCCGACTCGTAGCGCTTGACCTGCCGCACCTGGGCAGCCTGCCCTTCGGGATCGAAATTGCGATGGATGACGCCGATGCCGCCGGCCTGCGCCATGGCGATCGCCATGCGGGCTTCGGTGACCGTGTCCATGGCGGAGGCCATGATCGGGATGTTGAGCGGAATGGCGCGGGTGACGCGGGAGCGGATGTCGACCTCGCCCGGCATGACGTCCGACAGGCCCGGCTTCAGCAGCACGTCGTCGAACGTGAGGGCTTCGCGAATGCCTTGTTGCACCGTGGCCATGTGCCAACTCCTTCCGCGGCCCTGCCGCAAATAGCTATGGATGAGCGCCGCCCTCGGCGTACCTTGCGGCAACGCCGGAGAATCGGAGCCCATCGGTGGGGTTGACGCGGGTCGATAGCACGGGCGGGCGACGAATCAAAGCAATTCGGACCGCCGGCCAGCCATGCACAGGCTTTTTTGGGCAAGTTCGGCGGCGGATAGCCTTCGCGGCGGCACGTACTGGCGAACGGCAGATCATCGATCTCCGGCGCAGGGCGCACCCGCTTGGGGTCACGCGGGATTTAGGTGCTATGCGTCGATCCGCAATGGTCGCGGCCCAGTGGCGGTGATAAGCCGCAATTCTCGCCCTTCGTTCCCGATGTCCATTACCAATCCGTCATGGTCGACAAGCAACGCATCATTCCGCTGATCGTAGCCACTGCTCTCTTCATGGAGAACATGGACTCGACGGTGATCGCCACGTCGCTGCCCGCGATTGCGGCCGACATCGGCACCAGCCCACTGACGCTCAAGCTCGCGATCACTTCCTATCTGCTGTCGCTTGCGGTCTTCATCCCGGCGAGCGGCTGGACCGCCGACCGGTTCGGCGCGCGCCTGGTGTTTGCGATTGCCGTCGGCGTGTTCATGGTCGGCTCGGTCGGCTGCGCGCTCTCGACATCGGTCACCGATTTCGTGTTCGCGCGCATCCTCCAAGGCATGGGCGGGGCAATGATGACGCCGGTCGGGCGCCTCGTGCTGCTGCGGTCGGTCGACAAGAGCGCGCTGGTCAACGCGATGGCGTGGGTGACGGTCCCTGCCCTGATCGGCCCCGTGATCGGGCCGCCGCTCGGCGGCTTCATCACCACCTACGCGTCATGGCACTGGATCTTCCTGATCAACATCCCGATCGGGCTGCTCGGCATCTTCATGGCCTTGCGCTTCATCGATCCCATCAAAAGCGAGGAACGAGAGCCGTTCGACCTCTACGGCATGGTGCTCGCGGGCCTCGGGCTCGCCGGCATCGCCTTCGGGCTGTCGGTCGCCGGACTCAATCTGCTGCCATGGAGCACGGTTGCTGCCCTGGTCGTCGGCGGATCGATCTCGATGTCGCTGTATGTCCTTCACGCGCGGCGAACGGGGTCGCCGGTGCTGGACTTTACGCTGCTGAGGCTGCCGACACTGCGCGCGGCCGTTCTCGGCGGCTTCATGTTTCGGCTCGGCATCGGCGCGCTACCGTTCCTGCTGCCACTGCTGATGCAGATCGGATTCGGCCTCTCGCCGTTCAAGTCCGGCCTCGTCACGTTTGGCTCCTCGCTCGGCGCCATGGGCATGAAGGCGCTGGCCGCGCGCATCATCCGCGCCTTCGGCTTCCGCAACCTGATGACGGTGAACGCGATCATCAGTGCGGTTTTCCTGGCCGCCTGTGCCCTCTTCACCGTGACGACGCCCCTGCTGATCATCATGATCATCCTGGTGGTCGGCGGCTTCTTCCGTTCGCTCGAGTTCACCGCGATCAACACGGTGGCCTATGCCGAGGTCGAGCAGGCGCAGATGAGCCGCGCCACCACGCTCGTCAGCGTCAACCAGCAGCTCGCGGTCTCGGCCGGCGTCGCGGTCGGCGCCGCCTCCGTGGAGACGACAATGTGGTTCAGCCACGTCAGCGAGCTCGACGCCACCGTGTTTGCGCCGGCCTTTCTCGTGATCGCCCTGACTTCGGCGGCGTCGAGCTGGTTCTTCTGGCAGATGCCCGCCGATGCCGGCCACGAAGTTTCCGGCCGCAAAGCGGTGGAGATCGCGAGCCGCAAAGGTGCCGGCAAGGGCGCGGCCAAGGCGGCCGTCAAGGCGGCGACCGAGGATACGCAGGATGTGCGGGATCAGCGGCTGGGCTAGTGCTCCACCTCGTCGTTGCGAGCCCCCCGAAATCCCGTCGCGAGAACGTAGCGCTCCGAGGAATCCGCACGGCTTGCGGCCGGCTTGACGTGACGCACCGTGGCGAAATCGCGCTTGAGCTGGGCGAGCAGTTCGGCGTCGGCGCCACTCTGGAACGCCTTCGCCAGGAAGGTCCCGCCCGGCCTCAGCACATCGCAGGCGAACGCGGCAGCGGTCTCGATCAGGCCGACGATGCGAAGCTGGTCGGTCTTGCGATGACCGGTGGTGTTGGCAGCCATGTCGGACATGACAATGTCGGCGCCGCCGTCGAGCATGGCCTTGAGCTTGTCCGGCGCGTCATTGTCCATGAAGTCGAGCTGCGCGAACTCGACGCCGGCAATCTCGGGGATTTCGAGCAGGTCGATCGCGATGACCTTGCCCTTGCCGTCGACCGAGCCGACGCGCTTGGCGGCAATCTGGCTCCAGCCGCCCGGCGCGGCGCCGAGATCGACCACAGCCATGCCGTGCTTCAGCAGCCGGTATTTGTCATCGATCTCGAGCAGCTTGAACGCGGCGCGCGAGCGATAGCCCAGCGCCTTCGCCTTCACCACATAGGGATCGTTGAGCTGCCGCTCCAGCCAGAGCTTCGACGACAATTTGCGCTTGCCGTGGGTCTTGACCTGGACGTGCAAACGGCCGGTGGTGTCCTTGACCATCTCACCAGCTCCTGAGCGCGCCGTCTTCGCGCATCATCTCGACCAGCATGCCTTCGCGCAAGCCCCGGTCGGCGACGCGCAGGCGTGGCAGCGGAAAGGCGCGGCGGATCGCGTCGAGGATGGCGCAGCCGGCCAGGACGAGATCGGCGCGCTCAACGCTAATGCAGCTGTTCGCGGCGCGCTCCTCGTAGCTCATGCCAAGCAGCTTGTTAATGGTCGCGGTGACGTCGGTATCGTTCATCCAGACGCTGTCGATGCGGCGGCGGTCGTAGCGCGCGAGGTTGAGATGGATGCCGGCGAGCGTCGTCACAGTGCCTGACGTGCCGAGCAGATGCATATCAGTGAGATCGCCGCCATGCTGTTCGGCGAACGGCGCGATGTGATGGGCGACCTCGCGCTCCATCGCGGCGTAGATCTCGGGCGTCACGTCGCGGCCCCCGAACTGCTCGGCAAGCGTGACCACACCGAACGGGATCGACATCCAGGCTTTGATGCGCGGCTCCGGATTTGCGGCGTCGCGCTCGATCCGTACCAGCTCAGTCGAGCCGCCGCCGATGTCGAACAGGATTGCGCCGCGCCCCCTGGGATCGACCAGCGGCGAGCAGCCGAGCACGGCAAGCGCCGCCTCGGTCTCGCGGTCGATTACCTCGAGCTCGATCCCGGTCTCGGCAGCGACGCGGCTGCGAAAGCCTTCGGCATTCGAGGCGGCGCGGCACGCTTCGGTGGCGATCAGCCGCAGCCGCCGCGCTTTGCGCAGGTTGATCTTGTCGCGGCAGATGCCAAGCGCCACGATGGCGCGTTCGATCGCGGCCTCGCTGATGCACCCGGTTGCCGAGACGCCCTCGCCGAGCCGGATGATGCGCGAGAAGGAATCGACCACGCGAAAGCCGTCGTGGGTCGGACAGGCGATCAGGAGCCTGCAATTGTTGGTGCCGAGGTCGAGCGCCGCGTAGACGCCGGTTCCCGGCGCTTGCGCGCCGACGGCCGGTTCAGTGGCGAACGCCGCCGCCATCGACCCCAGCTCACCGTGCGGCGCAAGGCCGTCGCGGAGCCGCGTGTGGTCATTCATACAAACTGTCTTTCCGCGGCCGGTTAGGCCGATCTGGAATTGCTTTTTCGCCTGAAACATTAGCAGCGCACCAATCCTGCGCAACAACGCATCACATGGGACCATGCCCATTCGTGCGTTGTCGTGAGCGGGCCGGTGGGTTATTTTTGAGGGGTCCGGACCCCAGGCGCCCCCCAAACCGCGCATTTGCCGGCTTTTCAGGTCAATTCCATGCAAGAACACACCAAATCCTCCACGCTCGAAAACGCTATTGCACTGCAAAAATATGGCGTCGGGCAGCCGGTCCGCCGCAAGGAGGACGATACCCTGGTGCGCGGCAAGGGCCGCTACACCGACGATTTCAACCTGCCCGGCCAGGCCCATGCCGTGATCGTTCGCTCGACCCATGCCCATGGCGTCATTCGCGGCATCAACATCGATGCAGCCAGAGCAATGCCGGGCGTGCTCGGGGTGTGGACCGGCAAAGACCTCGATGCGGCCGGCTACGGCCCCTTCACCTGCGGCCTGCCGCTGAAGAGCCGTGACGGCTCGCCCCTGCTCCAGACCAACCGCCAGCCGCTCGCAACCGACAAGGTCCGCTTCGTCGGCGATCCCGTCGCCTTCGTGGTGGCGGAGACGCTGGCCCAGGCGCGCGACGCGGCCGAGGCGGTCGAACTCGACATCGAGCCGCTGCCGGCGGTGACCGATCCCGAGGAAGCCGCAAAACCCGGCGCGCCGCAGCTCTACGACCACATCCCGAACAATGTCGCGCTCGACTACCACTATGGCGACACCGACAAGGTCAACGCGGCCTTCGCCAGTGCTGCTCACGTGACCAAGGTCGACATCGAGAACACCCGCGTCGCCGTGGTCTCGATGGAGCCACGCGTTGGCCTTGCCTCCTATGACAAGAAGACCGAGCGCTACACTCTTCAGGTGCCCACGCAGGGGGTGGCAGGCAACCGTGCCAATCTCGCCAAGAACCTGAAAGTGCCGAACGAAAATGTGCGCATTCTCACCGCCAATGTCGGCGGCTCCTTCGGCATGAAGAACATCAATTACCCCGAATACATGTGCATCCTGTACGCGGCAAAGACGCTGGGACGGCCGGTGAAATGGCTGGACGAACGCTCGACCAGCTTCTTGTCCGACAGCCACGGCCGTGCGCAGAAAATTCACGCCGAACTCGCGCTGGATGCCGAGGGGCATTTCCTCGCCGCCAAGCTCTCGGGCTACGGCAATCTCGGTGCCTACATCACCGGCGTTGCGCCCAGCCCGCTCTCGCTCAACACCAGCAAGAACTTTTCCAGCGTCTATCGCACGCCGCTGATGGCCGTCGACATCAAGACGGTGCTGACCAACACCACGTTGATGGGCGCCTATCGCGGCGCCGGCCGGCCCGAGGCCAACTACTACATGGAGCGGCTAATCGACCGCGCCGCGGACGAGATGGGCATCAACCGGCTGACCCTGCGGAAGCGCAACTTCATCAAGCAGAACCAGATGCCGTTCGCCGCGTCCTCCGGCGTCACCTATGACAGCGGCGACTTCCAGGCCGTCTTCAACAAGGCCCTCGAAATCTCCGACCACGAGAATTTTGCCAAGCGCAAGAAGGAGAGCAAGAAGTCCGGCAAGCTGCGTGGCATCGCCGTCGGCTCCTATCTGGAGGTGACCGCACCTCCCGGCGTCGAGCTCGGCAAGATCGTGTTCGATCCCGATGGCTCGGTGCAGCTCATCACCGGGACGCTCGATTACGGTCAGGGCCACGCATCCGCATTCGCGCAGGTCCTCTGCCAGCAGCTCGGCGTTCCCTTCGACAGCGTCAAGCTGGTGCAGGGCGACAGCGACATCGTCCACACCGGCAACGGCACCGGTGGCTCGCGCTCGATCACCGCGACCGGCATGGCGATCGTGGGCGCCGCCAAGCTCGTGATCGAAAAGGGCAAGCGCGCCGCCGCGCACATGCTGGAGGCATCCGAAGCCGACATCGAATTCGAAGGCGGCAGTTTTACGATCGCCGGCACCGACCGCAGCATCGACATCATGGAGCTCGCCAAGCGCCTGCACGACGGCAAGATGCCGGAGGGCGTGCCCGACAGCCTCGACGTCGATCACACCAGCGAACCGGTGCCGTCAGCCTTCCCGAACGGCTGCCATGTCGCCGAGGTCGAGATCGACCCTGAGACCGGCGTCGTGCAGATCGTGCGCTACAGCGCGGTCAACGATTTCGGCACGGTGATCAACCCGCTGCTGGTCGCAGGCCAGCTCCATGGCGGCGTCGTCCAGGGCATTGGCCAAGCTCTCATGGAGCACGTCCGCTACGACGAGAGCGGCCAGCCGATCACGGGCTCGCTGATGGACTACGCTCTGCCGCGCGCCGAGGACGTTCCGAACATGACGGTCGGCGACCACCCGGTGGCGGCCACGGCCAATCCGCTCGGCAGCAAAGGCTGCGGCGAAGCCGGCTGCGCCGGCAGCCTGTCGACGGTCGTGAACGCGGTGATCGACGCGCTCTCCGACTACGGCATCAAGCACATCGACATGCCGCTGACGCCGGAACGCGTGTGGCGCGCGATCCAGGATGCGAAGGGGAAAGCGGCGTAGGGCTGCCCTTCTGCCTCCACAAGCAGACTGTCATCGCCCGGCTCGACCGGGCGATCCAGTACTCCGAGACGGAAGCGATTGACCGATAGGCTGCGGCGTACTGGATTCCCCGCCTTCGCGGGGAATGACAGCGAGGGTGAGGACGCGCTGCGCCCCTTACATGCCGCCTAAGCCGCCGCCTGCTCGCGCGGCTGGTAGATCGCGATGTGCTGGCAGTGCGCCAGCGGCGTCGTGCCGTTGGCGACCACCAGCGCGTCGAGCTCGACGAAGCGGTGGCCCTTCTTCTCGTAGTTCGCGGTGACTTTTGCCCGCGCGGTGATCTCGTCGCCGGCGCGCGCGGCTGACAGCAATTGCATGCGGCTGCCGACATGGATCCAGGGGCCGAGGATCGTGTTGTCCACCAGCACGCGGTTCATGACGCGCTGAATCAGGCCGGGATGGCCGAGCCCCCCGCCCGCGAAGATCGGATCGGTTTCACGGATGTCGGCGAGATAGTCGGCGGCATCCTGCCCGGCCCAGCGGCGCGGTGTCGTGCCCAGCCATTTGCCGGTCTCGAATGTTGCCGGGCTGACCGGTTTGCGCTCGGCAATCGCGGGGACCTCGACATAGTCGCTCAACCATACCGCAGTCGCAATCGCCGGCAGCGACGCCGTGCCGGTGGCACACAGCTCGGTGCGGCTGAACACCTCGATGGTGAGCAGGCCGTTGTGCTCGGTCGCATCGACGTCGGCGGTCTCGCCGTCATAGACCGGCTTGATGAAACGCGCCTCGATCAGCCCGCGCGACAGGAAATCGCGGCCCCAGCGCGCCACCGGCACATGCATCATGTAGGCGAAGACGTCGACGCCGGGGACCAGCCCACCGGAAAACCCGAAACGGCGCGCCACTGCATCGTCATGCATCTTGTTTTCGGATTGCTTGGCCGTGTTGTAGGCCTGGACGCGATAGGTTTCGAGCCGGTTCGGCATGGCTTGGCTTTCCCCAATTTCTTGTTGTTTCGGCCCGATCGTAGGCCCTGAGGAACCGGGGTCAATCCCCTCGCCTTTGCGGCCCGAATGGGGTACCACGCGGCTGCTGCGGAACCGCTTCGCAAGCCCCATCTACGGACCATGACGAACCCTCAAAACACCACCCGTATCTATGTCGACGCCGACGCCTGTCCGGTGAAGGACGAGATCTATCGCGTCGCCGGCAGGCACGGCCTGCCCGTGAGCGTGGTCGCGGGCAATTTCATCCGCGTGCCCCAGGATCCACTCATCGAGCGGATCGCCGCTGGTGCCAGCATGGACGCAGCCGATGACTGGATCGCGGAACGCGCCGGGCCCGGCGACATCGTCATTACCTCGGATATTCCGCTCGCAAGCCGCTGCGTGAAGGCCGGCGCCGATGTGATCGCGTCCAACGGCAAGGCGTTCACCGAGGAATCGATCGGGATGACGCTCGCGGTCCGCAACCTGATGACCGATTTGCGCTCGGCCGGCGAAGTCACCGGCGGTCCGAAATCGTATTCACCGCGCGACCGCTCGACGTTTCTGTCGACGCTCGACCAGACCATCCGCCGCATTCAGCGCCGCCGCGCCGACCAGGCCGCAACAAGACAGGACTGAGACACCGCATGGCGCCACCGCTGATTCAACTGCGCGATATCAAGCTGACCTTTGGCGGCACGCCGCTCCTGGCGGGCGTCGAACTGTCGGTTTCGACCGGCGAGCGCGTCTGCCTGATCGGCCGCAACGGTTCCGGCAAATCGACGCTGCTCAAGATCGCCGCCGGCCTGGTCGAACCGGATGGCGGCAGCCGTTTCGTGCAGCCCGGCGCCACCATTCGCTACCTGCCGCAGGAGCCGGATTTTTCCGGTTTCTCCACCACGCTCGCTTATGTCGAGGCCGGCCTCAATGCTGGCGACGACCACTATCAGGCGCGCTATCTGGTCGAGCAGCTCGGTCTCAGCGGCGAAGAAGATCCGGCGCATGTCTCCGGCGGCGAAGCGCGCCGCGCCGCGCTGGCACGCGTGCTGGCGCCCTCGCCCGACATCCTGCTGCTGGATGAGCCGACCAACCATCTGGATCTTCCGACCATCGAATGGCTGGAGAGTGAACTGGAGAGCCGCCGCTGCGCGCTGGTGATCATCAGCCACGATCGGCGCTTCCTCGGCAATCTCTCGCGCAGCACCGCCTGGCTCGACCGCGGCCAGATCCGGCAGATCGACCGCGGCTTCAGTGCCTTCGAGGCTTGGCGCGACGAGGTGCTCGCGGAGGAAGAGCGCGACCAGCACAAGCTCGACCGCAAGATCGTCAACGAGGAGCACTGGCTGCGTTACGGCGTCTCGGGCCGCCGCAAGCGCAACGTCAAGCGACTCGGCAATCTCCACGCGCTGCGCGACCAGCGCCGCACCCATCGCGGCGCGACGGGCAACGCCAACCTCGCGGCTGCCGAGGCCGACAAGTCCGGCAAGCTCGTCATCGAGGCCAAGAATATCAGCCGGTCCTATGGCGAGCGAAAGATCGTCGACGGCTTCTCGATCCGCGTCCAGCGCGGCGATCGCATCGGCATCGTCGGCCCGAACGGCGCCGGCAAGACCACGCTGATCGAGATGCTGACCGGCGGCAGCGCACCGGACAGCGGCAGCATACGGCTCGGCGCCAACATCGAGATGGCGACGCTCGACCAGCATCGTGAAAGTCTCGATCCGAAGACGACGCTGGCCGAGGCGCTGACCGGCGGCCGCGGCGACCATGTCATGGTTGGCGGCAAGCCGAAGCATGTCGTCAGTTACATGAAGGACTTCCTGTTCGCCCAGGAACAGATGCGCACGCCGCTGGAGGTGCTGTCGGGCGGTGAGCGCGGCCGGCTGATGCTGGCACGCGCGCTGGCAAAACCCTCCAACCTCCTGGTGCTGGACGAGCCGACCAACGACCTCGACCTGGAGACCCTCGACGTCCTCGAGGAGATGCTCAGCGATTACGAGGGCACCGTGATTCTGATCAGCCACGATCGCGATTTTCTCGACCGCGTGGTGACGTCCGTGATCGTGCCCGAGGGCAACGGACGCTGGCTCGAATATGCCGGCGGCTATACCGACATGCTGGCCCAGCGCGGCGCCGACGTGAAGCGCGCGACCGCGAAGGCCGTCGAAGAGACGAGAGAGCAGCGATCAGCCGTGCCGTCCGGCGTCGCGAGACGACGCTTGACCTTCAACGAGCAACACGCGCTGGAGACGCTGCCCAAGACCATCGCCAAGCTGCAGGCCGAGATCGCCAAGCAGCAGCGCTTCCTTGACGACCGCGATCTCTTTCGCAAGGATCGCAAGCGCTTCGACCAGGCCTCCGACGCTCTGACGAAGGCGCAAAAGGAACTGGCCGAGGCCGAGGACAAATGGCTGGAGCTCGAAGTGCGGCGCGAAGAGATTGAACAGGCCTAGCGTGCATTCCGCAAAAGTGGGCACCGCTTTTGCAAACGGGATGCGCGCCAACTCAGAGACTTCCATGACAACGACCCTTGCCGCCAAGATCGCCCGCGAATACGGCACGCCCTGCGCCGTTATCGACATGGACAAGGTAGAGCGCAACATCGCGCGGATTCAGAAGGCTTGCGACGACGCCGGGATCGCCAACCGTCCCCACGTCAAGACGCACAAGAACCCCACCATCGCGAAGATGCAGATCGCGGCCGGTGCCAAGGGCATCACGTGCCAGAAGCTCGGTGAAGCCGAGATCATGGCCAATGCCGGCATCGACGATATCCTGATCAGCTACAACCTGCTCGGCGAAGAGAAGATGGCGCGGTTAGGGGCGCTGCAGGCGAAGGCCAACATGACGGTCGCCGCTGACAATTCGACCGTCGTCGCCGGCCTGCCCAAGGCCGCCGCAGCCTCAGGTCGACCGCTATCGGTCGTGGTCGAATGCGATACCGGCCGCCAGCGCGCCGGCGTCGAGACGCCCGCCGAGGCGATTGCACTGGCGCAGGAGATTGCCGCATCCAAGGGCCTGCAATTCGCCGGCTTCATGCTGTATCCGACCGAGACTGGTTGGGCGGACACCCAAAAATTCTATGACGAAGCTCTGGCCGGCGTGCGCGCACACGGGCTGGATGCAAAAATCGTCTCGACCGGCGGCACGCCGAACCTGAAGAACCTCGGCAAGCTCAAGGGCGGCACCGAGCATCGCTTCGGCACCTACATCTATAACGACCGCATGCAGGTCGCGGCCGGCGTCGCCACCTGGGACGACTGCGCGCTGCACATCTATTCGACCGTGGTCAGCCGCGCCGCGCCTGAGCGCGGGATTCTGGACGCCGGCTCAAAGACTCTGACGACGGATACCGGCGGCCTCGACGGCCACGGCCTCATCCTGGAGCACCCCGAAGCGAAGATCGCACGCTTCGCCGAGGAGCACGGCTTCCTCGACCTCTCCCGCAGCAACACCCGGCCTAACGTCGGCGACGTCGTGCGGGTCGTGCCAAATCATGTCTGCGTCGTCGTCAACATGATGGACGAAGTGGTGATGGTGCGCGGCGAGGAGATCATCGGCACGCTGCCGGTGGCGGCACGGGGGAAGCTGCGATAGCTAGCCCCCGATCAGTGCCTCGAGTTCCCGGACCAATCCATCGCGAAAGAGTTTGATCGGCCGCTCCAGCCGACCGGCGGGGGCGCGATGCACCACCCATGCGCGCACGGCGGGTTTGAAGTCGCGCGCAGCGACCGGCTTGAGCCTGTCGCGAAATGGGCTACGCTTGAGGGCGATCGGGGTGACCAGCCCGACGCCGAGGCCGCGCGACACCAGCGACAGGCGGAGCTCACTGTCCAGCGCCTCGACGGCGATGTTGAACGGAAGATGCGAGGCATCGAATTTTCGCTTCAGCGTATCGCGAAATCCACAGCCGTCCTGGTTGATCACCCACGACAGTTGGGACAGCCGTTCCAGGTCGACGGTGCGCGGGATCTTCATCTCGCGTGCGACGACGAAGACGACGGGCTGCGCGCCGAGATCGTCGGCCGCCAGATCGGCGGGCGGCACTGCACCGTCGGGGAGACAAATCGCGGCTGCATCGAGCTCGTTGCGGCAGACACGCTCGAGCTGGTTCGGCGACCAACCGGAGACCACCCGCACCGCCAGCGCGGGAAATTCGGCGCGCACCGCATCGAGTGGTGCGGTCAAGCCCGCTTCCGAGAGAAACGGCGTCAGGCCGAGCCTGAACTCGCCGCGGACCATTCCGTCGCTGGCAACGCCCGACTTGAGGTCGTCCAGCATCCTGAGCAGGCGCCTGCCCTGCTCGTAGGCCTCATGCCCCGCTGCCGTCGGCTTCAGGGGCTTCGAGAGCCGATCCAGAAGCTGCGCCCCCAACATCTCCTCGAGATTCTGGATGCGTCGGGTCACGCCAGGCTGGGTGAGATTGAGACGCGCCGAAGCTGCGACAATCGATCCGGTCTCGACTACGGCGACGAAAGCGACGAGGTCATGGGTATTCATAACAAACCCGCATATTCTTTATCGGCTTATTTGAATTGTAGCATATTGCTCGCTCCGCTTAAAGGGTCCCGCGCCACAGCTGCGAGGTCCCATGACTATCTCCGAAACCGCCAGGCCCGCGTCCCGAAACCAGCTCGCCGAGCGGCCCCTGATCTGGCTCGGCGCGATCACCGCCGGTGTCGTCGTCACCAATCTGTTCGCGCCGCAGATCCTGCTCGGCCTGATCGGCCGGTCAATGTCCATGCCGGCGTGGCAGGCGGGGCTGATCAGCACGCTGACCTTGCTGGGCTACGCACTCGGCCTGCTGCTGCTCGTACCTCTGGTCGATCTGGTCGAGAACCGGCTTGTCATCCTCCGCACACTCGGCTGCGCGATCCTCGCCGCTCTCGCGACGGCGCTCGCGCCGACGCCCTCGCTCCTGCTGCTCGCCACCTTCATCCTTGGCGCCTGTTGCGCGGCGATCCAGATGATGGTTCCGCTGGTCGCATCTATGGTGGCGCCGGATCGCCGCGGTCAGGCCATCGGCGAGGTGATGGGCGGATTGATGATCGGCATCCTCTTGTCACGACCTGCGGCGAGCATGATCGCCGATCTCTGGAGCTGGCGCGCCTACTATGTCGTTTCGGCCGCTCTGATGGCCCTGCTTGCCGGCGCACTCGCCCGTTACCTTCCAACCCTTCGACCGTCGGCACGCGCGAGTTACGCCGATTTACTGCTGTCCTTTCCAAGACTGCTGCGCGAAGAGCCGGTGCTGCGCGTGCGGGCCTGGACCGCCTCGCTTGTCATGGCCTCCTTCACGGCGTTCTGGTCGGCGGTCGCGCTGCGGCTGCCGGATGCGCCGTTCGACCTCGACGCCAAGGGAATTGCGGCTTTCGCGCTGATCGGTGTGGCGGGCGCCGCGGCGACACCGATCGCGGGACGCTGGGGCGACAAGGGCCGGGCGCGCCCGATGTTCTTTGCCGCCCATCTGCTCATCATCGGCTCGCTTGCGCTCTGTGCCTGGGCGAGCGTGCTTGAATCCCAGATCACCGGTCTGCTGGTACTCAGCCTCGGCACGATCCTGCTCGACGTCGGCATCACCACCGATCAGACGCTGGGCCGCCGCGCCATCAACCTGTTGCGCCCCGAGGCCCGCGGTCGCATGAACGGCCTGTTCGTCGCGCTGTTCTTCGTTGGCGGTGGCATCGGCGCGGCGGCGGCATCGCTGGCCTGGAGTTTTGGCGGCTGGACGATGGTCTGCGCGGTGGCGGCAAGCTTCGGCGTGCTCGGCCTCCTCACGGATCTCGCAACCCGGACCGGGACGTCATGATGCGGATGGTCAGGACGACAGTTGGACGAGCCGTCGCAACACACCCCTGCCCGCCGCAGCTCCCGTCGCGAACGAGGCCTGGAGCAAATAGCCACCGGTCGGCGCCTCCCAGTCCAGCATCTCACCGGCCGCGAACACGCCCGGCAGTTTGCGGATCATGAAGTCCGAGTCGAGTTCATCGAAGGAAATCCCGCCGGCGCTGGAGATCGCGCGCGCGATCGGCGCGACGCGTGTGAGCTTGACCGGCACGGCGTTGATGAGCTCCGCCAATCGCTCGGCCGATATTGCCGACAACGACTGGCCAGCACCGATGGTGGCCTCCTGCAGCAGCCCGACCGCGACCGGCGACAGCTGCGCAGCCTTGCGCAGGAAGTTGGAGAAGGATTGCTTGCCGCGCGAGGCGGACAGGCGCTTGACGAGTTCGCCATGATCGACATCCGGCCGCAACGCGACGTGCAGGACCGCTGCGCCGTTCGCTGCGATCGCCTCGCGCAGCTCGGCCGACAACGCATAGATCGTCCCGCCCTCGATCCCGCCGCTTGTGATCATGGCCTCGCCGCGGGCGCGGTGTGGGCCGAAGGAGAGCGTGATGCCCTTGAGCGGCTGGCCCTCGAAGCGCGTGCGGAAGATTTCGGACCATGCGACGGTGAAGCCGGAGTTCGCCGGCCGCAGCGGCGAGATCGCAACGCCTTTGTCGGCCAGGATCGTCGTCCAGCCGCCATCGCAGCCCAGTCGCGGCCAGCTGGCGCCGCCGAGTGCCAGCACTATCGCGTCCGCGGCGATGCCGTCTCCGCCGCCGGGTGGGTCAAAGACCAGTCGTCCGTCCCCGTCCCAGCCCATCCAGCGCTGGCGAAACGCAAAGTGCACGCCGGCGGCATCGAGGCGTCGCAGCCAGGCCCGCAGCAAGGGCGAGGCCTTGAAGGCCTTCGGAAACACACGCCCGCTGGAGCCGACAAAAGTCGGCTCGCCCAGCGCCTCGCTCCAGGCGCGCAGCGCGTCAGGCGGAAACGCTTCGATCGCAGCCTGCAACCTCTGCGCCGCCTCGCGGTAGCGCGTGATGAACTGAGGCAGCGGTTCGCTGTGGGTGAGATTGAGCCCGCCGCGGCCGGCCATCAGGAATTTGCGGCCAGCGGACGGCATCGAATCGTAGACGGTGACGCGAGCACCACCCTGCACGAGCACTTCGGCCGCCATCAGACCGGCAGGGCCGGCGCCGATGACGGCGACCGCTGTCAGAGTTTTACCCCGGCGCGCGCAGCGGCTTGCGCCACGTATTTCTGCGTCTGCTCGAAAGCTCCCTGCAGCGCCTTCGCTTTTGACATGTCGCTGATCTCGGCGAAATGCGCCGCGACCGCATCCGGGGTCCACTCGGACTCCGGCAGGTTGATGCCTTCGCTCTCGACGATCTTGATCACCGCGAACGAGCCGGCGCCGGCGCCCATGATGGTGCGGGTCGGCGCGTCCTCGCTCAGCATGTACTCGACCGCGGGCGTGATCGCGTTCGGCTTCATCAACTGCAGCGCCTGCGGCGGCAGCAGCTCTTCCGTCATGCGGGTCGCTGCCGTCGGCGAGATGATGTTGACGCGGATGTCGCTCTTGCGGCCTTCTTCCGCCAGCACGTTCATCAGGCCGACCATGCCGGACTTGGCCGCTCCGTAATTGGCCTGGCCGAAATTGCCGTAGAGGCCGGAGGACGACGTCGTCAGGACGATGCGGCCATAGTTGCGATCGCGCATGCCGGCCCAGGCCGCCTTGCAGCAATAGAAGGTGCCGACGAGGTGCACGTCGAGCACCTTCTGGAAATCGGCCGCTTCCATCTTGCCGAACGACTTGTCGCGCAAAATGCCGGCATTGGCACACAAGAGGTCCACGCTGCCCCACTCCTTGGTGGCGCGCTCGACCATCGCGGTGACCTGCTCGAAATTCGAGACGTCGGCGCCGTCGGCCATGGCGGTGCCGCCCGCTTTGCGGATCTCCTCGACAACGGTCTCCGCCGGCGACAGCGAGCCGCCGCTGCCGTCGCGCGCGCCGCCGAAATCGTTGACCACGACTTTCGCGCCGCGGCTTGCCAATCCCAGCGCATGCGCGCGCCCCAAACCATTGCCCGCGCCGGTGACGATGGCGACGCGTCCGTCGAACCTGATTGCCATTGTGCTTCCTTGTGCTGTCTTCCCTTCTCCCCTTGTGGGAGAACGAGCCCTTAGCTAACTATTTGATCGCACGAGGGAAACCAAGAGCGGCGTCCGCATGGTGTCCCTTGCGCGTGGTTCCCTCCGCCGTGCGAAATCGATGCTTCGGCCTCGGGGATGAAATGGCAAGGCTGGCTCAGACCTACGCGCGTTACCCGCAATCATCGTCAGGCAGGATGGCCGTGCATATCCATTGCGGCGAGTCGTCATCTCTTTTGCGCGCAAGAACTACCTTGCCTTGGTTGAACGCCAGCCCAAAGTTGCCGACGCGGTTCTGATTGGCTCTATCTCGTTCGACAAAGAGAGGAAGCAGCTTGTAAAGACGTATCAAGCGGGACTGGCTCTAGTAGCCCCAACCGTTACCTTGGATTTGACGGAACCCAAGGAACTAATTGCTAGCGCTCGCGCTGATGACAAACCAGAATGAACGACGACGACGACGATTTCGAACAATTGCTTCTCGCCAATAGGCGGGAATACGGGCCTATGGTTTTGTCGAGGCAGCGTTCAGAAGCTGAGCGACGGCGGTGACGACCTGAACTGGTGCGAACGGTTTGGTGAGAAGGATGCTGCCCGGCACGCCGTGAGAAGGCCACTCGTCGCCCGAGACACCAGTCATGTAGATCACCGGCATGTCGGGCTTGATCTCGCGCACGCGCTTGCCGACCTTCCAACCGCTCAATCGACCCGCCAGATTGACATCCGTCAGCAGAGCGCGAAACTTGTCTTTGTCGGCGCTGAGTATCGTCAGCGCCTCTTCGCCTGATGACAAGGATACGGCGCCAAAGCCGGCCTCGCTGAGTGCGTCCTCGATGAACCCTTGAACAGCGTGCTCGTCTTCGACGACGAGAACGACCGGCAGCAACTCTTTCACACCTAACTTCCCCTGAAACCCTTAGCTTAAGTTACAAAGTGAACACTTGTTCCGGAAGATATTACCGCCAAGCAGCAGCTTGGGCCTGTCGGGGCTTATCCGCTTGATATACCTCTAAATTTCCGAGTGCGCCCCTACGCAGGAAGGCCGGAACACGGTAAAGTTCCTCTTCGCTCCAACAGGAGTTGCTGTGTATGCCTCGCTCCCCCTCCATCGTGCCGCATGTCGATCACGACACCTATCTTGTGCTGAACGATTTTGGCAGCTTCGGGCGCGCCTGGTGCGAGGCTGACGAAAAAGACAGTGACCGCGCATCGCTTCTCCGCCGCCTTTTGGAAGACCAATATAGTCATCCGGTGCGGATCGTCGCGTTCAATACCGCCGAGGGCTGGTCGCGCGACGTGACGGTAGATATTGCCGACGAGCTGCGTCGCCGTTTTGTCGAGTACGATGACGTGCCAAGTTCTGTGCAGGAGTTTGTGGAGACCGCAGTCCGGCGGTGACCACGCCCGCAAGGTTGGAGAACAAGCGGGCGAGCGCTTCCGCGATGCAATGCCGGCCTACGCGCCAAACGCGCGGCTGATCTCGCGCACAAGCCTGAGCGCCGCGTCACTATGTCGGCGCGAGCCGCCGCTAGACCGCGAGAAACGTAAGTTGTCTGCGCACGGGAATAGGAGCGGAGCCGATCCGCTCGCAGCTTGGGTGAGGCCCCGACGGACATGCCGCCGCAAGCCTCATAACCTCAGCAGCCCGACAGAAGGTCGTTCGGCTACAATATCCAGTCGAGGCATAGTCATCGACCCTAGTTTTGATCTTCTGCAAGGAGGCGCGTTCGGGCCAGCCGGTCAGAACAAGTGATCGCGTCTCTACACTTGCTTGGCGCTGCGCAAGTAAGGTTCGGTTGCGCGCAAATCCGACTGCTGTGGGCTCAGTGCCGCCCCGGAGAATTGTCGCCCTTGGCGGAGACCCTTCGTGCCCAATTCGGCTTCCGTTCTCATGGCACGGGGCGGCTGGCCTGTTTCCGAACTAGCAGGCCGGTTGATCGCAGGGACCGGGTTTCATTTTTGGAACAAAAGGACGGTCTGCGTGTTTCGAGCATTGTTGCTGGGGAACCTGCAGAGATGCTTACGATCATGGCAACGTTAGCCGCGCCTGTCGTGGTGCTCACGACCTTGATGATTGTCGTCTATGAGATCAGGGACGTCTGGGATCGAAACCGCATCGAGTAGTAAGACCGCATCAGTGGGCCGGGACCGCTACAACCCGTTACCCAAGGAAGGACCATATCAGGGGATTGGCCATGGGCATCGAGCGCATGCACTCGGCGAAATACTGGCGGGCTCGCGCGGAGGAGTTTCGCGCCAAGGCAGACAACTGCGAGTACCCCGAAACGCGAGATGCGCTTCGCAGTGTTGCCAAGAACTACGACGACCTCGCGCGAAGCGCTGAGCAAATCGGACGCACGGCCGAAGCTCGGCTAGTCGCTGAGGAATATGCGAAGGGCTACAGCAGAAACTCCGCCACAAGATGAATTAAGGCCGCCTCAGTTGGCGGCCTCTGTCCACACCCAGGACCAGCAGTAGCTCGGCGCCGTTCCGAACTGATTTCCGCCGCCCTAATTCGCGATGCCTATGCGCAAAGGCCGGCGCAAGCGGACTTACGCTGCGAACGGTCTGGCCAGTGGCCAGACGAAGTCAGGCTCTGCGATCTTGAGCCGCGCTTCGTCTGCAAGGCATGCGGGCAAGCGCGGCGCCGTCAGGCCCGGAAGCGAGCCCACCGTAGCCGCTGGCGTGCTGCCCGCACGAAGAGAGTAAGGCCCCGTGAGTTGGCGGCCTGTCACGGCGTCAATCGTCCTGTTTCTCTGAGGTGATCTGACCAGTCCTTGGATCGGCATGGAAATCCATCTTCTTGCCGTCCTTGATGCCTTCACCCTCCCATCGGCCATCATCGGCTTCCAGCTTCGTGACCTGCGAATAGCCAGATTGCTTAACTTTCGCCATGACCTGGTCCATCGGCATCCAATCTGGCCCAGGCTGATCAGCATAGGCGAATGGCGGAGCCAACAAGATCGAGGCCAAGGCGGCTGCGGCGAGTTTGCGCATAGTGATCTCCTATCTGGATCACCTCCAACGAGGCGAGCGGATATTCGTTGCCTCACGGTTTGCTGCAAAAAGTGGCCGTGCCCAGTTCGGCTTCTGCTGCGCGGAACCAACCCGCTGTGTGCCTTTTTGCACAAAATACGGAACGGATACCGCTCTCGCGAGTCATTCCGCATTCGGGCCTGGGAGATAGCGGCGTGCCGTCAGCGGAATACTATTTGCGACAAGCTGAGGTCGCATCAAGGATGGCCCTCACAGAGGGCCTTCATCGAAGCGAATGCTAGCCGGCCCTTTGCGGTCCAACTGGCGCTTCCACTACGTGGAGTTGCTTGAGCATGGCGTGCCTGACCCCCGCCGAGAAGATCGAGCAGAGCTATGACGACGCCATGATCGCGCTGGCCGACTATCTCACGCGCGACTGCGATGCCGGGACCACCGTCGACCGGCTGCTCCGCATCCTCGATCGCGACAGCCTCCGAGATGCTATCACTGAGGTCTTGGTCGATGCGCGGGTGCATCCTAGGCCGAGGGCGGATGTGCTGGAATAGACGGAGCGGCCACGCGGCTTACCGGCTGATGCGGAACAAAGCACACCTATGGTTCCGGTGGCTCTGACCTACGCTGGTGCGAGAGCCGTTGTGCCTCCTCGTTCTGGACCTGTTCAAGCAAATCGAGGGTAGTGGCAAGGCCAGCGTAGGTTCGGGACACGTTTAAAAGCAGGTTGGCGACCCGCTTTGTCGTACCTTCAATGTTGGCGAGTGCTCGATATTCAGCCGCGAGTTTGCGGCACTCTTCAGAGCTTTGCCGTGCTGCCCTGATCATCCACACCCGCCCACATGTCCCGAGCGCATGCTTACCGATTTGGATTTCTCAGTGCACGTCAAATCCGACTAAAGAACTACATACGAAGGTTTAGACGCTGCGATTGCAGCCGACCGAACAAGGGCGCGGGTGTCCGCATGGGCGAAGAGCTGAAATCCCAAGTGAATGAGCACCGCAAGCGACTGCTGTGGGTCAAAAGCGTCGGTCTAGTGCTCAACTGCAAACTTCCGGTCTACCGCTCTGAGCCGACATGTAGCGGCACCGCCCCAACGATAGCGATGGGCCACCGGACCTAACGGTCCACTCCCTTCAGGGGCGCGGGGGCTTTCCAGGTCCGCTATGAGTGCGAAGGCGGGATTTGGTTGAGCAGTTGAGACACTGCCGTAACCACCTGCGCGGGCGCGAACGGCTTGTTCAAGAGAACGCTGTTCGGTACGCCGTGAGACGGCCACTGATCAGCTGCAGCCCCAGTCATGTAGACCACGGGCATCTCTGGATTGATCTCTCTGGCTCGCTTGGCAACTTCCCAGCCGGTGAGCGTGCCTTTCAAGTGAATGTCGGTAAGCAGCGCGCGATAGTTCGCCGCATCGTCTTGAAGCAGCGTGATCGCTTCCTCGCCGGAGCCAACAATCTCCGTTTCAAATCCACCTTCCGTAAGGGCGGCTTCAACCAACTCTTGAATCAATCGCTCGTCCTCAACCACAAGGATCAGCAATAGAGTATTTTCCACTTACCCTTGCCTCCGACCGCACTACTGCTCCCAAGTGCACATAAGTTCCGCGCCTGAAACTAAGCCGCAGGGGCATAGCGTCAACTGATCTTGGGCGGCTTGCTAAGACGGCCGAGGGCGCCACGCCTGGTGAGAAGGTAGCGGTCGGCGTATTCCGCGTGGCCGCAACTCGCGCATATAAACTCGTGGACCATTACCGATCCTGTCGGGTAACGAACCAGTTCGGACCTGAACCATCGCATTGCGACATCGCAGGATGGGCAATTTGGGGTTTCCGTGCAAAGTGAATGTTGGCACATGGGCGCGAGCCTAGCCGACCACCAACCACCAAGTTGTATCAAAAGATATGCGCTTCTCGATCTACCCGGAACTTATCCGCAGGCTTTGATTTTTAACTGCTTGGCGTCAGATGTAGATAGGTCCGATCGAATCCTGCCAGCTCTTTCAAGCGTTCCTGGTCGAGCAAGTTGAAGCCGGACTTGTCCGTTTCCACCAACCGTTCACCACGCAGAGCTTGAAGGGTACGGTTCGTATGGACCACTGAAAGTCCCAAACAATCGCCAAGATCAATTTGAGTGATGGGCAAGCTAAACTCCCCGCCGCGAGTGCGTCCGATTGCTTCAAGTCGCTCGTGCACTTCGATCAACAGGTGAGCCATTCTCTGCAGCGCGGCTCGCCGCCCCACATTCACGATCCATTCGCGGAAGATAGAACCATCGATCAAGGTCTCTCGCCACAAGGCAGCGGCCAGCTTCGGCTGTCGTGCCGTCACCTCCGTCAGTTCGGCATGCGAAATGAACCCAAGCGTGCAAGGCGAGAGGCTGACCAGATCATGGTCCATGATCCCGAGGTGAAGGCTTTGAAGGTCAGGTATGTCGCCGGGAATATGCAAGGACAGGACCTGTCGCTCTCCGTCGGCCGTGGTTTTCGACCGCGAGGCAAATCCCTCAACGATCAGACAGCACTCGCCGGGACGACTGCCGTCCGCCACGATGATTTCACGGGCGCCAAGATGCCGCTCACGAATCCGCAGGCTCTGAATGGCGCGGATGTCTTCGCCATCCAGGTGGTTCGATACAGCGAGTTTCGTAATGAGCGCTGACGCAAGATTTGCCGGCATCGGATCACCCTCATGCGACCTGAATGACGACAGCCACTCCGGCCTGATAGGCGGGAGTCGCTTGAACTCTCAGCGCCGGCGCCCAATGGTATCTGCCGGGCATAGACAATAACTTATCAGGAATGAAACCGGTCCTGCGACTTCAGTCGCTTTGGTTAGTTAAGCGCGAGCCCATTGATCCAGGTTAAGAAAGTACCGCAGATTGCATCAATCGCTAACGCCGACCGCCAGGACCGCACGCGGGACAAGGCGACACCTACATCGATGCCACTTTTTCGGTTTTTTGATCTCTATACGGGCCTCCCCATGCGGTCGGTGCGTCGTTGACCAATGGACAAACGATGCCCCCGCCACCAAGCCGCCCGAATCACGTCCCGTTACTAAGCATTGACTCGCGCGCAGCGTGGATAGCCCAACAGACAGGGCGGACTACTATGGCCGATGCGAACTGGGACGACTTGGATAGGTTTGAACAAAGGCTGCTGATCAAGTTGTTCGGCGGCGGCTCAACGCGATACGATGATCCGGTGGTTGTTGAGGGTCTTCGACGCCGTGGCTTTGTAGACGAAAACAACCAACTTTCCGTGCCAGGGCTGCGTGTTTTCGCCGTTGCTTTCCGCGAACAGCAAGCAAAAGCCCGATCCCATTTGGCTATCCGGACAAGCCACTGAGTCAGAGCCGCCGCAACAACCGATGACGCCGCCGCCACTGTCGCCATCCATTCGGTTGCTTTTGCTGCCGTTCCTGAAGACGTGCGAGGGATGCATCTAGTGTCGTTCCGTCGATTGCGCCGTCGTCGCACCGAACGCGCGGATGGCGACCTCCTGCGTTGCCCACATGCGCCACTCTTCGAGATCACCGGCATAGCGCAGCATCGATTTGCGAAATGCCGCATCATCAACGCTCATGCCTTTGTCGAGCAGCAGGTAATTTCCATGCTTGACCAATGCCTCGTTCCGACGATCGATAAACAATTGCTGTGCCTCTTCGAACGTCATTTCGAGCCTCCGCGCTTCACAGCCAGTCGCCAAAAATTTCCGCCTTCACCCGGCCGAATGCCGGAGTTTTGCGCGTCGGTATGCCAAATCGAGCCCGCATGTGTGACGAAGGACCCCGGCGGATATGTCCGCGATGCATCCCAAATGCCCAAGTAGCGCAGCGTCGCGCGCGACTCGAGTTCCTTGATCCGGTTTTTCAACGGCGCGGTTGCTTTCAGCACGAAATCGCCGATCACTGGTGCCAGCGATTTGACGAGGCCTTCGATCTCGGCTCGCCGCTGGGGCGAAACCTGCGCTTCGATCGCACGGCGCTCTTCGAGAGTTGGGACGTTCGTCATTTACACGTGCTTGATGTTGGGGGCCTTCCCATGGCGTCGCTCATACGCAAGCGACAGCCGAGCTTGCTCGCGGACCAGCGTGCGACACGCGCGCATGGTGCCAGGATTATCGCGGCGCCAGAGCAGTTCGCGGATTTGCTTGGTTATCCGATTGATGGCAACCAAATCATCGGCTTCCGGCAAAATGCGAACCACCGAACGACCCCTCTTGCGGGCAGCCAAACGGCGGCCAGTTTCTAGGTCCGTCGCTGATAACTTGACGACCATTGTCGTCTCCTCATTATTTCGAAGTCGACCTTCAAATAGCAGATCGCGACCTCAACCTTCGTTACGCTGTAACTTGCGGTGCAGTTTCTGCAGTGCTCGCTTCAAAGCTTTTGAGAGTTCATTCCGATCTCCCTCATCCCATTCCAGCAGCCCGCCCTGGCTGCGAAGCCAATCCACGTCGTTCCCGTCGAGATCGATCGCGATGCGCACGGCACCGATCGCCTGGCGTGAGCGGTGTTCCCGCATGCGCTGGGCGGCTGCCGTAGGTGCACGAGTGTTCGGCTTGGTTCTCACTTTTGAACCTGTGGGTGCTCTAAAATGCCGTGCCAGATGGAACCCCCGTTTAGGAATTTGGTCCCAGTGCAAGCGCCCCAGCCGGTGCGGTTCTGGGGCCTTGCTGGGCCATGTTTGAACATACCCCCCGGTGTCACCGGCTTTCGTTCCGCTGCGCCCCGCGCGAGGCCGTACAGATCACGCAGCCGTTCAAAGGCAGTCCGCGAATACGGTTGCTTGGCGTCAAGCGTGGGCTGCACCTCGATCAGCTCGCGTTTCGCGTCCAGCTCCTTGGGCGTCTGTTCGAGTTCATCGGCGATCTCACCAAGCCAACCCGGGCGCGGCCGCGCGACCCGCATGGCGCCGGCATCCAGGAAGAACCTTTTGCCGCGTGCCGCCGACGGCCGACGCCTCGACGCTGGCCGCAGCCGCTTCTCCGACCACGCCAGTGACACGTGACGCGAGTGACACCGGAAATTCTCTTTCCCTCCAGATTGCTTGTAACCCACCTGTTTCCGACCTCTTCACAGCTCTCCCTTCTATTGATCCTCCTAGTGTCACTAGTGTCACTGATCGCGAAAACTCCAACGTCTTAAGTCGCTTCGGTCGTGACACGCCTCGTGACACTCGACCTCTGCGATCGTCCTCTCGTGTCACGTGTCATCGCGGTCGAGTGACACGGCAGCGTAAAGTGACACGTCGTCGTGACACGTGGAGCTGCATTTCACCGATTTGAATTCACTCGTCATCGATCTCTTCCTTCGCGTCACTGTCGCGATGATGTTCACGCATCCCGATGACGCTCTTCTTGACGTTCCAGGACGGCGGGATCAGCGAGTTGACCTCGCGATCCGGCGCCGTGGCGGTGGCGACCTTCCCCTCAAACAGCCGGCTCTCGAACGCCGTGAGGTGATACTGGAGCCCGGCCTTGTTCAGCGCGATGCCGCAGTAGAACCGGCTGGTGTTGTCCCGCATCTCCTCGACATCCATGCCGATACGAGGATCGCCAATGGCTCTCAGGGCCTTGCCGATGCTGTCATTGCTCGGGAGACGACGGTCTTCGCCCTTCATCTCCAGGAACCAGGCCGAGTGGGCCAAACAGAAGTCGGTCGTCCGAATTCGGGCGTTCCGGTCATAGCCGATGCACTCATCCAAGAAGCCGGCGACGAGGTTGCTGTCGCGATGGATCGCGTCAGCGGTCTTCTTGATGCCGGAAGTCAGCTCGATCGAACCCCGCTCCAGCGCCCTCCGCAGGCCTGCCATGGCCCAGTTCAACACGCCCGGCAGCTCGGTCGCGATGACGAACTCGCCGGGCTTGCTGAAGCCACGCTTGATGGCTTCGGCGGCGGCGCCGATGGGTTGGCTCTCGACGAACGCCCGAGTGACCTCGATGACGATCATGCGGTCGACGATCGCCCTGGTCGACTCCTTGAACTGCGGCTGGAAGTTGGTCGCCCAGAAGATCGGCGCGCGCACGATCCGGCTCAACACCGGACCGTTCTTCACGTTGATAGTCACCGGCTCCTGGGTGATGATCGCTTTGACCATTGACGAGAAATGCCACTGGCCGCCGAATGCCTCGTGCAGAATCCACGGCGCCCGGCGTTGGAACGGCATCAGGCCGTGCGTGCCCTCGATGGTGCCGATGCCTGCGCTGATGGGATTGCCGCCGAATAAGCCCGTCACGACATCGAGCAAGCCGGACTTGGCCCGGTTCTGGATGCCCCAAAACACGCACGCCTTCGAGAGAGCGCGCGGCTTCTTGTCGATCAGGGCGGCGCCCATGCACTCCTGCACGACGCCAACAAGCGCGCGCTGCTCGGTCTCATCGCGGTCGCCGAACATATCGGCGATCATCCTCTCCCACCACGGACACTTCTCGCCGGGCTGGTAGTCGACCTCGACGCGCCACGTACAGAAGTGATCCGGGCGCGCCGGCTCCAGTTCGCCGGTCTTGGGATCGATCAGGCCGGAGCGCGTCGGGATTTTGCCGTGCTGGTCCCACGGCATCTTGCCCTCACGCCACAGCTCGGGGCTACGCAAAATCCGATTGCGAACCTCTCCGGTCAACTTGTTCGTGTTGGTGATATCTAAGCCTTCACACACCTTTTCGACGCGCATGCCGAGCCATGCGTCGATGTCGGTACGCAGCTCCCAAACACCGCGCGAATAGAGCCATGCGCCGTCCTTTCCGTTGATCAAGGTCTCGCCCTGCGAGTGCATATAGTCGAGTACGGCATTTCCCACGAAGGCGTGAAGCTCGCCCTTGGGGACGCCAACAGCGCGCGGGAACTCCACGACGTTGCCTTTGTCGGTTGTGCTGCTCATCAGCGCGCCTCCGGCTTGCGGTTGCGCCGTGGATGCTTCTTCAGCCAAGTCGTGCACATGCTACGAACCTTGCGCTCCTCACGACGCCAGTTCCAGCGCGCGCCGTATTCGCCCGCCCCGGCCCGCGTGGCGATCAGCACACGCTAGACAACCTCCTCGATCGGCACGCCGGCATTCAGGAGCGATGCCGTGACCGAGAGCTGCGTGGTGTGGATCGCATTCTCGCCACCAGCCATGTACATCATGGCACGCAGACGCTGCTCGACATCGACACGCGGCTTGAAACCGACGCGCTTGGCATACTCAGCAAAAAAATCGAGTTCGCGGGCCGGCGAGGGCTCCTGGGCAGCCATATACTCGTCAGCCGGCTTTGCGTGCTCGCGGCTACGGCGCAGCATGACCGGCGACTGCTCACTCAGCCACTCCTCAATGTCATCGAATTCGTAGCGGCGATCGGGATGGAAGTCTTTGACTTGAACTTCCTTCCAGGCTCTTTCCTTGGTGTTGTGGGATCCCGGGAGGCGCATCACGCGCGAGACCTCACACACCGTGAGATCGCCGGCAACGATGTCCGCGAGCTGGCGCAGCACGGCCTCGATACGCTCGATATGCTGTTGCGTATCCACCGGCTCCGTCAGCAACCAGTAGGCGTGAACGCCGTTACCCGACGACACGGTGATGCTCGGCAGGATGCGCAGTCGCGCAAGGTGGCGCAGCACATCACTGAGCGGGTCGGCGCCGAGCAGATCGACATTCTTGAAGTCGATGTCGGCGTGCAGGCCGATTGTCTCGACAACGTTGGTCTTGTTGCGCTTGGTGCCGGCCTTCACCGTGCCGACACAGAAGAACCCGCCGCGAGCCGGTTTGTCCCAATTGTCGATGAACGACTTGATACGCGCCGGCGCACGCGTGCTGACGTGGCGCTCGCCGGGTTGCGTCTCGTCGTTCCGCTCATTCGAAAATGAGCAGATGTAAATCGGCTCGACCGCGTAGGCGAAGAATGCCTTGAGGAAGTCGATCGGGCCGATGGCCTTCGGGTTCGTGCTGCTGGCTTGCGCACACGCGGGCGCCGTTGTATCAGTGAGGTACATTCCAAAAATCCGTGAGAGGATGATGGGGAGGCGGCCTGTGGCGGGCCGCTTTTCTATGGCTAGGCCGGCGAGTTTTCGGTCGCCTGGGGCGCATGCTCGCGCGCCCGGCGCCAATCGGTCGCCGCTTCGATGCTGATGGTCACCCTGCGAAAGGCCCGCATCTCGCGCGGGCCGAGACCGGCGTTGCGGAGCTTGTAGTAAAAGGCTTCGCAGATGCGGTGCGCCTTGCAAAATTCCGGGATTGAATAAGCTGCGCGCGAGACCGGCTCCGTGTTGCCAATGGCAATCGCTGCCATGATGTCCTCCCTGTTTGATAAGCGATGAGGAGGACTGTGGAGCGGGGTGCAGTTCTAGGCCAGCACGCAAACACGCATGCGTATTTGCGTGTTGTCTTCAACTGCTCCGACGGCCGAGCGCGCGTGCAATGCTGTCGGTTGATGGTTCTTTCAATCCGTTCTTTTCAAATACCGGCTTCAGAGCGGCTTTGATGGCCTTAAGACTGAGGTCGCTCGGCGGACGACCATCCGGCGGAAACGCGATGGGCAGCAGGTCCCGAATTCGCGTTTGTTGCGTCTGCCGGGCTGGCTTGGCCCCGAAGTTCCGGGCTGGCTTGGCCCCGAAGTTATAGTCGGCGCGGGCTAATCGTTCTCTGACGGCAGCGATCGCCTTGGTGGACCAGCGTTCGAACTCCCCCGGCCTCGCAGCGAGGTCAGCAACCACGCCAGATGGCGGGGCCTTCATTTTTGACATGCGCCGAAATCCTTTTGGTTCTGACAGGGGAATTTGGGCGTCAGGTGCTGGAGCGGCTGTCTGAGAATGCTTAAGACGAGAGCGGAGTCTAGCCCACTAAAACTAGAGGAAATAGTTCCCGCCTATGCTGGTTGCATTTGGCTCGGCAAATGCTTGATTTGGATCGCTTATCGTCCACCGGCTATTCGAGAACTATTTTTTCTGTGTTGCTCAGGCGGCGAACTTCACGACGCCCACCGTTCGAGTGGAACGACATCTGCCGAGCTTGTCGGCGCCGCGAAGTCGAGCAGCGTCGCCCGCGTCAGCGCCTCGCTCGGATCGCCGATGATGTGCCGGCTATAGTTTTTCTCGATCATCGCAACCGACGTGTCATGATGAGCGGCGACCACGCGGGTGGGCACGCCCTTGAGCAACTGCCGAACGATCGATGAATGCCTCAGCGCATACGGCGTCACCTCGGTTCCGAGTTCGAGACGTTCGACTACCGGGCTGAACAGCGTGGCAAGGTTCCACATCTTGTCGAACAGCGCTGCATGCGGAGACCGGCCTTCAGCCTGCGTCCGAAGAGCCTTTGCCAATCGCGGAGAGATCGGCAAAGGCCGATATTCGATCTTGCGGTTCTTGCCCTTCCTGCTGGTTGGCACCATCAAGCGCGGCGCGGTCAGATGGTCTTGCAAATCGGCCGGGGTCAGCTTGAACACCTGACTTTCACGAGCGCCGGTCTCGGCCAGAACGTCGATCAGCAAGCCGAAGCCACGATCCTCATCATACGACCCGGTAACCAGCGCGGCGACGGTTTGATCGGGCAGGATCGCGTTGCGAGCGATCTCGCTGTCGGGCAGCTTCCTGAGCCCATTCTTCCATGCGGCGGCATTGGTGACGCGCTTGTCGTTCCTGGCAGCCAGCGCCAGCGCGGCTTTCAGCGAACGCCCGATGCGATCGGCGGATGAGGGCTTCAGGCCGGCCTTGACCAGGCCGGCGCGCCAGTCGCGCAGCTCCCGCTCGGTCAGCAGTGCGACCGCCTTGCTCTTCAAGGCGTCGGTCAGATGCAGGCGGAGCTGGGTGGCGTTGTATTTGCGCCCGCCGCGAGTTTCGAGATCGGCTTCATATGCATTGATGGTCTCGGCGACACTGATCGGCTGCTCGGTGTTGCCTTCGCCGGCTCGCGCCAACATCTTGGCGTGCTCCAGCGCTTGCCAATATGACATGACGCTTTCGCCGTTGGCGTCTTCGTGGTCATCGGCGAGACCGAACCGCTTGAGCCAGCCATGGCACTTCACCGACCACGTGCCGGGACCAGTGTTGCGACGATATGCGAGAAAGATGCCGGGCGCGATCAGCGCGGTGTATGGCTTCTTACGTGTCGCGAGTTTCAAGCGCGCAGTACGGTTCTCCAGAAATGAAGAGCGGATGCGGCGGGCCATGGTGTCCCTCGAAATGTCCCCAAAATGGGGGTGCAGGAGTATGGAGCCCATTGTAGCGCAATAGAGATAAGATCAGCAATCACAATCGGTTAGCGGAGTTGCGTGGAGCTGTGTGGAGCTGTATGGAATTGACTTTCTCCCCTTGTGGGAGAAGGTGGCGCGAAGCGCCGGATGAGGGATCTGTCTCGGCAGATGAGCGTGTGGAGAGATACCCCTCACCCGGCTTCATCTCGCTCCGCTCGATTTCGCCACCCTCTCTCGCGAGGGAGAGGGTTCGAGCGCACCGATTTGGACAACTTTTGAGCAGCGATGGGCTGCCGGGTCAAGCCCGGCAGCGACGGCCCACTCAGGCGAAATAGATCAACCCGAGCCAGTCCGCGACCAGCGCGGGCTTGTCCTCGCCTTCGATTTCCACGGTGACGTTGGTGCGCGACTGCAATTCATTCGGCTTGCGCAGCTTGGCTTCCGCCAGCACGAAACGGCCCCGAACGCGCTTGCCCGAGCGCACCGGCGAGATGAAACGCAGCTTGTCAAAACCGTAATTGACCCCCATCGTGGTGCCCGCGATGACGGGCATCACCTCGTAGGACATAATCGACAGCAGCGACATCGTCAGGAAGCCGTGCGCGATGGTGGTGCCGAACGCCGTCTCGTTCTTCGCACGCTCCGGGTCGACGTGAATGAACTGGTGATCCTCGATCACGTCGGCATAGGTGTCGATGCGGGGCTGATCGACCAGGTGCCACGACGACACGCCGATCTCCTTGCCAACCATGGCCTGATAGGCGTCCAAGGAAATCGGCGGCTTCTTCCAGACTTCGTTCACTTAGGTCTCACTCCGTGTTTTCGGCAGCTCCGGAAAGTCCTCTTCGCGGAATTCCCGGCCGCGCAGGGCATCATTGCGGTCGTCGTCACGCTCCAGCCGTCTCAGCTGAACGCGGCGGATCTTTCCCGAGATCGTCTTCGGCAGCTCCGTGACGATCTCGAGGCGCCGGATGCGCTTGAACGGTGCAAGGCGCGTGTGCAGATGCCTGAAGATGGAGAGCGCCGTCTCCGGCGAACGCTCCGCACCGGATGTCAGCAGCACATAGGCCTTGGGGATCGCGAGCCGGATCGGGTCCGGGCTCGGCACCACGGCAGCTTCCGCGACGAGCTCGTGCTCGAGCAACACGCTCTCGAGTTCGAACGGGCTGATGCGATAGTCGGAGGATTTGAATACGTCGTCGGAGCGGCCGACGAAAGTGAGATAGCCATCGTCATCCTCGAACACGACGTCACCGCTGCGATAAAGCTCGCCTTCGGCGCCGGACAGCCCACCGTCGTCGCCCTGATAGCCCTGCATCAGGCCGGCGGGGCGGTTTTCGCCGAGCACTAGAGCCACCTCGCCCTCTTTGGCCGGATGACCATCGGCGTCGCTGACCTGCACGCGATAGCCCGGCAGCGGCCGGCCCATCGAGCCGACCTTGATCTTTTGCCCCGGCGAGTTGCCGGCCAGCGCCGTGGTTTCGGTCTGGCCGTACCCGTCGCGGATGGTGAGGCCCCAGGCGGCCTGCACCTGCTCGATCACTTCAGGATTGAGGGGCTCGCCGGCGCCGCAGACCTCGCGCAAGGCCACCTTGAACGACGCAAGATTCTCCTGGATGAACAGCCGCCACACCGTCGGCGGCGCGCACAGCGTGGTGACGCCGCAGCGGCCAATGGTGGCAAGCAGCCCCTTGGCGTCGAAGCGCGGCTGGTTGACCACAAAGACGGTCGCGCCCGCATTCCACGGCGCAAAGAAACAGCTCCAGGCGTGCTTGGCCCAACCGGGCGAGGAGATGTTGAGATGGACGTCGCCGGGCTTCAACCCGATCCAATACATGGTCGAGAGATGGCCGACGGGATAACTGCGCTGGCTGTGCCGCACCAGCTTCGGCTTTGCCGTGGTGCCCGAGGTGAAATAGAGCAGCATCGGGTCGTCAGCGTTGGTCGGGCCGTCGGCTGCAAAGCTCTCCGACGCCCTTGCGGCGTCATCATAGGAAAGCCAGCCATCGGAGGCCTCGCCCACGACGATGCGGACGATATTATCAGCGCCAAGACTTGCGAACTTCGCAACCTGGTCCTGCGCGGCCACCACCGCCTTTGCCTTGCCGCGATCGAGCCGGTCGCGCAGCTCGTCGGCGGTGAGCAGCGTCGTCGCGGGAATCACGACGACGCCGAGCTTGATCGCGGCCAGCATCGTCTCCCACAGCGGAACGACATTGCCGAGCAGCAGCAGGAGATGATCGCCGCGCTTCAAGCCTTGCGCGCGGAGGAAGTTGGCGACCTGGTTGGAGCGGCGCGACAACGCCCCGAACGAGAGCTTGGTCTGCCGATCCTGCGCGGCATCGACGATCCAGAGCGCAGGACGATCCTTGCTGTCCGCATTCGCCGCTAGCTCGGCATCGAACCAGTCGAGCGCCCAGTTGAAGGGAATCGGATCCGGCCAGCGGAAGCCCTTGACCGCTGTCTCATAGTCCGTGCGGTTGTGAAGCAGAAACGCGCGCGCTTCCTGAAATATCGTCATTAGGCTTTCCCGGCCAGCCCCCTAACGTGCTCGATAATTCCGGAAAAATCCACCCCGCCCTGGCCGGCTGCGTCAAAGGCCTGATAGATTTCCTGCGCATGCTTGCCGAGCGGCGTCGCCGCGCCGGCGGCCTTGGCGGCGTCCTGCGCCAGTGTCAGATCCTTCACCATCAGTGCCGAGGCAAAGCCCGGCTTGTAGTCGTTGTTGGCGGGCGAGGTCGGCACCGGCCCGGGCACCGGACAATAGGTCGTCAGCGACCAGCACTGGCCCGACGAGGTCGAGGCGACGTCGAACAGCGCCTGGTGCGAGAGCCCGAGCTTCTCGGCCAGCGCGAACGCCTCACTCACGGCGATCATGGAAATGCCGAGGATCATGTTGTTGCAGATTTTTGCCGCCTGGCCCGCGCCGGCACCGCCGCAATGCACGATCTTCTTGCCCATGTTCTCCAGCACGGGCTTTGCCGCTGCAAACGCGTTGTCCTCGCCGCCGCACATGAAGGTGAGCGTCGCACCCTTGGCTCCGCCGGTGCCGCCGGACACCGGCGCGTCGACCGAAAGCACGCCGTGCTTGGCCGCGAGCGCATGCGCCTGCCGCGCGCTCTCGACGTCTATGGTGGAGGAGTCGATGATCAACGCGCCCTTGGTCATCGCGGGAACGACCTCGCCCCACACGCCGAGCACATGCTTGCCGGCCGGCAGCATGGTGACGACCACATCGGCACCTTTCACGGCGCCCGCAGCGCTCTCTGCGATGCCGGCACCGTCGGCCTTGGCCTGGTTGCGGGAGGCCTCGGCGAGGTCGAAAGCGACGACCTTGTGGCCGGCCTTGACCAGATTGGCGGCCATGGGGCCGCCCATGTTGCCGAGACCGATGAATGCGATCGTGGCCATCTTGGTTTCCTCCGCTTGAAAGACGTTGTTAGTTGAACTTCAATTCGTCGGCGCCGATCTCGGCGAGATAGTGCGCAAGCATGTCCGGCGTGACGTCCTCGATTCGCGACGGCGACCAGGTCGGATTGCGGTCCTTGTCGATCACGGCGGCGCGCACGCCTTCGCGAAAGTCGTCGCTGCGGAAGACTTCCAGCGCAGCCCGATATTCGCGCACCAGGCATTCTTCCAGGCTCGACGCGGTGCGCGCGAGCCGCAGCAGCTTGAGCGTCACCACCATGCCGCGCGGCGATTTTTCGTTGAGCGTCTTCAACGTCGCCAGCGCGAACTCGGAACCGTCGCGCTTGAGCGCGGCAAAAATGTCTTGCATGCGGTCGAAGCCGAACAGTGCGTCGATCGCCGGCTCCTTTGCGGCGACCGGCCCCGCGATCTCCCTGGTCGCAAAACCGTTGATGAGCTTGCTGACATCGGCCGCGGTGACGCCCTGGCGAACTTTGGTCAGCGCGTCGCGCAACTCGGGCCATTTGGCCGCCGATACCACCGCGTCGGCAAACCTGGCATGGATCGCATCGGGGCCGTTCATGGTCTGGCCGGTCAGGCCGAAATAAGTGCCGATCTCGCCCGGCGAGCGTGACAACAGCCAAGTGCCGCCGACGTCGGGAAAGAAACCGAGCCCGACCTCGGGCATCGCAAGCCTCGTACGGTCAGTCACGATTCGATGGCTCGCATGCGCCGAGAGTCCGACGCCGCCGCCCATCACAATGCCGTCCATGAAGGCGACATAAGGTTTCGGGAATTTCTTGATCCGGGCGTTGAGGATGTACTCTTCCCGCCACAGGATCTTGCCGAGGTCACCATTGACCTTCGAACTTTCCCAGAGCGCACGGATGTCGCCGCCGGCACACAAGCCACGCTCGCCGGCACCTTCCAGCACGATCACGGCAACGGCGGGATCGGCCTCAAAACGGTCGAGCGCCTTGTCGATGTCGCGAAACATCTCCAGCGTCACGGCATTGATCGCCTTGGGGCGGTTGAGCCTGATAAATCCGGCCGAGCCTTCGACCCATGCGACCAGATCGCCCTCCTCCGCTCCACTCATCGGGCGCCCTCGATCAATTTGCGCGCCACGATCAGCCGCATGATTTCGTTGGTGCCTTCGAGAATCTGGTGCACGCGCAAATCGCGCACGATCTTCTCGATGCCGTATTCGCTGAGATAGCCGTAGCCGCCGTGCAGCTGAAGCGCCTGGTTGGCGACCTCGAAGCCGGCATCGGTGCCAAAGCGTTTGGCCATCGCGCAGAGCATCGTGGCGTCGGGATCCTTGCGGTCTAGCGCCGCCGCTGCGCGCCACAGGAACGTACGCGCGGCCTCGAGCTCGATCGCCATGTCGGCGAGACGGAACTGCAATGCCTGGAATTCGTCGAGGCGTTTTCCAAAAGCCTTGCGCTCTTTCATGTAGGAACGCGCCTTGTCGAGCGCGGTCTGCGCGCCGCCTAGTGAGCACGCTGTGATGTTGAGACGCCCGCCGTCGAGGCCTGCCATCGCGATCTTGAAACCGACGCCCTCCTCGCTCAGCCGGTTGGCGACCGGCACGCGGGCGTTCTCGAAGATCACGGCGCGGGTCGGCTGCGCGTTCCAGCCCATCTTGCGCTCGTTGGCGCCGAACGAGACGCCCGGCGTGTTGCCGTCGATGACCAGCGTCGAGATGCCGCCGGGGCCATCGCCGCCGGTGCGCACCATCGCGACCAGGAGATCGGTCCCGCCGGCGCCGGAGATGAACTGCTTCTGGCCGTTGAGAACGTAATGATCGCCGTCGCGCACGGCACGGGTGCGGAGCACTGCCGCGTCCGAGCCGGCGCCGGGCTCGGTCAGGCAGTAGCTCGCGATCAGCTCCATGGTGCAGAGCTTGGGCAGCCATTTGTGGCGCTGGGTGTCGCTGCCGTAGGCATCGATCATCCACGACGCCATATTGTGGATGGAGATGAAGGCCGAGGTGGTCGGACAGCCCGTCGCCAGCGCTTCGAAGATCAGCGCCGCGTCGAACCGTGTCATGGCGGAGCCACCCACATCCTCGCGGATGTAGATGCCGCCCATGCCGAGCGTGGCGGCCTCGCGCATCACCTCGACGGGAAAATGCTTCTCCTCGTCCCAGCGCAGCGCGTGCGGCGCGATCTTTTCCGCCGCAAACGCCAACGCCATGTCGCGAACCGCGATCTGATCCTCGTTCAGAGCGAACTGCATCTGTTAGCTTCGCTCCAACGACGGTTACTTCATCAGCGGGATCGAGAACTCCGCGCCTTCCTTGACGCCGGACGGCCAGCGCGAGGTCACCGTCTTGGTCTTGGTGTAGAAGCGGACCGAATCCGGGCCGTGCTGGTTGAGATCGCCGAAGCCCGACTTCTTCCAGCCGCCGAAGGTGTAATACGCAATCGGCACCGGGATCGGCACGTTGATCCCGACCATGCCGACGTTGACCTTGGCCGCGAAGTCGCGCGCGGCGTCGCCGTCGCGGGTGAAGATCGCAACGCCGTTGCCGTAATCATGCTCCGACGGCAGCGCCAGCGCTTCCTTGTAATCGTGCGCGCGCACGACCGAGAGCACGGGGCCAAAAATCTCTTCCTTGTAGATCCGCATGTCCTTGGTGACGTTGTCGAACAGCGAACCGCCGAGATAGAAGCCGTTCTCGTAGCCCTGCATCTTGAAGCCGCGGCCGTCGACGGCGAGCGTCGCGCCTTCCTTGATGCCGATGTCGATATAGCCCTTGACCTTCTCGACCGCCTCGCGCGTCACCAGCGGACCGTAATCGGCGGAGGGATCGATCGAGGTGCCGATCTTGAGACTCTCGACGCGCGGGACCAGCTTTTCCATCAGGCGGTCGGCAGTGGCCTTGCCGACCGGAACCGCGACTGACACGGCCATGCAGCGTTCGCCGGCCGAACCGTAGCCGGCGCCGATCAGTGCGTCGACTGCCTGGTCCATGTCGGCATCCGGCATGATGATGGCGTGGTTCTTGGCGCCGCCAAAACATTGGCAGCGCTTGCCGGTCTGGGCGGCGCGCTCGTAGATGTATTGCGCGATCGGGGTGGAGCCGACGAAGCCGACGGCCTTGATGTCGGGATCGTCGAGGATGGCGTCGACCGCTTCCTTGTCGCCGTTGACGACATTGAGGATGCCGGGCGGCAGGCCCGCCTCGATCATCAGTTCGGCAAGCATCATCGGCACGCCGGGATCGCGCTCCGACGGCTTCAGGATGAAGGCGTTGCCGCAGGCAATCGCAGGAGCGAACTTCCACATCGGAATCATCGCCGGGAAATTGAACGGCGTGATGCCGGCGACGACGCCGAGCGCCTGGCGCATCGAATAGATGTCGATGCCGGGGCCGGCGCCTTCGGTGTACTCGCCCTTCATCAGATGCGGAATGCCGCAGGCGAACTCCGCGACCTCGAGGCCGCGCTGGATGTCACCCTTGGCGTCAGGAACGGTCTTGCCATGCTCGCGGGCAAGCAGTTCGGCCAGCTTGTCGTAGTCGCGCTGCACCAGCTCGACGAACTTCATCATGACGCGAGCGCGGCGCTGCGGGTTGGTCGCGGCCCATTCCGGCTGCGCGGCGCGGGCGTTTTCCACGGCGGCGCGAACCTCGGCCTTGGACGCCAGCGCCACCTTGGCCTGAACGTCACCGGTCATCGGCTCGAAAACGTCGGCGGTGCGGCCCGAGGTGCCCTTGACCTCCTTGCCACCAATGAAATGTCCGACTGAACGCATGGAATGGTCTCCTTGAGGCGAGCTTGAACGCTTTGACAAATCCTATCGACCTGCATTTTATAGGATTCAAGTCTGAGATAATGCACCATAGATGTGCGAAAATGCTGGATCAAGGCGCTATCGACTGGGACGACTTCCGCTTCGTGCTGTCCATCGTGCGGGGCGGCTCGGTTTCGGCTGCGGCAAAACAGCTCGGCGTCGACCATGCCACCGTGATCCGCCGCGTCGACCGGCTGGAGAAGCACCTCTCGGCCAAGCTGTTTGACCGGCGCAAGACCGGCTACCTGCTGACAGAGGCCGGCCAGCGCGTCGCCGACAGCGCGGAAGCGATGGAATCGACCATCGTCGCCAACCAGGAGCAGGTCGGTGGCTCCGTGGCGCGGCTGACCGGCACGGTGCGGATCGGCGCGCCAGACGGATTTGGCACCGCCTTCCTGGCGCCCCGGCTCGCTCAGTTCGCCGACCGGTATCCCGATCTCGACCTGCAACTGGTGGCCACCGCGCGGCTGTTCAGCCTCTCCAAGCGCGAGGCCGATATCGCCATCAGCCTGACCATGCCGAAGGAAGGCCGCATCGTCGGCCGCAAACTGCTCGACTACCGCCTCGGACTTTATGCCGCGCCCGCCTATCTCGAACGCTTCCCGAAAATCACCTCGCGCGAGGTGCTGCCGCAGCATCGCTTTGTCGGCTATATCGAGGAGCTCTTGTTCACGCCCGAGCTCGACTATCTGCCGCAGGTGTCGCCGAAGATCTCCGCACGCTTGCGCAGCGCCAATCTGATCGCGCAACTCAACGCCACGCTCGCCGGCTTCGGTATCGCCGTGCTGCCACACTTCATGGCGGCCGACTATCCGCAGCTGATTGCGGTGCTGGCGGAAGAGGTCTCGATCACCCGCACCTTCTGGATGCTGATGCACGCTGACAGCAAGGACCTCGCACGCATCCGCGCGGTGGCGGATTATATTTCCGAGATTGTGGAGCGCGAGCGGGCGTTGTTTGCGGGGCTCTGAAGCCTAGCTCTGCTTCGCCTTTTTCGCCGCCGCAGCCTTCGGCTCACGCCGCGCGCCGTCCAGCGCGCTGTCCTTGCCCGTCTTCAGCACCTCATCCGACAGCTCGCTCGAGCCGGCAATGCGCGCGAGCAACATGGTGCCGGCCATGGTCGCCAGCGTCGCGATCGCCTGCTTGCGCGCGGCCTTGCGCGGCAGATTCGGGATGAAGTCCGTGATCATCTCGATCATCTCGTCGAGCTTGCCGGCAAAGGCCTTTCGCGTCTTCGGGCTCTCTCGGGCGATCTCGGCGCCGAGCGCGGGGATCGAGCAGCCGTGACCGGGGTTGTCGCGATGCACCGCGGAGAGATAGGTCTCAACGATCTGACTGAGCTGCTTCTCCGGCGTGACCTGATCGGATTGCTTGCGCCAGTGCTCCATCGAGCGATCCATAGCGTAGCCAAACGCCTCGATCACCAGCGCCTCGCGGGAATCGAAATGGGCGTAGAAGCCGCCATGGGTCAGGCCCGCTTCCTTCATGAGGTCGGCGACACCGATGCCGTGGGCGCCCTTTTCGCGCAGCCGCACGGAAGCCTTCTTCACGATGCGGTCGTGGGTTTCCTGCTTGTGTTCCCGGGAATAGCGCATGCGGATCTCATTGGATGTCGGGGGTCATCTAATAACACGGATATCGGCCGGACGGCGCATTAATTCCCGGTAAAATTGTTGCCGATCATGGAAAAGGTCGCCGTTGCGTGCACCGCAAGCGCCCCCTTACCGTCGCGGACAAATCCCTCGGCGTAGCTGGTCTGGCGTCCCAGCTTGATCACCTTGCCTTCGGCGGAGATCAACCCGGACCGGACCGAGAGCGGACGCAGGAAGGTCATTTTCAGATCGAGGGTGACGGAGCCCTGCCCGGGCTCCAGCCGGGTCGAGATCGCACACCCCATGGCGGTGTCGAGCAGCGCGGCGGCTGTGGCCCCGTGCAGGAGGCCTATGGTGTTTTCGAGATCCTCGCGCGGCTCGAGTTCCATGACGATCCGGCCCGGCTCGACCACGGCCATGATGAAGCCGATCAGCTTGGCAAAGGGTGGCGGCGGCAGCCTTCCGTCGCGGATGCCCAGCATCGCATCCATGCCTGACAGGCCCATCGCCACTTTCGCAACCGGCGCAGGCACCTGCCATTCAACCACCCGCTCGCGCCGGCCCGCAGGCGAAAACAGGTCGAGTTGATCGATGTCGGTCATCGCGGCCTCTTTTGTATGATTTTCATCATACTATGCTGCGGACTTAGCGCTGGCAACTCCCTCCCCGCCGGCTTGACAAGCAATGCGTTTCGGCCCGGAAGTGTGACCTGACCGGCGTATTCGCACGTCTACGAAGCTCAGAGATCCTCTCATGGAAATGCTCAACAACCACTGCGGGGTGACGCGCGATGCGCGCGGCGTCGTTCATGTCGCGATCTGCAATGCCGGCTCGCTGAACATTTTGAGCTCGCCCGTCACCGATGCGGTGCGCGAAGGCCTGCAGCAGCTCTCGTCCGACCGCAGCATCCGGGTCGTGGTGCTGCGCGGCCAGAGCGAGAAGAGCATGATCGGCGGCGCCGACATCAAGGAGATGGCCAAGCTCGACCAGAAGTCCGCCGAGGCCTTCATCAGCCGCCTGCGCGACCTCTGCGAGGCCGTGCGCGCCTTCCCGGCCCCTATGATCGCGCGCATGCCCGGCTGGTGCCTCGGCGGCGGGCTCGAAGTCGCCGCGGCCTGCGATTTCCGGATCGCCGCCCGTGATGCGCATTTCGGCATGCCGGAGGTGCGGGTCGGCATTCCCTCGGTGATCCATGCCGCGCTGCTGCCGCGCCTGATCGGGTGGGCCCGCGCGCGCTGGCTGGTGATGACCGCTGAGAACATCGACGCGCCGACGGCGCTGGCCTGGGGGTTGGTCGACAAGGTCGCGCCGGAGGGTGGGCTCGATGCCGAGGTCGAGCACCTCGTGAAGGCCCTGCTCGAATGCGGCCCCGAGGCGCTGCGGTCGCAGAAGGCATTGCTGCGGCAATGGGAGGAGCTGCCGCTGACCGAGTCGGTAAATTTGAGCGTCAAAGTCTTCGGCGAGTCGTTCCTGACGGACGAGCCGACGCGGCTGATGGGCGCGTTTGTGAATCGGAAGCGGTAGGCGCTCTCCACCTCGTCCGATCGAACGAGCAAATCTCATCCGACCTACGACAATTTCTCATGCCCCGCGCAGTTGCATTTTTTGCGCCGCATCATATGATGACCGTAATCTTACATAGTTGGCTCTCACGGAGTCTCACCCATGGCCGAAGCCGCCGATCCCGTCGTCATCGTCTCCGCCGTCCGGACACCGCTCGGCCGCTTCATGGGCGAGCTTTCGCCGCTGGCCGCGCACAAGCTCGGATCGCACGTGATCGGCGCGGCACTGGAGCGTGCCAAGCTTGCGCCGGAGAAAATCGACGAGGTTTTCATGGGCTGCGTCCTTCCCGCCGGCCAGGGCCAGGCCCCCGCGCGCCAGGCGGCGCGGGCCGCCGGCCTACCCGATGCCACCGGCGCGACTACTGTCAACAAGGTCTGCGGCTCCGGCATGAAAGCGACCATGCTGGCGCACGACATCATTTGCGCCGGCTCGGCCGAGATCGTCGTCTCCGGCGGCATGGAAAGCATGAGCAACGCGCCGTATCTGCTCGCCAAGGCGCGTGGCGGCTATCGCGCCGGCCATGATCGCATCATCGACCATATGATGATGGACGGCCTCGAAGACGCCTACGAGACCGGCCGCTCCATGGGCGATTTCGGCGAGGCCACCGCAGAAGCCTATCAGTTCACCCGCAAGGACCAGGACGCCTTTGCGATGGAAACGCTCAGCCGCGCACGCAAGGCGGTCGAGGGCGGTGCGTTCAAGGCCGAGATCGCGCCGATCACGCTGAGTGAGAAGGCCGGCCCCCGCATCGTCGCCAATGACGAACATCCGCTCAAGGTCGATCCCGCAAAGATCCCCGGGCTGAAGCCGGCGTTCCGCGCCAACGGCACCATCACGCCGGCGGCCTCCTCCGCCAACGCCGACGGCGCCGCTGCGCTGGTTCTGACGAAGCGCTCGCTCGCCGATCGCAGCGGCCTGCCGGCTCTCGCCGTGATCAAAGGCCACACCACCCACAGCCAGGAGCCGCAATGGTTCACTACGGCCCCGATCCCGGCGATCCGCAAGCTCTTGGACAAAGTCGGCTGGAATGCCGGCGATGTCGATCTGTTCGAGATCAACGAAGCCTTCGCCGTGGTGGCGATGGCGGCCCAGCGCGATCTCGGCATTCCCCGCGACAAGCTCAACATCAACGGCGGCGCCTGCGCGCTCGGCCATCCCATCGGCGCCACCGGCGCACGGCTGATCGTGACGCTGCTGCATGCGCTCGAGGCGCGAAACCTCAAGCGTGGCGTCGCCGCGCTCTGCATCGGCGGCGGCGAAGCTACTGCGATCGCGGTAGAGCGCCTGACGCACTGACGAGAACGTCCGGAAATGAGGGAACTCCGTCATTTCCGACAGACGCGTCCCGTGCCATTCTGAAAACTTGCGCAGGCTCTCGCCTGCCCATCAAGATTGAGGCCCAATGATCTCGAACTGGCTCGCGGCAACACTCGGCCGCCGCAATATCCACTACGGCTGGGTGATGGTCGGCGTGACCTTCCTCACCGCGCTGATCAGCGCCGGCACGGTCGGCGCGCCCGGCGTTTTCATTGTTCCGCTTCAGAAGGAATTCGGCTGGAGCACGGCGGAGATCTCGTCGGCGTTGTCGATTCGCTTCATCCTGTTCGGGCTGATGGCGCCGTTCGCGGCGGCCCTGCTCAACCGCTACGGCCTGCGAAATGTCACGCTGACCGCGCAGCTCATCGTGGTCTCGGCGCTGGTGCTCTCGCTCGGCATGACGGAGGTCTGGCAGCTCGTCGCGCTGTGGGGCGTCGTGATCGGGATCGGCACCGGCATGACCGCGCTGGTGCTGGGCGCTACCATCGCGACGCGCTGGTTCGCGGCGCGGCGCGGCCTCGTCGTCGGCATCATGACCGCGAGCGTCGCCACCGGTCAGCTCGTGTTCCTGCCGCTGCTGGCAAGCCTCACCGAACGCTTCGGCTGGCGGCTTGCGCTCGGCTTCGTCTGCATCGCACTTGGTGTTTCCGCCCTCGCGGTCCTGCTCGCGATGCGCGACCGTCCGAGCGATTTGGGCCTGCGCCCGTTCGGCGACGAAGGCACCACACCCCTGCCAGCGCCGCCCATCAGCCATGGCTCGATCACCGGCGTCGCACTCGGCACGCTGCGCGAGGCCTCGAAGAGCAGCGCGTTCTGGGTCCTGTTTGCGACGTTCTTCGTCTGCGGCGCATCCACAAACGGCCTCGTGCAGGTGCATCTGATTCCGATGTGCCTCGATTTCGGCATCCCGCAGGTGCAGGCCGCGGGCTTGCTGGCTGCAATGGGCATCTTCGACTTCTTCGGCACCATCATGTCGGGATGGCTTTCGGACCGCTACGACAACCGCTATTTGCTGTTCTGGTATTACGGCCTGCGCGGGCTCTCGCTGATCTTCCTCCCCTTCAGCGATTTCTCGTTCTATGGGCTCTCGATCTTCGCGATGTTCTACGGGCTCGACTGGATTGCAACTGTGCCGCCCACGGTGCGCCTGACCGCGCAGAAATTCGGACCTGAGCGCGCCAATCTGGTGTTCGGCTGGATCTTTGCAGGCCACCAGCTCGGCGCGGGCACCGCTGCCTTCGGCGCCGGTCTCTCGCGGACGGTCTATCAGAGCTACCTGCCCGCCTTCTTCATCGCCGGCGCGCTCTGCGTGTTCGCCTCGCTGATCGTGCTGACGCTGTCGCGACAACCGAAGCCGAAGCCGCAAGCGGCGATGGCTTAGTATCTGATGGTGCCGGTGACGCCGTAAAATGCGGCGTCACCGATCCGCCCGACACGAGGCGGGTCGTCCGGGTTCGGGGTGCCGCTCGATTGCGGAAGACGTACCTGAAATAAAGCGCGACCAGCCGTCGCAGATCGAAAATCAGCAAGGCGAACCTGCCGTAACCGTCAACAGACGCCTTGCGGATGTTCATGCGTCGCAATTATGTCGGCTGGCCGCTCAGGCGAGGGACCCCCCGCGCGGGTTGACGATCGTATAGCCACGCAATGAACGCGCATGCATTCGCGTCGCGTGTCCGCCCGAGTTGGCGTCGTACGCCATCCAGGTGTCCCCTTCCAAATGCTGCTCGAGGACGAATACATGTCCACGTCGCGCTGCGACCATTCCCGGTGCGGGTGATGTCCGCGGGAAGCGCAGCCAATTGGCCGCAAGATTCAATTCCGGCACGATACGGCCGAACACGCGCAGAGCCGCGCCGCAGCCGCAGAAGGAGGAAGGACACCCTGCCGGACGACTGCCGACGATGCGGGCGCTGGAGATGCTCGTCGTCGGGGCGCCGCCCGCGTCGGTCACTGTCAATTGCGTCGCGCGATAGGCTTGTAGCGAGGACCTGGGATTCAGTGGGGACCGGGAAGTCCGCTCACGGCGCGGTTGCGCATATGAGAAGTCGCAGGGCATCGTGACGTTGCATTCAGGTACTTGATGAATGCGATAAGTCCGTGCTTCGGAAGCGACGGAGCTGAGGGCAACCAAGAGACACGCAGAAAGAACCGCCTTGAACATTGCAGGGCTCCAAATTGAAGATCCCTGCCCCGGCATGAGAAACCAATAACAGTTTGGCTGAAATCGGCTAAAAGAACGGCCAAAAGTGGCTTCATTAGCGGGCCGATTTCTGCAGTCCTCATAGCCCAGACGTAGCGGCGGAGATAGATATTCGCAGAGAACGAACGCGTGTCGTCGCAACCGAAATGCGATCGCATGTGCACGCGCCGCTCAGCGACGGGCGTCGACCGGCCCGAGCGCGCAATTGCGCAGGGTGCCCCTCGAGCCATAAACCCGGGCAGTGATTGTTGCGCGCTTGGTCAGCCCCGAGTCGTCGCCAACCCCGCTCCTGTGGCTATCGCAAAGTCCGATTTTGCAGCGCCGAGCGCTGCGGCGAGCTCGTCGATGTGGTAGGGTTTCGACAGGATCCGGATCCCAGCCTGCTCGGCGTCGTGAACCGCGGCTTCGGCGTATCCGCTCGTCAGCAGGACCGGAATGTCGCTTCGCCTTCTTCTGATCTCGCGCGCGAGTTCGACACCGTTCATGCCGCCCGGCATCATGATATCGGAAAACACCAGATCGACGGAGCGGCCGTCCGCTAGGGCACCGAGAGCCGCCGCAGCGCTGGCCGCGCGCGTGACCTGGTAACCGAGTTGCGCAAGCATCTCGCTGACGAGCGCGGCGACCTCGTCGTCGTCTTCGACGAGGAGGATTCGGCCCTGATTGGCCTTCTTGGGCCGAGCCCTGTTCAGGTCGATGAGGTGCCGTTCACCCGAAGGGATATTCCTGGATCGCGGCAAATAGAGCTCGATGCTGGTGCCCTCGTCGACGATCGATTTTATTCGAACCATCCCGCGTGATTGCGTCGCAAATCCGTGGACCTGAGCAAGCCCCAGGCCCGAGCCTTTCCCCACATCCTTGGTCGTGAAGAACGGTTCGAAGACCCGCGCCAGGATCTCGGGGCTCATTCCAACACCCCTGTCGACCACGGATAGGCGAACGTAATCGCCCGCGATCTCGTTCTCGTTCAGGCCGGCCAGGTTCTCGCCACGGACAACGATCGTACCGCCGTTCGGCATCGCATCGCGGGCGTTGACCGCCAGATTGAGAATGACCAGTTCGAGCTCTCCCGGATCGACCTCAACCGGCCAAAGCCCCTCCGGAAAATCGAACTCGACGTGAACGTCGCCTCTCAGGCTCCGATCGAGCAATTCGCGCATGCCGCCGATCTGCGCGGGGATGTCGACGGCCTCGGGCCGGAGCTTCTGCCGCCGTGAAAAAGCCAGAAGCTGCCTGGTCAGGCCCGCACCACGCTGCGCCGCCTGAACCATTCCTTCCAACAGCCGACGCCGCCGATCAGGATCGGTCTGTCGGTCGAGCATGTCCAATCCACCGGAGATCACCATCAGCAGATTATTGAAATCGTGAGCTACTCCGCCGGTCAATTGCCCAATGGCCTCGATCTTCTGGGCCTGACGAAGGGTCTCCTCGACGCGGGCGCGCTCTTCCATTTCGGCCCGCAGATGCTTGTTGGCCTCCTCGAGGGCACGGGTGCGCTCGACCACGAGCTTCTCGAGCTCCTGGGCCGTCCGCTCGCGCGCCTGCAGCAAGGTCCGAATCTCATATTGCCGCCGGCGGGCCCGCATTGCGGATTGAATTGCGCTCGTCAGCGTGATCGGCTGAACCGGGCGCTCGAGCAGCGAAACGTTGCGGAGTGTATCGACGATGCTGCGGCGCCAGGCAACCACCGCCGGCTGCTCCCGGTGGCTGGTAAGAATGACAAAGGGCAGGTCGGACCAGGGCGGCTGCCGCTCGATCCAATGTGCCAGCGGCTGGGTATCCTTTCCGAACAAGCCCTCCTCGGCGAGAAGCACCGCGCCCACGCCAGCCGACATCTCGTTGACCAGTTCAGGCAGACCTCGACAATTGATTGCCACGAGATTCGAACTGCGGAGAAGCTCGACCGATGCCGGTCCATCGCGGCCAATCGGAGCAAACACGAGGACGCAATGATCGCGGTCGGCGCTCATTCCGACAGCCCCTCCGGTATCTCCGTGCCCGAGTAACGCGGATTCCCGGAAAAGATGCCGCTGAATCCGGTCAGCGGAGGACCGACCGTAATGCCGGCACTGCCAAGACGAAACTCGCGGATGGAATTTTCATGATTGCCGCTGCGCTTCTTCACGACCGAGAGGGCGCGCCGCACCGTTCCGCCGACCTCGAAATAGCGCAGCATGAGCACGGCATCGCTCAAATAGCTGATATCGAGAGCCGTTTCCATCGGACCGACCAGCCCGTGCTGAGCGAGGATCAGGACGGTCAGCACGCCTTTCTGCCCGAGATAGCTCAGGAGCTCGTGCATCTGGAGGATGAGAAATCGCTCATCCGGCATTGCGTTGAGGTAGCCGTTCAGACTGTCGATGACAACAATTCGGGCGTTGTCCTTTTCGACGCTGTTGCGCACATTGGCGGCGAATTCGCCGGGGGACATTTCGGCGGGATCGATCTGTTTAAATCGGATGAGTCCCGATTGCAGATGGCTTTCAAGCGGCAGGCCCAGCGTTCGAGCCCGGGCCTCCACTGTACCGCGACCTTCATCGAAGGCAAAGAACACCGCATGCTCACCGCGATCTGCCGCCGCGATCGCATAGGTCAGCGCGAGAGACGACTTGCCGACACCGGCGGCGCCCAAGAGCAGCGCACTGGTGCCGCGCTCGAGCCCTCCTCCCAGGAGCTGGTCGAGTTGTGCATTGCCGCTGGGCGTCAATTCACCGATAAACGAGGTGTGATGTTCCGCCGCCACCAGACGGGGGAATATCCGCACCCCTCCCGCTTCGATCGTGAAATCGTGGAAACCGCCGCGAAATCGAATGCCGCGCATCTTAATCACGCGAAGCCGCCGGCGCTCTGCCCCATAATCAATGGCGAGCTGTTCGAGCATCACGACGCCATGCGCGATCGAATGGAGTTGCAGGTCGTCCTGGGAGGACGAGAGATCGTCGAGGAGGATGACCGTGCAGTTGCGGTTGGTGAAAAAGTGCTTCAGGGCCAGAACCTGGCGCCGGTACCGCAGCGGGTTCTGCGCAAGGAGGCGGAGCTCGGACAGGCTGTCCAGCACCACGCGCGCGGGATTGATCCGTTCGACCTCCTTGAATATCAGGCCCGTGGTTTCGCTCAGCTCCATTTCGGCGGGGTGAAAGACGGTGAGCTCGCGCTCCGGATCGAGCGTCGTCTCGGGCGGCACCAGTTCGAAGATGTCGACCCCTTCCAGCGACCAGCCGTGCCGCTGTGCAACCAGCGTCAGCTCACGCTTGGTCTCCGACAAGGAGATATAGAGCACGCGTTCACCGCAACGGGCGCCCTCGAGAAGGAATTGCAGCGCCATCGTGGTCTTGCCCGAGCCGGGCCGGCCCTCGTAGAGGTACATGCGATTGGGATCGAGCCCGCCGTAGAGGATATCGTCGAGACCGTCACTGCCGGTCGAAATCCTAGGCAACTCTCCGGGATCGCTGGTTTGCGCCCGGCTTGATGAATTGATCATTGAACCCCCGTGAAGCTCCATCGCCGACAGTGCGCTCCGGCCCCGAGATGGGACGCGCGGTCAGCGGCCCGTCTCAGTCGTAAGGCGAAATCTGGCAAAGAACGCCGAAGCCGGGTTCCAAGTTCCGCCTAAGCACGCATGTCCGCCAGACCGTCGGCCGCGGAACCGTTCTCGCCCACCATTTCAGCTTTTGCGGTATCACTAGCGGTCCTGGACGGTCAGCGTCGACAAGGCGGTTCGCCAGCCCGAAAAGCCGCGCCGGCTCACTGCATCATCGCGGCCGCGATCTTCTCCGCCGACATCAGGACCGGAAAATTGGTGTTGGCGCACGGCACCACCGGGAAGATCGAGGCATCGACGACGCGCAGGCCCTGCACGCCCTTGACGCGCCCCTCTGGATCGACGACCGCCATCGGATCATCGGTCCGGCCCATGCGGCACGAGCAGGAGGCGTGCCACACGCCGATCGTGGCCTTGCGCACGAAGGCTTCCAGCGCCTCGTCATCGTTGATGACGTCGTCGAAGGTGAAGCCCTCGACCACGAAATTGTCGATCATGTAGTGGCGCAGCGCCGCCGGCCCGTCCATCAGGGCCGCGGCGATCTTGGTCAGAATCCGATTCTTGGTGTTGACCACGCCGATCTTGCGCACACGGTCGGTATAGGAGGCCGGGAACGGCTTGTCCGTCACGGCCCTGACCACGTCGCTCATCTGCACGGCCGCCATCTTGCGGAAACCGCTCATCAGGCGATCAAGGTCGCGCCGGTCGGACAACAGGTTGAATTCGACGATCGGCTCGACTGCCGGGTCGCGCGAGGCAAGCTTGACCTGTCCGGTCTCCGAATAGGTCTTGTTGACGAATGTCAGGAGCGATCCGATTTGCTCACCGACGGCGTGCCAGGCCGATTTGCTGAGCAGCACGACGAACATGTCGCCTTTCGGTACGCCTTCGAGCCCGGACGAGTAACGCAGGCCAAGCTGCATGTGGCGCCTGGTGTGCTCGTTCATCCGCGCGCCGCGGCGGACAAAGGACGACAGCGAGATCGAGGGATGATCCATCAGGCGTTGGCCGACGCCCTGCAGCCCCATCAACACGGGAATGCCCATATCCCTGAGGTGACCGACCGGGCCGATGCCGGCGCGCAACAGATGCGCCGGCGAATGGATGGCGCCGCTGGAGAGAATGATCTCGCGGGCGCGGAATTCCTGCTCCCGCCCGTCGACCACCGCCTTCACCCCGACGCACCGCGTGCCTTCGAACAGCAATTCCCTGACTTGCGTGTTGGTGGAGATCGTGAGGTTGGCGCGCTTGCGCGTGTCGCGATCGAGATAGCCCATGGCAGCCGAGACGCGTTGCTCGGCCTGGTTCGAGTGCGTCACCGGGAAAAACCCGTCGACGAACTCGCCATTCTGGTCCGGCAGGAACTGATGTCCGGCCTGCTGGAAGGCCTGCGCGAACGCCTGCGAATGCCGCGTCCAGTGCTCCCTGGGGATTCGGCGGACCGGGATGCGGCCGTCCTTGCCGTGGTAGGGACCGTCGAAATCGAGGTCGCGCTCGACCTTCTTGAAGAAGGGCAGCACATCATTCCAGCTCCACCCCGCAGCGCCGCGCGCTTCCCATTCGTCGTAATCGGTCGGCGCGCCGCGGTTGGCCATCTGGCCGTTGATCGAGGAGCCGCCGCCGAGCACGCGAGCCTGCTCGTATTTGCGCAGGGGTGCGCGCCCTTCATCCGGATTGTTGTGGCTGACGATCTGGGTCGTGACCTTGAGCTCGGTCCAGTGGAAGCGCGGATCGAAATAGGCCGTACCCGGATAGCTGTCCTTGATCTCGGCCGGCTCGTCTCCGGGCGGTGTGTCCTGTCCGGCCTCGCAGAGCAGGACCTTGTTGGCGCTCCTCGCGGAGAGCCGGTGGGCCAGCACGGACCCCGCCGAGCCGCCGCCCACGATAATGAAGTCATACACGATTGGCGCTTCCTCTTGTTCTTGCCCGGGAAGCGTAGCGCGTTATTGTTTTGAGGTCACGTCATCGCTGCCGCGCAAAGCGCGAGCACAAGGCCGTCGACGCCAAGGGCACCGCCCGGCGGCTGGCATCCGCCGTCCGGTCAGCAGGTGACGAGGGAGCGAACCGAGGAGGCTTTACGGCTTCCTCACGAAGCCCGCGCGCAACCGCTCGGCAAACCAGACTACAAAAATCGAAGCGAACGACAGGCAGAAAAATATGGCCGTCCAAAGCAGCGCGTTACCCGCATTTGTCATGACGTCTCTCCCTCGTTTCAAACGAGACGCTTGCAGACAATCGGACGCGACGTGTTGCGATAGATCAATTTTGCCGAACTGCAATTAGGCTGAGATCGGCAACAGCTGCTCGCAGTGACGGCTGAAGCTACGGCCTGATCGAAAAATTCCCCGGCGGCCCTGGCTTTCGCAATGGCTCCGACAGCCGCGCGAACTCGCACAGCAGCGACCGCGTCTTCCTGGGATCGATGATCTCCTCCACCCAGAATTTTTCGGCGGAGCGGAACGGCGAGCGCAGCTTGTTGAGGCGGTCCTCGATCTCTTTCAGTTTCTCCGCCTTGTCCTCGGCCGCGTCGATGTCCGCGCGGTAGGCGGCTTCGATGCCGCCTTCGAGCGGGAGCGAGCCCCAATAGGCCGACGGCCAGGCGTAGCGGATCGAGAAGCGGTCGGCGGGCTGATGCACCACGCCGGCGACGCCGAAGGCGTTGCGCAGGATCACCGTGCACCAGGGCACCGTGGCCTGGTTGACCGCGGCCATAGCGCGAACGCCATGGCGGATGGTGCCCGCCTTCTCCGCATCGAGCCCGATCATGAAGCCGGGGCAGTCCATGAGATAGACGATCGGCAGATGGAAGGTCTCGGCGAAGTCGACCCAGCGCACGACCTTCTGGCAGGCATCCGCCGTCCAGGAGCCGCCATAGTGAAAGCTGTCGCTGGCGAGCACCATCACCGCCCTGCCCTCGAGCCGCGCGAGGCCGACAATGATCGGCTTGCCGAAATTCTTGGCGACCTCGAAGAACGAGCCCTTGTCCACGACCTGTTCGACGATCGGCCGTATCTTGTAGACCTGCTTGCGGTTGCGTGGCACCGCGCTCATCAGCGTCTCTTCGGTACGCTCCGGATTGTCGGTGCAGGGCAAGGTCGGCGGCAGCTCGTAAACCGACGACGGCAGATAGGACAGGAATCGCCGCGCACAGGCGAAGGCGTCCTCCTCCGTGTCGACGGCATGATCGACCGCGCCGGCGCGGGTCTGGATGTCGGCGCCTCCGAGCTCTTCCTTCGAGAGGTCCTGCCCCAGCGCCTTCACCACCGGCGGACCTGCGACGAACATCGCGGACTTCCGGGTCATGATGGAATAGTGGCTGGCGGCAAGACGCGCGGCACCGAGCCCTGCGACCGAGCCGAGGCCGAGCGCGACCACGGGCACGCGCGACAAATTGTCGGTGGTGAAGCGATACCAGCGTGTGCCGCCGATGCCGCCCGGCAAGTTCGCCGCGCCCTTGGTCTCGATAGTCTTGACCGAGCCGCCGCCGCCGGAGCCTTCGATGATGCGGACGATGGGCAGGCGGAGATCATGCGCCATCTCCTCCGCCATCAGCGGTTTTGCGGAGATGGACGCGTCCGCCGAGCCGCCGCGCACGGTGAAATCGTCGCCGACCACGACGACGGTGCGGCCTTCGATGCGCGCGCGGCCGAACACGCAGTTCGCCGGCGTCAATTTCTGCAACTCGCCGTTGGAATCGTATTCACCGACGCCGGAGACGGCGCCGATCTCGTGAAAGCTGCCCTTGTCGGTCAGTCTGTCGATACGCTCCCGAACAGTCAGTCGGCCCTGGTCATGCTGACGCTTGACCTTGTCAACGCCGCCCATCTCCCGCGCGAAGGCTTCGCGCCGGGCGAGCTCGTCGAGTTCCGGCTTCCAGTTCATTCACTCCCTCCGAATTGATCGGCTTGTTATTGTTGTGCACGGCCATGGCGACCGGTTTACGCGGGATGCGGGCGTTGAAGACGTCGCCTTCCGCGCCCTCCATCAGGCTGCCGAGCGAACGGCCGAGCGCGAGCATCAGCGGCGCGACTTCGGCATGCAGGCGCTCTTCGTCGTACATCGCCGACAGAAGACCGATCGTGATGACGACGAAGGTCTGGTATTGCGGCGACCAGATCGGCACCGCGAGCCCGTTGATATGCGGGCTCCACAGGCCGCAGGCCACGACATAGCCGCGCTCATGCAGCGACTGCCGGTTGGCCTCGATGCGGGGCCGCAGGATTTTCGCAGCCTCGGGAGCTTCCCGCTCCATGTCCGCGATGAAGGCATCGCCGACCTCGGGCGCCAATGCCGCGGTGTAGGCTGCGCCTGCAGCGGTCGAGGCCATCGAGATGCGGCTGCCGGTGCCCTCGTGCAGCCCGAGTGCCGAGGCCGAACGCGCGAACTGGAGATAGACCAGATGGAAGCGATCGGGGACCACGAAGCCGACGGTGCCCGGCAGTTGCTCGGCGACTTCCTGGAGCCGCTGGCGGATCATGCTGCGCAGCTGCGCGCCCTTCATCATCGAGGCGCTCATCGCCACCGCGCTCGGCCCGATGCGATATTTCTGATCGCGCGGCAGATAAACCAGTTGCCCCATCCGCGTCAGCGTGTGCGTCAACCGCGACACCGTGGAGCGCGGCAGGCCGCAGCGATTTGAAATTTCGAGATTGCCAAGCCTGGCCTCGTGGCCTTCGAAGCACCGCAACACGTCGAACGCGCGCGACACCACCTGGATGACATCACCCTCACCGGCTTCGCCAGCGAGCGCACCTTGTCTACTCAACCGCTCCGAACGTCGTCCCATGATCCCTACCGCTTGTTCCGCTGTGCGGAATTAAATTCCGCTTGCAGAAGAAACTACCTCAGGCATTTTGCGACCACAACAAAAAGGCGATGGCATGCCAGAAATTAAGATCGTCACGGAGATCGCCGGACGCGTCTGCGCAACTCCCGTGCAAGTTGGAGGAACCGTTGCAGATGGCGATGAGATTGTGGTGGTCGAAGCGATGAAGATGGAGATACCGGTGCTTTCGCCTGTGAGCGGCGAGATCACATCGCTTCTGGTGAAGCTCGACGACGTCGTTACCGAAGGACAGGCGATCGCAATCGTCGCAAGCTGACTGCATTCTCCGTCGTTTTCCGCGACATTCTGTCAGCCTCATTGCTGCGTTCGCGGTACGGCGTTGCCATCGCCTGACCGCGATGACATGATCTCTCAAACAAAACCTGTTTCAAACAAAGAAAGAAATCGTCGCGGCAAACGCGAGGATCATTGGAGGGAAACATGCGTCGTGGGCTGATCATGCTCGCGCCTGCCGTGGTGGCAGGCCTTTCTTTTGTGTCTACACGCTATGCATTCGCCGACGACATCAAGCTGCCGGCAACATTGACGTTCACCGCCTATGACACCGGTACCGCCGGCTTCAACATCGCGGTCGGCGTCGGCAAGATGATGAAGGACAAATACTCGACCGACGTGCGCGTGCTCCCCGCAGGCAACGATGTCGCGCGTCTGGCGCCGCTGCGCGCCAAGCGCGCGGTCTCCGCGGCGATGGGATCGGGGACATATTTCGCGCAGGAGGGCGTGTTCGAGTTTGGCTCCAGGGAATGGGGCCCGCAGCCGCTCCAGATCCTGCTCTCGAGCGTTGATTGCAATTGCGGTTCGCTCGGCGTGGCCGCGGATACGGGGGTGAAGGAGCTGAAGGACCTCAAGGGAAAGCGCGTCGGCTTCGTCGTCGGCTCGCCGGCACTGAACCAGAACTCGCTCGCGGTGCTCGCCTTCGCCGGCCTGACGCAGAAGGACGTCAAGATCGTCGAGTTCGCAAGCTACGGCGCGATGTGGAAGGGCTTGATCAACAACGACACCGATGCGGCCTTCGGCACCACCATCACCGGTCCCGCCAAGGAAGCCGAGACTTCGCCGCGCGGGCTGGTCTGGCCGCCGCTGCCCGCCAAGGACAAGGAAGGTTGGGCACGGATGCAGAAGGTCGGCTCGTTCTTCTTCCCGCAGACCGCGACCTGCGGCGCCGGTATCTCGCCGGACAAGCCGATCGAGCTCGGCAACTATCCCTATCCGATCTTCGTCGCCTACGCCTCGCAAGCCCCCGAGCAGGTCTATGCGATCACCAAGGCGATGATCGTGAACTACGATTCCTACAAGGACTCCGCGCCCGGCGCCGGCGGGCTTGCGGCCGATCGCCAGACCAAGAACTGGGTGGTGCCGGTGCATCCCGGCGCGGTGAAGGCTTTGAAGGAGGCCGGGCAATGGAACGACGCACAGGAGGCGCACAACAACGGACTGATCAAGCGGCAAGAGGTGCTTGGCGCCGCGTGGACCGACTACGGAAAATCCAATCCGCCTGCGGATGATAAGGCGTTCCTCGACGCCTGGATGAAGGCGCGTGCCGCGGCGCTTGCGAAGGCCGACATGCCGAACGGGTTCGAGGATTAGTTCACAGCGTTAATTGTCCACGCCCGGGGTCGATCATGTCGTCTGCTTCAGTCTCCACCCCCTCCCAGGACGAGGCCAAGCGGATCGTGTTCGACGATCCGCATGGCGCCGCCGCCAACATGCAGGAAGCGGAAGTTACGCGCGTGCGAAGCTTGCGTGGCGCCTGGCGCTGGCTACTCGTCCTCGCGACCGCCGCGACCATCCTGCTCTGCATCAACCAGCAATTCTCGCTGCGCTTCTTCGTCGGCTACACCCAGCTCAACACGGAATACTTCTACCTCCTGATCGCCCTGATGCTGCCGTTCACGTTCCTGATCTTCCCGGGGACCCCGCGCGCGCCGCTCGATCGCATTCCCTGGTATGACCTTCTCTGCTTCGTCGTGACCTTTGCCGCCGCGCTGCTGTTGATGTCGAACGTCCGCAAGGCCGCCGAGGCCGGCTGGGAATTCGGCGGCGCGCCGAACAGCGTGATCGCAGCCGGTCTCGTGATGTGGGTGATGTTGATGGAGGCGCTGCGCCGCACCGGCGGCTGGAGCCTGCTACTGAGCGTGCTTCCCTTCACCGTCTATCCGCTGTTCGCGGAATCCAGCTGGCTCGGGCCGTTCCGCGGCACGCAGTCGACGCTGGAGCAGGCGACCGCCTATCACGTGCTGTCGGGCGAGAGCCTGCTCGGCATTCCCATCCAGGCGTTTGCCGACACCGTGATCGGCTTCCTGGTGTTCGGCACCGCGTTGATGATGACCGGCGCCGGAAAGTTCTTCATCAATCTCGCCTTCGCGCTGTGTGGCACGTTCCGCGGCGGCGCGGCCAAGGTGTGCATCTTCGCCAGCGGCCTGCTCGGCATGATGTCAGGCTCGATCATCTCCAACGTGCTGACCGCCGGCACCATGACCATTCCGGTGATGAAGAAGAGCGGCTTTCGCGCCTCCTATGCGGGCGCGATCGAGGCTTGTGCCTCGACCGGCGCGGTGCTGGCGCCGCCGGTGATGGGCGCGACCGCCTTCGTAATCGCGCAGTTCCTCAATGTCAGCTACGCCGATGTCGCGATCGCGGCCGTCATTCCCGCCGCGCTCTATTATATCGGCCTGTTCATGCAGGTCGATTCCTACGCCGCACGACACGGGCTGAAGGGCATTCCGCGCGCGGAGCTGCCGCGGGTCATGGATACGATCAAGGATGGCTGGTACTACGTCTTCGTCATCGCCCTTCTGATCGTGATGCTGCTCTACTTCAAGCGCGAGAGCCATGCGCCATTCTACGCCACCGCATTGCTTCTTGTGCTCAACCAGCTGTTCTCGAAGGACACGCGCTGGACTGTCGCGACCATCGGCAAATTCCTCGAGGTCAACGGCCGCACCTTCGTCGAGCTTGTCGGCATCCTCGCCGGGTGCGGCCTGCTGATCGGCGCCTTCTCGATGACCGGCGTGGTGTCGAGCCTCGCCAACGACCTGCTGCATATCGCCGGCGACAATCCGTTCCTGCTGCTCGGCATGTGCGCCCTGACCAGCCTGATTCTCGGGCTCGGCCTGACCACGACGGCCTGCTACATCTTCCTCGCCATCCTGGTCGCACCCGCGCTGGAGAAGCTCGGGCTGAACAAGATGGCCGTGCACATGTTCATTTTCTACTGGGGCATGCTGTCGTCGATCACCCCGCCGGTCGCGATTGCATCATTCGCAGCGGCAGGTATTGCCGGCTCGCCGGCGATGAAGACGGGCTGGGAATCGATGTGGGTCGGCAGCATCATCTATTTCATCCCGTTCTTCTTCGTGCTCAATCCCGCGCTGGTGCTGCAGGGGCCGAGCCCCTATCTGGCCGGTCTCGGCTTGATGGCGCTCGCGGCGTTCGGCACGCTGTTCATCTGCGGCGGCATCCAGGGCTACCAGCCCTTCGTCGGCGATCTCCGCGGCGCCGGTGCGCTGGAGTGGCCCATCCGCGTGCTGCTGGTGATCGGCGGTTTCGTGGTGGCCACCCCCGGCGGCGGCATCATGCCGCTGTCGCAGATGCAGGTGACGCTGCTCGGCCTCGCCATCCTGATCCCCACGATTTTGCTCGCCCTGCTGCTGGTCCGGCGGCAGACCGTGGTGCCGGACGGGTTGCGCGTGCCCTGATTGCGTTGCACAAAGAGAGGCAATGAAACCGCTTTCGCCTCTCGCTACCGCCTGGACCCGCTCGAAGCCGCCTTTGCTGCGGTTTCTGGACAATTGCCTCAACGAATTCTCGGCAGAGACCTCGGGCGCGGTCGCCGACTACATTCCCGAGCTCGGCAAGGCCGATCCTGCCTGTTTCGGAATCAGCCTCGCGACCCTGGACGGTCATGTCTACGAGGTCGGCGACTCCAGGGCGCCCTTCACCATCCAGTCGATGTCAAAGCCGTTCGTGTTCGCGCTGGCGCTGGACCTGCTCGGCGCAAACAGGGTGGAGAGCGCAATCGGCGTCGAGCCCTCCGGCGATCCTTTCAACTCGATCCGGCTCAACTCGGAGAATCATCCATTCAACCCGATGGTCAATGCCGGCGCGATCGCCTGCACCGGGCTGATCCACGACAGCAAGGGTCCGGACGCCTTCGAGCAAATTCGCCTCGCGCTCAGTCGTTTTGCCGGCCGCGACCTCGCCGTCGAGGAGGCCGTCTACGCTTCCGAAAGCCAGACCGGCGACCGCAACCGCGCCATCGGCTATCTCCTCAAGACCAATGCGGTGATCTCGGACAATGTCGCGGCCGTACTCGACGTCTATTTCCGGCAATGCGCGGTGCTGGTCACCGCGCGCGACATCGCCGTGATGGCGGCAACGCTCGCCAACCGTGGCGTCAACCCGGTTACCGGCGAGCAGGTGCTGACGCCTTACGCGATCTCGCGCACGCTGTCGGTGATGACGTCGTCGGGCATGTACGACTATGCCGGCGAATGGATCTACCGGATCGGCATCCCCGCCAAGAGTGGCGTCGGCGGCGGAATTCTCGCCGCACTCCCCGCCCGCCTCGGGCTCGGCAGCTATTCGCCAAGGCTCGACAAGCACGGCAACAGCGTGCGCGGCATCAAGGTCTGCGAGGCGCTGTCCTCGCATTACGATCTGCATATGCTCAACCGCAGCGACGACGCACGCAACGCCGTCATCGCCGATTACGACATCGGCAAGAGCCCGTCGCGGCGCGTGCGCCGCCCGCAGGAGCGCGATATTCTCGCAGCCCACGAGCAGGAGGTGCGGATCATCGAGCTGGTCGGCACGCTGTCGCTGTCGGCGGTCGACTATGTCTCACGCCGGCTTGCGGGCCGGCCGCGGCCGCAATTCGTGATTTTCGATCTCCACCGCGTCACCTCCACCACACGCGCCGGGGCGCGGCTGGTGGCTGAAGCGTTCGAGGAGCTGGCGGCGCTGAATGTGACCGTCGTCCTGTCAGGCGTCAGGCGCGCCTCCAAAGAATGGGACAGCCTGCGGGAGTGGACCGCGGAGCTGAAGAACGTCCGCGACTTCTATGTGCTCGACACCGCGATCGAATGGGCCGAAGACCAGATCGTCTACCGCTATGGCGGCTCGATCGATTTTCACGAGACCACCGAGCTTTCCGAGCAGCCGCTGCTCGCAGGCCTCAGCGCGGAAGAGCTGACCGACCTCGCCTCGATCTGCACGATCCGGATCTATCAGTCTGGCGCGAAAATCCTCACCACTGGCGCCGCAGCCGATTCCCTGTTCTTCCTGCGCAGCGGCGCGGTGCATGTCACCCTGCCCGACGGAGTGCGGCTCGCAACACTCACCGCCGGCATGGCGTTCGGCGAGATGGCCCTGATCGAGACCACCCGCTCCGCGGACGTGTTCGCGGATATGGCTGCGACCGCGTTCGAGGCGCCTCTGAAAGCGTTCGAGCGCTTCCGCAAGCAGCACCCGCACGCCAGCGAACGCATCATGCGCAATCTTGCGCAGCTTCTGGCCGAGCGCCTGATCGTCGCCAACGCCAAAGTGGATATCTTGACCTCCACCTGAGCGGCCTAGCGGCTCGCCGCCTCGCTGATCCGCCGCTTGATCTTGGCGGCACTGGTCTTGAGCAGCTCCGATGGCTGCTGGCCGGTCGCCACGCAGAGGCAGGCCCAGTAATAGATGACATCGCCGAGCTCTTCGACGAGGCCCGCCTGGTCGAGCCAGTCATCGCGGAGCAGCTTCTTGATATGGTCGGCGACTTCGCCGGACTCGCCGGCGAGGCCGAGCCCGAGATAGGACAGCCGTTCGTTCGACGGACGCTCATCGACTTTCGCAATCGTTGCAGCCCAGGCGGCATATTCATCGATCGTCATGAGCATCCCTCACAGCAATTGCTCGATCAGCCGACCACTTCGGTGACCGGCTGAAGGTCGATCTCGAAGGTCTCCAGAAACTTTGACGTCATGATGTAGAATCCCACCGAGAGCTGCAGTTCAACCAGTGCGGCCGGCGTCAGCTTCGATGAGATCGCCTTGAAGGTCGCATCCGTCGGCTTGTTCAGCTTGACGATCTCGTCGGTGAAGGCTAGCGCGGCGCGCTGCACTTCATTGAAACAGTTCGCGGCCTGCCAGTTCTCGAGCGCCTCGTTCTGCTCGTCGGTGACGCCGACATTCTTGCCGATGCGCTTGTGCGCGACGATCTCATACGGCGCCTCGCACAAAATGCCGGTGCGGGTGATCGCGAGTTCGCGCACGATCGGATCGAGCTCGCCCTTGTGGCGGATGGCGCCGCCGAGCCGGCAGTACTGCTCGAAATAGCTCGGCGAATGCGACATCATCCGGAAGATGTTGGCATTGCGGTTCTTGTCGAGGATCTCCCGGGTGCGGTCGGATGCCTTGGACGGGTCGCTGTAGTTGATGCGGGCCATGATTTTCCTGAAGTTTTTCCCTAAGCCTTTGATGCTTTTTGTCGTTAGCGGCGAAATTTCCACGAAACTGTATTCTTGCGCGTCCGCAGGAGCAACAACATCGAGTCAAAATGCCGCCGCATTGCTGAACGACCTTGGGACAGTCGATATTCGCCGCGTGGGGACTTGATCGCGGCGGATACTCGCAAGGGGTGTTCCGAGTAAAAACAATTGGCCGTTGGGCGCTAACCGCGCATCGATGAGTCACGCCCAAGTCTAGGGAGAAAATGGAATGAAGGAAGCCACCAAGGGGGCGGCCTCGGAAGCGTTCGCGCATATGCTAGCGGTGATGGCGATGCTCGTCATCGCCAGCATCCTGTTCTACGGGCGCTAGTTAAGAGTCGGGTGAGAGCTTTCGTCATTCCGGGGTGGCCCTCGCACAGGCCAGGCCCAGAATTCCCGTTCCAGGCTCGGTCTCTCAGGACCGCCCCCGAATGACGGATCCCACCGCTCGCTTTGCTGCAGGAGCCCGGATGGAGCGAAGCGCGAGCCGGGAAAGTCTATCGGTGAGGCGAAAACCCCGGATTTCGGTCCGCTCCATCCGGGCTGCATCGAGCAACTAAATTTCACTATCTGTCTTTGGCGAAGAACGGCACCAGCTTGCCGGCGAATGGCTTGAAGCTCGCATTGACCTCATCGCCGATGGCGAGATCATTCTCACCATGCGCCATCATGCGAAAACCCTCGGCGCAATCGACCAGCACGATGTTGTAGGGCACGTGCGACCCTGTCTCAGGCGTGGCGGCGCGGCAGACCAGCGACGTCGCATAGACCCTGCCTTTGCCGCTGGCGCGCTGCTCCCGCAGATCGGACGCGCCGCAGGCCACGCAGAAGGCGCGACGAAAATACTGCACATGGCCGCATGCGGTGCAGGTCTGATAGGTGACGGCCTGTTCGCCATTGGTCCAGTCGCCAAGACGCTTGCTCATCGCACCCGCTCCAGGAACATGCTGACGTGGGACGACAGCACGCCGCCATCGCCGTGCAGCAGCGCGATCGAGGCGTCGCGCACCTGACGATTCGCCGCTCGCCCCGTCATCTGCAGATGCGTTTCCACCAGATGCGCCATGGCGCCACCGACGCCGCAATGACCGTAGCTGAGCAGGCCGCCATGGGTGTTCAGCGGCATCGCGCCGTCGCGGCTGAAATGGCCGGCGCGCACGCGTGCGGCTGCCTCGCCCCGGCCAGCAAGGCCAAGATCTTCCAGCAGCATCGCGAGCGTGATCGTAAAGCTGTCGTAGATCGCCGCGTAGCGCACGTCGGAAATCGCGAGGCCGGTGGCCTCCCTGGCGCGGGCGACGGAGATCTCGGCGCCGAGTTCGCTCAGGGCGGGCGCTGCAGTGACGTGCTGATGGGTATGAGCCTGGGCACACCCGCGAATGCGCACGCCGGCCTCTCCCGTCCGCTCGCGGCTGACGACGAAGGCGGCACCGCCGTCGGACACCGGGCAGCAATCGAGCAGCTTCAGCGGCATCGCCACCGGCTTAGAGCCCATGACGTCGGCGACCTCGATGGGATCCTGGAATTGCGCACCAGGATGAGTGCAGGCGTGGGTGCGCATCAGCACCGCGAATTCGGCGAGGTCTTCTTCCGTCACGCCGTACTCGTGCATGTATCTGTTAGCGACGAGGCCGTAATAGGCGGGGATGGTCGGGCCGAGCGGCAGTTCGTAGTCGGGATGGCCGACCTGCGCCAGCGCTTGGATCGAGGCGTCGCGGCTCTGTCCAGTGAGGCGGTTCTCGCCGGCCACGACGAGCACATTGCGGGCGACGCCCGCTTCGACGAGATGATGGGCGAGCATGGTCATCGCGAGCCCGGTCGCGCCACCGACCTGGACGGCATGGGCGTAACTGGGGCGGATGCCAAAATGCTCGGCAAAAACGGTCGCCAACATGATGTGCGGCGAGACGGTGGAGTAGCCGCAGAGGATGCCGTCGATCTCGGCACGCTTGAGCCCGGCATCGTCGAGCGCAGCCTGCGCGGCCTTGCTCATCAGCTCCAGCGAGGACGAGTCTTCGTGCTTGCCGAAAGGCGTGAGACCGACGCCGGTGATGAAGCTCATGGGCGCACCAGTGCATCGTCATTCCGGGGCGGCGAACGGGTGACGCCATCGCGGACCATGGCGTCGATCTCGTCGGCGGAATAGCCGATCTCGCGCAGGATTTCCGCGCCGTGCTCGTTGAGCTGCGGCGCGAGCCGCACCGGTTCGGCTTCGGTTTCGGACCAGGTGGCCGTCACCCTCATGCTCCGGATCGGCCCTTCAGTTGGATGGTTCACCACTGGGAAAAAGCCGGTCGCCTCCAGATGCTCATCGTGCAGCATCGACGCGAGGTCGTGCATGGGCATCACCGGCACGTCGGCCTTGGTGAGCAGGTCGATCCATTCCGCGGTGCTGCGCGTCTCGAAGATGCGCGCGAGCTCGGCATAGACGACGTCGATATTGGCGGCGCGGCCGGCGAATGTCGCGAACATCGCGTCGGCGCGCAGGTCGTCGCGTCCCGTCGCCTTAAAGAAGTTCTCCCACTGCTTGTCGTTGTAGACGATGACGCTGAGATAACCGTCCGATGTCTTGTAGGGCCGGCGGTCGCGCGAGAGGTGGCGGGCGTAACCGCCCTTGTCGAGCGGGGGCTCATAGGTCAATCCGCCCATGTGGTCGCCCATGACGAAGCCGGCCATGGTCTCGAACATCGGGATGTCGACGCGCTGGCCGCGGCCGGTGCGGTCGCGGTGCACGAGGCTGGCGCAGATCGCGCCCACGGCAGTCAAGCCTACGATGCGATCGACCAGTGCGTTCGGCACATAGCGCGGCACACCGTCACCGGTCTGCGCCATCAAGGCGGGCAGCGCGGTGGCGCCCTGGATCAGATCGTCATAGGCCGGTTTTGCAGCATAGGGCCCGTCCTGGCCGAAGCCGAACACGCCGGCATAGACCAGCCGCGGATTGATTTTGGAAACAACGTCATAGCCGAGTTGAAGCCGCGCCATCGCCTGCGGGCGGACGTTGTAGACGAGAACGTCGGCGTCTTTCAGCAAGCGGAGCACGGCCTCGCGGCCGGCGGGCTTCTTCAGGTCAAGGCAGATCGAGCGCTTGCTACGGTTGGTGTTGAGAAACACCGGGCCCATGCCTGCGTGCCGCATCGGGCCGATCAGGCGGGTGACGTCGCCGTCCAGAGACTCCACCTTGATGACGTCTGCGCCGTAATCGCCGAGCATCTGGGTCGCATAGGGGCCCATCAGCACGGTGGTCATGTCGACGACCTTGATGCCCTTCAGCGGCCCCATCGTTCGCTCCCGATTGCGCGGCCTCAAGTGAGGCCTGCGATTTCGGTCCAGCTAACGGCAGTGGCGGCGCATGCGCAAGAGCCGCCGGCGTATGGCCGCATGCGCCGGCGGCGAAAGGCGGCTATTTCTTCTGACGGGAATCGCGAATCTTGAGGAGGCGGTCGAGCTCATCATTCTGCTGGTTGATGCGGTCAGCGATCCGCGACTCGTTCTGCTCACCCGAGGCGGCCGCGGCCTGCTCGATGAGCTGGCGGATATTGTCCTCGAGAATCGCGATGCGATCGTTGAGTGCGTCCATCGACAGCGAATCTTCGTAGTCATTGCTCATGATGCATCCCCTGCAAATCGATCAAGAGCTTTAAGGGCCCCCAGCGGGCCCACCATGATCTAGCGCAAGATAAGAAGGTGGGCACGGCGCTTCACGCCTTGCCTACCGTGCAGCAGCCTTACTTCAGCGGCTCCAGCACGGAGACGTAGTTGGCAACCGCCGCACCGCCCATGTTGAAAATGCCGCCGAGCTTTGCATTCTTGAGCTGCATGCCCTCGGGCGCTTGGCCGGCGAGCTGCATCGCGGTCATCACGTGCATGGAGACGCCGGTGGCGCCGATCGGATGGCCCTTGGCTTTCAGGCCACCGGACGGATTGACCGGCAGCTTGCCGTCCTTGAGCGTCCAGCCTTCCTTGATGGCACGGGCACCCTGCCCCCGCGGCGTCAAGCCCATCGCTTCGTACTCGATCAGCTCGGCGACGGTGAAGCAGTCATGGGTCTCGACGAAGGAGAGATCGGAAAGTGTAACGCCCGCCTTCTCCAGTGCGCGCTGCCAAGCGACCGTGCAGCCCTCGAACTGGAGGATGTCGCGCTTGGACATCGGCAGGAAATCCTGGGCGTGCGCGGTGGCGCGGAAGCCGATCGACTTGCTCATGCCCTTGGCGGTTTCCGCGTCGGCCAGCACCAGGGCAGCGGCACCGTCCGAGACCAGCGAGCAGTCGGTGCGCTTCAGGGGGCCGGCGACGTAGGGGTTCTTCTCGCTCTCGGCGCGGCAGAAGTCGAAGCCAAAGTCCTTGCGCATCTGGGCGAAGGGATTGGCGACGCCGTTCTTATGGTTCTTGGCCGCGATCAGCGCCAGTGCATCGGACTGGTCGCCGTATTTCTGGAAATAGGAGCTGGCGATCTTGCCGAACACGCCGGCGAAGCCGCCGACAGTGTCGCCGTCCTCGGGCAGATAGGACGCCTTGAGCAGGTTCTTGCCGATCTCCGGGCCCGGCGTGCGCGTCATCTGTTCGACCCCGACAACGAGGACAATCCTGGCCGCGCCGGCCGCGATCGCGCGCACGCCCTGATGGACGGCGGCGGAGCCGGTGGCGCAGGCGTTCTCGACCCGGGTCGCCGGCTTGAAGCGCAGCTTCGGGTCGGCCTGGAGCACCAGCGAGGCGGTAAAATCCTGGGGCGAGAAGCCGGCGTTGAAATGGCCGAGCACGATCTCGTCGACATCGCCGGCCGAAATGCCGGCATCCGCCAGCGCCTCATTGGCTACCTTCACCACAAGGCTTTCCACGGTCTCGGTGTCGAACTTGCCGAACGGCGTATGCGCCCATCCGACGATGCTGGCGGTCATGGTCATTCTCCCTGGCGCTCTCTTGCTGACCTAAGTCTTAGCTCAGGGATGGCAAGACTTCACGCGGGTTTAAGGGCCTCGAGGGTGCGCTGGCAGATGGCAGTTATGCCGGCCCAGTTCCCGGCCCTGATCTCCGCCGTCGGGCACAGCCAGGAACCGCCGACCGCGACCACATTGGGCTCCGCGAGCCAGGTTGCCGCATTGGCCTCGCCGACCCCGCCGGTCGGGCAGAACCGCACGTTCGGGAACGGCCCACCCAGCGAGCGCAGCCCCTTGATGCCGCCGGCCTGCTCGGCCGGGAAAAATTTTGCAATGTCGAAGCCGTAGGACAGCGCCATCATCAGCTCGGAGGCCGTGGCGATACCCGGCGCAAACGGCAAGGAGCTATGGGTGGCGGCCTTCAAGAGGTCCGGGGTCAAGCCCGGGCTGATGCCGAACGCAACGCCGAGCTTCTCGACACGGGTAAAGTCGGCCGGATTGAGAATCGTGCCGATGCCGACCACCGCCTCGGGCACCTCGGCCATCATCGCCCTCGCCGCCTCGATCGCAACAGGGGTACGCATGGTCACCTCCAGCGTGCGGACGCCGCCGGCCACCAGCGCACGCGCCAGCGGCACCGCATCCTGGATACGCTCGATGGTGAGGACGGGAATGACAGTCGCGGCCTTGAACAGCGCGGCGAGGTGGTTCTGTTGGGCAGTCGTGGTCATCTTGGCTTTCGTTTCACTTGGTCGCTTGACGCGTGGTCGCCGGCCGATGCCGTTTCTTCGGCGGCATGGCATAACCCGGAATGATGGCGCCGGAATAGCAGATGACGAGGCTGGCGAGGCGGTGCCCGGCCTGCGCGGCCTCGACCGGGTCGGAACCGGCGAGCCGTGCCGCGATATAGGCCGCCGCAAAGCTGTCGCCGGCCGCGGTGGTGTCGACCACGGGCTTGGTCATGGGCTCTGCGCGGACCTCGTAGGGCCCCCCGGGAAAGCGCAGCAGGCTGACCGGCTCGGCGAGCCGGAACACCAGCTCGGGGCTTGGGATGCGCGCCATCAACTGCTCGTGGCTTTCGCCGGGATAGAGAGCGAGCAGATCCTCGGTCGAGGTCAGCACGATGTCGGCTGCCGCGAAGGCCGATGAAAACACCTCGCGCGCGACCTCACGATCCGGCCATCCCCGCGCGCGAAAATTGGTGTCGAACACGAAGCGGGTGCCAAGCAGACGCGCGCGCTTGATCGCCGCGAACAGGCGCTCGCGCCCGGCCGCGTCGTAGATCGAGAGCGTGATCGCAGAGAGATAGACGATGTCGTAGCTCATCAGCGAGTTGAGGAGATCGTCCGTCTCCGGCAGGTTCATCAGCTGGCGCGCCGCCGCACTGTCGCGCCAGTGGAAGAACTGGCGCTCTCCCTTCGCATCCAGCTGGATCATGTAGAGGCCGGGCAGCTTGCCCGGCAGCCGCGCGACGCGCCTCGTGCCGACGCCCTCCGCAGTCCAGGCCGCGATCATCTCATCGCTCAGGGCATCGTCGCCAAGCGCGGTGAAATAATCGACCTTGACCTCGAGCCGCGCGAGGTAAACGGCCGTGTTGAGGGTGTCGCCGCCGAATCCACGCGAGTAGAGGCCCCCGCCCTGCCCGCTGGAAGGTCCGGCGGATTGTCCACCCTGGGCCTGCCGGAGCTCGACCATGCATTCGCCGATGCAAGCAACGCTCGCCATCACTTTACCCGCTCAGTCAGAGATCAGGCGACGAAATTGCCGCCGAGCTCGTCTTCGATGTGAATGCGGATGATGTCGTCGAAAGTCTTCTCGGCAGTGGTGAAGCCGAGCTCGAGCGACCGCTTTGCATTGAAGTTGCGCGGCCAGCCGCCGACGATGCTGACGATAAAGGGATCGGGCTCCCGCTTGATGCGGGCGGCGACCTTGTCGCCGGCGACGCGCTTCAGCGCAGCGATCTGCTCGCCAACCGTCGCCGACAGACCCGGCATGGTCAAATTACGGCGCGGCCCCACCGCGGCGAGGTCCATGGTGCCGGCATGCAGCAGGAAGCCGACGGCGGAGCGCGGCGTGGCATGCCAGTGGCGGACGTCCTCGGACACGGGAAGAACCGCTTCCTTGCCGGCCAGCGGCTCGCGCAGGATGTTGGAGAAGAAGCCCGATGCCGCCTTGTTGGGCAGGCCGGGCCTGATGCAGATGGTCGGCAGGCGGATGCCGATGCCATCGAAGAAGCCGCGGCGGGAATAGTCGGCCAGCAGTAATTCGCCGATCGCCTTCTGCGTACCGTAGCTCAGAAGCGGCGTGTGGAAGAACTCGTCGCCGATCGCATCGGGGAACGGCGCGCCGAACACCGCGATCGAGGACGTGAAGACCACGCGCGGCTTGTAGCCGCCGCCTGCAAGCCTGACGGCATCGAGCAGCATTCGCGTGCCGTCGAGATTGATGCGGTAGCCCTTGTCGAAATCGAGCTCGGCTTCGCCCGAGACGATCGCGGCGAGATGAAAGATCACGTCCGGACGGCCGGCGATCAGCTTTTCGGCCGCACCCGGCACGGCGAAATCGCTCGACACGGTCTCGACGGCAAAACCGGCTCTTTCGGGCGCCTTCGGCTCGACCACGTCATGCATGGTCAGCTTGGTGATGTCGCTCTTGCCGAGCCGGCCGTCGCGCGACAACCGTTCGCACAATTTGCGGCCGACCATGCCGGCGGCGCCCAGAACCAGAATGTGCAAGAGCCTACTCCTTTTTATTGGCCGGAACGCGCCGATTTCGGCGATTCGTCCCGGCGCGCTCTCGAGGCAGGCCCCGCGATCATTCCTTCACGGCGCCGGTCATCGCCGACACATAATACTCCACGAAGAAGGAATAAAGGATAACTACGGGAACCGAGCCGGTCAGAGCCGCCGCCATCAGCGCACCCCAATGATAGACGTCGCCATTGACGAGCTCAGTGATCGCGCCGACGGGGATCGTCTTGTTTTCGGACGAGGAGATGAAGGTCAGCGCGTAGATGAACTCGTTCCAGGACAACGTGAAGGCGAAGATGCCCGCCGAGATCACGCCCGGCAGCGAAAGCGGCAGCGTGATCTTCATCAGAATCTGCAGCCGCGTCGCCCCATCGATCAGCGCACACTCCTCCAGCTCATAGGGGATGGTGCGGAAATAGCCCATCAGGAGCCAGGTGCAGAACGGGATCAGGAAGGTCGGATAGGTCAGGATCAGCGCCAAATTGCCGTCGAACAGCCCGAGCTGAAACACGATCGCCGCCAGCGGAATGAACAGGATCGATGGCGGCACCAGATAGCCGAGGAAGATCGCAAGGCCGACATAGCGCGAGCCCTTGTAGCGCAGGCGCTCGATGGCGTACGCGGCGCAGACGCTGGCGAACAGCGAGATGAAGGTCGAGGACACCGAGACGATCACGGTGTTCCACATCCAGAGCGGATAGTCGGTATCGAAGAACAGCTTCTTGATGTGCTCAAGCGTCGGATGCACGATCCAGAACGGATTGTACTTTTCGTAGTCGTACATCTCCGCGTCCGGCTTGAACGTCGCGACCGCCATCCAGTAGAACGGGAACAGCAGGAAGAAGATGATCAGGCCGAGCGGAAGGTAGACCCGAAAAAACTTCCGCGGGAAGCTCTCGAGATAGTCCATTCCGACGCTTTGGTCGTCTGCCGTGGTCATGGTCAGTCCCTCCCGCCCTGCTGCCAGCGGGAACGCTGAAGCCCGAAAAAGCTGAGCAGGATCGCCGCGACCAGGAACGGAATCATCGCGTTCGAGATCGCCGCCCCCTCGCCGAGATTGCCGCCGGTGATGGCGCGCTGGAACGACAGCGTCGCCATCAGATGGGTGGAGTTGATCGGTCCACCCCGCGTGATGGTGTAGATGAGCTGAAAGTCGGTGAAGGTCATCAGCACCGAGAACGTCATCACGACCGCGATGATCGGCGACAGCATCGGCAGCGTGATGTGGCGGAAGCGCTGCAGATTGGTGGCGCCGTCGAGATTGGCGGCCTCATAGAGCGAGGGCGAGATGGTCTGTAATCCCGCCAGCAGCGTGATCGCCACGAAAGGAACGCCGCGCCAGATATTGGCGGCGACGACCGACCAGCGCGCATTCCAGGGATCGCCAAGGAAATCGATATAGCGCGTGATCAGGCCGGCCTTGATCAACACCCAGGAGATGATCGAGAACTGGCTGTCATAAATCCACCAGAACGCGATCGCAGAGAGCACCGTGGGCACGACGAAGGGCAACAGCACGATCGCCCGGATCATCGACTTCATCGGCAGCCGCTCGTTGAGCAGCAGCGCCAGGTAAAGGCCGATGGCGAATTTCACCGCGCTGGCGGCGACCGTGTAGAAGATGGTGTTGAACACCGAAAGCCAGAACACTGAGTCCTTCGCCAGCGAGACGAAATTCTGGAAGCCGATGTAGCGCCCGGCGCCGCCGATCTTGGTGTCGGTCATGCCGAGCCAGAAGCCCAGCGCCAGCGGGTAAGCCAGAAACAGGATGAGGATGGCGATTGCCGGCACCATGAACATCGCGCCGAGGAAATGCCGGCTCTCGAATGCTCTGGTCCACAAGCTGCTGCGCTTGGCCTGCGCGACAGTGGACTCGGCCATAACTGCCATGTCGGATTCCCCTCGACGAAAAGTCGCGGCGTCCGGCGAACCGGACGCCGCGTAGATTGGAGCTGATCAGACCTGATAGTAGCGCTTGGCGCGCTCGGCTGCGCGTGCGGCTGCCGCCTTCGGCGTCACCGAGCCCGACGCCGCCTCGGCGAACATGTCGACGACGACGAAGTCGCCCATCACCGCGGCCGAGGCATAGCCGAGATCGCCGGCATAGCCGTTGTCGCGGCAGCGCTTCAGGCAGTCGCGATACGGCGTGATCTTCGGATCCGACGTCCACACCGGGTTGTCGTTGTAGGCCGGAAGCGGCGGTGAGACGTAGCCGTTGGAGGAGACCTCCCAGGCGTCGTAGTTCGCCTTGTCCATCATGAACTTGATGTATTCCTTGACCGCCTTCGGATACTTCGAGTGCTTGTAGCCGTAATAAACCAGCACGTTCTGCTGCTCGGTCGACACGCCGACCGGACCGATCGGCATCGGCGCGTGGTTCATGTCCTTGGCGATCTCCTGCTGCTTCGGATCGGTCGAGTTCTTTCCGACGGTCCAGATCGAGATGCCGTTCAGCGTCAGGCTGAGCTCGCCGTTGAGGAACGCCTTGTTGTTGTTCGAGTCGTTCCACGACAGCACGCCGGGGATGAAGGTCTCGTAGAGCTGCTTGACGTATTCGAGCGCGGCGATCGTCTCCGGCGAGTCGATCACGACCTCGTTCTTTTCATTGACGACTTTGCCGCCGAAGGCCCACAGCGCCCACTGGCACCAGCCGTTGGCGTCACCCGTGGCGTGGCCGAGCGCGAAGCCGGCCGGCGTGTTGTTCTTCTTCAGCGCCTGGCAGAGCTTGAGGAAGCCGGCAGTGTCCTTGGGAAATTCATCGAAGCCGGCGGCCTTCACGTGGCTAACGCGATAGTTCAGGCAGCCGCCGGTCGCGCCCTGCGGAATGGCGATCCAGCTGTTGCCCTTCTTGCCGTAGCGTTCGGCAACCGGGTACCAGCCGCCATACTGCGCGCCGAGATAGTCGGCGACGTCAGTCATGTCGATCAGCTTTTCCGGGAATTTGTGGGGATCATCGAGCGTTCCGATGATCAGGTCGGGACCGGCGCCGACATTGGCGGCGACCGCGGCTTTGGGGCGGATGTCCTCCCAGCTCTCGGCCTCGAGTTTGATCTTGACGCCGGTCTTCTCGGAGAACGCCTTGGTCTGCTCGGCGAATTTGTCGAACTCGGCCTGAATGAACTGCTTCCAGCGCAAGACGCGGATGGAAGCGTTCGGCTCGGGCGTGTTGGTCCACTCCGCCGCGCGTACCGGGACAATGCCCGGGCCGGCCAGCAGCGCCGCGCCGCCCAGACCGACTTTAAGCACACTTCGCCTGTCGAAATCGCTCATCGTTCTCTCCCTAAATTTTATATTTGTATTGGGTCGTCTTGTATTGGGGCAGTTCTGCTTGGCAGTTCTTTGGCGTCGCTATACGCGTTTGCCCGTCGCCTCGTCGAACAGATGAATCACGGAGGGATCGGGCTTCAGCTTGACCTTGTCACCCGGGTTGAACTGGTGACGTTCGCGGAAGACCGCGACGACCTGCTCACCACCGAGCTTCGCAAACACCTGCGTTTCCGAGCCGGTCGGCTCGACCACGACGATCTCGGCATCGGCGCCGTCGTCAGCGATGGTGAAATGCTCGGGACGCACGCCGTAAACGACAGGACGCCCGTCGGACGCCGCCGGCGCGTTCCTGAGCGGCAGCTTGACGCCATTCGGCCCCTCGAAGGTCGCAACGCCGTTGACCCGCACATGACCCTTCAGGAAGTTCATGGACGGCGAGCCGATAAAGCCGGCGACGAACTGGTTCTCGGGCTTGTCGTAGAGCTCGAGCGGCGTACCCATCTGCTCGACGATGCCGTCATGCATGACCACGATTTTATCGGCCATGGTCATGGCCTCGATCTGATCGTGGGTGACGTAGACCGTCGTGGTCTTCAGCCGCTGGTGCAGCTCCTTGATCTCGGTGCGCATCGCGACGCGCAGCTTGGCGTCGAGGTTCGACAAGGGCTCGTCGAACAGGAACACCTGCGGATCGCGCACGATGGCGCGGCCCATGGCGACGCGCTGGCGCTGGCCGCCGGAGAGCTGGCGCGGATAGCGTTCGAGCAGCGGCGACAGTGCCAGGATCTCGGCGGCGCGCTTGACGCGCTTGTTGATCTCCTCGGTGCTCTCGCCCCGCAGCTTCATCGAGAAGCCCATGTTCTCGCCGACCGTCATGTGCGGATAGAGCGCGTAGTTCTGGAACACCATCGCAATGTCCCGCTCCTTGGGCTGGACATTGTTGACGACGCGGTCGCCGATCGAGATCGTGCCTGAGGTGATGTTCTCGAGACCGGCGAGCATGCGCAGAAGCGTCGACTTGCCGCAGCCGGAGGGGCCAACCAGGACAACGAACTGGCCGTCCTCGATCGGAATCGAAACGCCGTGCAGGACTTCAAAATTGCCGAACGATTTCCGCACGTCGCGGATTTGCACAGACGACATCTAGCTCCCTCCTCGAAAGTCCACGACGCATCTCGCGCCGCGACCGTCTTGTTTTTTCAGACTTCACCGAACGAAGCCCAACCTTAGCGGGCGACATTGTCGGCAGTTTGCGCGGTTTTGGCAATTTGTCTTTGGTTAGTCCGTGCTGGTAGCGCTGTCAACGTTCCTTTGTTTGCGACAGTGAGTGTGTTAAGAGCAGCAAATGGGTCGAAACCGCACCAAGTCAGGCAAAATCCGGCTGGCGGAAGTCGCCGAGCTCGCCGGCGTAAGCCCGATCACAGCGTCCCGCTTCTTCCGCAATCCCGAGGCGCTGTCGGTGGCCAAACGGACCCGGGTCGAAAGCGCGGCCAGGGAGCTTGGCTATGTGCCGAACCTGGCGGCGCGCGCGTTGGCCTCGCAGCGCACCGAGGTGATCGGTGTCTTGATTCCGTCGCTGACCAATAACGTGTTCTCCGACGTGCTACGCGGCATCTACGACGCCTCCGAAAACAGCCGTTACTCGATCCAGTTGTCCAACACACGCTACAGTATTCTCCAGGAGGAGAAGCTGCTGCGGCTGTTTCTTGCGCAGAAGCCGGCCGGGCTGATCGTCACCGGCATCGACCAGACCACGGAATCGCGCGCAATGCTCGATGCCGCCGACTGCCCGATCGTGCAGATCATGGAGATCGGACCCAATCCGATCGACATGATGATCGGCTTTTCGCACTATGACGCAGCCCGTGCGGCGGTTGCGCATCTGTTCGCGCAAGGTCACCGCAAGATCGGTTTCGTCGGCGCACGGATGGATCCGCGGGTGCAGCGCCGGCTCGACGGATACGTCTCGGCCATGAAAGACGCCGGACTGTTCGACCAACGCCTCGTCGTCACCACGGCGACTCCGACCTCGGTAACGCTCGGAGGCGCCCTGTTCACCGATCTCCTGGCGCGGGAGCCCGGCATGGACGCGGTGTTCTGCGCCAATGACGACCTCGCGCTGGGTGTGCTGTTCGAATGCAGGCGCCGCGAGATCGCGATCCCCGAACAGATCGCGATCGTAGGCTTCAACGATCTCGAATTCATGGCCTCCGCCGTCCCGACTTTGACGAGCGTGCGCACCAACCGCTACGAGATGGGCAACACGGCCGCCAGCATGTTGATCGAGGCGATCGACGGACGGCGCCCGGAGCACCCGGTGCTCGATCTCGGCTTCAAGGTGATCGAGCGGCAAAGCTCGTCGGCCCGGCGTTCCGACAACCGGCCAGCCGTTTCAGGCGGGGGCGTCGCGAACAAAATGGTAGCGTTACCAAGTGGCCATGACTAGTATCGGATTTGTGAGGAAACGACCCGCCAGCGGGCAGGCAAATCGTCGCTCGCGCCGTTGGGCATCGCACAAGCCGAAACCATAAAACGGACGCCAGTGCGTTTGCATTGCAGGAGAAACCAATGACAAAAAAACCAACCAATGGGCATGCCCCCGCCGGCAAGGGCGCTCGCCGCCACCTCCGCTCGCAGGAATGGTTCAACAATCCGCATAATCCGGGCATGACCGCGCTCTATATGGAGCGCTATTTGAACTACGGTCTCACCCGCGCCGAGCTCCAGTCCGGCAAACCGATCATCGGCATCGCGCAGACCGGCAACGACCTCTCCCCCTGCAACCGCCACCATATCGAGCTTGCCCATCGCGTCCGCGAAGGCATCCGCGAGGCCGGCGGCATTGCGATGGAATTCCCGACCCATCCGATCCAGGAGACCGGCAAGCGCCCGACCGCGGCGCTCGACCGCAACCTCGCTTATCTCGGCCTCGTCGAAATCCTCTACGGCTATCCGCTCGACGGCGTGGTGCTGACCACGGGCTGCGACAAGACCACGCCGGCCTGCATGATGGCGGCGGCGACCGTCAACCTGCCCGCGATCGTGCTGTCGGGCGGGCCGATGCTGAACGGCTGGCACAATGGCGAGCGCACCGGCTCCGGCACCATCGTCTGGAAATCGCGCGAGCGCCTCGCCGCCGGCGAGATTGACTATGAAGAATTCATGGAGATCGTGGCGTCATCGGCGCCCTCGGTCGGCCATTGCAACACCATGGGCACCGCTTCGACCATGAACGGGCTCGCGGAAGCGCTCGGCTTCTCGCTGCCGGGCTGTGCGGCGATCCCCGCCCCCTATCGCGAGCGCGGCCAGATCGCCTACGAGACGGGAAAACGCATCGTCGACATGGTCTGGGAAGACCTCAAGCCTTCGGACATCCTGACCCGCAAGGCGTTCGAGAACTGCATCGTGATCAATTCGGCGATCGGCGGCTCGACCAACGCACCGATCCACATTAACGCGCTGGCGCGCCACATCGGCGTCGAGCTCTCCATCGACGACTGGCAGAAGGTCGGCCACGACGTGCCGCTGCTGGTGAACATGCAGCCGGCCGGCTTCTATCTCGGCGAGGAATTCCACCGCGCCGGCGGCGTGCCGGCCGTGGTGCGCGAACTGATGAAGCACAAGCGCATCCACGAGGACGCGGTCACGGTCAACGGCCGCGGCATCGGCGAGAACTGCGCCAATGCGCCAAAACCCGACAACGACGTGATCTGGTCTTACGACAAGCCGCTGGTGAAGGACGCCGGCTTCCTGGTGCTGAAGGGCAATCTGTTCGATTCCGCGATCATGAAGACCAGCGTGATCTCCAAGGAGTTCCGCGATCGCTACCTCAGCAACCCGACCGATCTCAATGCATTCGAGGGCCGCGCCATCGTGTTCGAGGGTCCCGAGGACTATCACGAGCGGATCGACGATCCCTCACTCGAGATCGACGAGCGCTGCGTGCTGTTCATCCGCGGCACCGGCCCGATCGGCTATCCCGGCGGCGCCGAGGTCGTGAACATGCAGCCCCCTGCGGCGCTGATCAAGCGCGGCATCATGTCCCTGCCCTGCATCGGCGACGGCCGCCAGTCGGGCACCTCGGGCTCCCCTTCGATCCTCAATGCTTCGCCGGAAGCCGCCGCCAATGGCGGGCTCGCGATCCTCAGAAACGGCGACAAGGTACGCGTCGATCTGAACAAGGGCAGTGCCAACATTCTCATCTCCGACGACGAGGTGAAGAAGCGCCACGCCGAGCTGGCGGCGAATGGCGGCTTCAAGCATCCGCCGAACCAGACGCCGTGGCAGGAGCTTTATCGCAACACCGTCGGCCAGCAGTCGACCGGTGCCTGCATGGAGCTCGCTACGCGCTATCAGAACGTCGCCGGCACATTTGGCGTAGCGCGGGATAATCACTGAGTTAGGAACACGTAGCCCGGGTGAGCGGAGCGACACCCGGGACATCCGCTCCCAGATATCGCGCTCGCGCGCTCATCCGGGCTACGGCACTGAGAAAATCGAGGAGAATACAATGGCAGACCGCCTCAAGGGAAAGCGCGCCGTCATCACGGCCGCAGCGGCAGGCATCGGGCGCGCATGCGCCATTGCATTCGCGCGTGAAGGCGCAACCGTCATCGCCACCGACATCAATGAGAGCGGCATCGCGAGCCTGGCTAAGGAAGGTATTGCCGAGACTGCGAAGCTCGACGTGCGCAGCACCGCCGACGTTAACGCCTTCGCCAAGCGCGTCGGCAAGGTCGACATCCTGCTCAACGCGGCGGGCTTCGTGCACCACGGCACCATCCTGGAGTGTTCGGAAGAGGATTTTGATTTCTCGTTCGACCTCAACGTCAAGTCGATGCACCGGACCATCAGGGCCTTCCTGCCGGACATGCTCGCGGGCGGCGGCGGCAGCATCGTCAACATCTCCTCCTGCGCGGCGCTGCGGCCGCCGGCCAACCGTTACGTCTACAGCGCTTCGAAGGCAGCGGTGTCGCTGCTGACGCGCGCGGTCGCGCTCGACTTCATCACCAAGGGCATCCGCTGCAACAGCATCTGCCCGGGCACCGTCGAGACGCCTTCGATGCTCGACCGTGCCGCAGCGCAAGGGCCGCAGGGCAAGGAGATGTTCGTCTCCCGCCAGAAGATGGGCCGGCTCGGCACCGCCGACGAGATCGCATCCATGGCGGTCTATCTCGGCAGCGACGAGAGCGCCTTCACCACCGGTGTCGACCTCGTGGTCGACGGCGGCTACATGCTCTGACGCCAGAGGCCCGGCATGAACAAGATCGATCTCAACGGCCGTGTCGCCATCGTCACCGGCGGCGCGCAGGGCTTTGGCCGCGCCATTGTTCAGCGCTTCGTCGCCTCCGGCGCCAAGGTCGCGATCTGGGATTTTGATGCAGCCCTGGCCGAGAAGACGGCAAAGGAAATCGGCGATAACACCTGCGTCTTCAAGGTCGACGTCACCGATACCGCGGCCGTCGAGCAGGCCCGCGACGCGACGCTGGCCGCCTTCGGCAAGATCGACATCCTCGTCAACAATGCCGGCATCGCCGGCGTCAACAAGCCGGTCTGGGAGACCGATCTCGAGGAATGGCGGAAAGTTCTGCGCATCAACCTCGACGGCCCTTTCATCGTCTGCAAGGCGATCGTGCCTTGGATGCTCAAGCAGAAGTACGGGCGCATCGTCAACATCGCCTCGATCGCCGGCAAGGAAGGCAATCCCAACGCCTCGCATTATTCGGCGTCCAAGGCCGGCCTGATCGCGCTGACCAAGTCGCTCGGCAAGGAATTGGCCGCACACGACATTCTCGTCAATGCGGTGACTCCCGCGGCTGCGAAGACGGCGATCTTCGACCAGATGACGCAGCAGCATATCGACTTCATGCTGTCGAAAATCCCGAAAGCGCGCTTTGTGCTGGTGGAAGAGCTAGCCGCGATGGTGAGCTGGCTCGCATCCGAGGACTGCGCGTTCTCGACCGGCGCCGTGTTCGACATCTCGGGTGGGCGGGCAACCTATTGAGGCAGCCATGATCCGAGAAGGCGGATGTCTGTGCGGCGCGGTGCGGTTCAAGGCGGAGGGCGAGCCGCTCAACGTCCGCATCTGCCATTGTCGCATCTGTCAGAAGGCGATGGGCTCGCCCTACTTCGCCCGCGCGCAATTCGACCAGCGCGCACTGACTGTCGAGGGCGACACCGAGCGCTATGCGTCGTCCGAGAACATCGACCGCGTGTTCTGTAAGCGCTGCGGCACGCGCCTGTTCGCCTGGCGGCGCAACGGCACGCTGGCTGGCGTTGCGCTGGCGACCTTCGACGATCGCAACGCGTTTGTGCCCACCGAGCACATCTGGGTCAGCGAAAAGATGGGCTGGGTGACGATCGAGGACGGCATGATCCGATATGACGGGACGATCCCGACGTAGCTCATCCGGCGCCAAGGCTCCACGTCACGGCCGCTGGTCTCGCCGATCATTTGCGGCGTGGCATTTCGGGACCGCCCACCCTATGTTGGGGTGACGCGTTGCTGCACCACCGGTTGGCTGGGTCGGCTGCAAGACCGCAGGCAAACCGGGACGGACGAGCCGTGAACATTTCCTTGTATGACCTCTCGGTGTGGGTGCTGCCGCTGGTGCTCGCCATCACCTTCCACGAGGCTGCCCACGCCTTCGTCGCACATCGTCTCGGTGATGATACCGCATGGCAGCTCGGCCGTGTCAGCTTCAACCCGCTCCGCCACATCGACCCGTTCGGCACGCTGATATTGCCGGCGATGCTGCTGTTCGCGCATTCGCCATTCCTGTTCGGCTATGCCAAGCCTGTGCCGGTGAATTTCCGCAAGCTCAACGACCCCAGACTCGGCATGGTCTGGGTGGCGCTGGCCGGGCCCGCCACCAACATCCTGCTGGCGCTGTCCGCAGCTCTTGCCCTGCACGCCCTGCCCTGGGCCCCAGCGAACTCGGCGCAATGGATCTTTGACAATCTCAAGAACGCACTGCTGATCAACGCGGTGCTGGCGGTGTTCAACATGATGCCGATCCCGCCGCTCGACGGCGGGCGCGTCGCGGTAGGGCTGCTGCCCCGGCCGCTCGCCCTCCCGCTGGCGCGGCTCGAGCCGTTCGGGATGCTGATTCTGATCGGCTTGCTGATCCTGCTACCGCTGGCAGGCTCGCAGTTCGGTCTAAATCTTGATGTTATTTCAGCAATACTGCGAACGTTGACCGGTTATGTGATTCAGGCTGTTCTCATTCTGACCGGCAATACGTAGTTGAACAGCACACCCGAACACAAGCCGAAGGGCTCGAGGCCGACTTGGTCAAAGCTGCCGATATGCTGATCGCGCGACGCGCTGATACCCGCGCTCGCGCCGATTTTGCCACCTGGAAGATGATGGCCAAGCTCAACGGGTCGTCCGCGCTGCCTCCGGAGGCGCAGGAGTTCCTCCTGAGCTACAAGAACCTGCGGGCGCAGATGAACGAGGGTGAGGCTACCGAGGCCACCATCGGCGCCATCTACAAGGCCTACTATGCCGAGATGGGCGGCGCGGGAACTCCACCTGACGTCCGCCCCCGGGCGGCTGAACCGGCGGCGGACAATGTTACCGCTTTCCGCCGCCCCGAACCGAAGCCGAAGAAGGCCAGTTTCTTCCGGGCAGCGACCGCGGGCGCAACCCAGAAGCGGCCGCTCCCGGTGGCCCTGATCTTCGCCTGCCTGGTCGTGGTCTATGTCGGGATCAGGCTCTACTGGCGCTGAGCCGTCTTCTTCTTTTTCCTTGCGTCCGGCGGCGTGAAGATGATGTCGACGGTGCGCTCGAACCGGTCGTCGGTCAGGCTGGCAGGCGGCTGCGGGATGGGATCGGATTTGCGGACAATCGAGATCGCGGCCGCATCGTAAGCTGCATCCCCGGACGACTCGACAACGTCGACTGAAAGCACGTTGCCCCGTCGGTTGATCGCGAAGCTGACCTTGACTTTCTGATTGTTGGGCTCCTTGCCTTCCGGATTGACCTTGTGGGCCGTAAGGTGCGCGCTAATCTTGCGATTCCAGTCTGCCGTGAGCTTTAGAATGTCCTTGCCGATGCCCAGCACGGGCGCCAGTGCCTTCTCGGCCTCGCGCGCGTCCTCGTCGAGCGTCTGCCGCGCCGTCGCAACGGACTTCGGCGAGGCCTCCGCAGCGGGCGTTTCGACCGCCGCAATCTTCGGATCCTCGTCCTGCGGCTTCTTCGAAATGTTCTCGGTGACGACCCGATCGGGATCGTCGACCTGTTGCGACTGATCCTTTGGAAGCTCGGTTTCCTTGGTCTCGGCCTTTTGCTCGGGAAGCGCCTGCTGCTCCTGCATCGCTTCACTATCCGGTCCCGGCGGAAGGTCGGTGTCAGGCGCCTTCGGCGAGGCCATCTCGACAGCGAACTCCGCGCCGGCCGCGCCGAGGCCGTCATCGGCGTCATCGGCCCACAGGTGCGCCAACGCGAGCGCGGCCCCGCCCAGATGGAGCGCGAGCGCCGCCATCGCTGCCAAAATCCAAAGCGTCCGGGCTGGTCTGGACTCGTCCGACATAGCGGGCCTCTAAGGCTGAGCGGCGCCTGCCGCGGGCGCCCCCGGAGCGCCTTCCAGCGCAACCAGCTTCACCCGCGAATAGCCGCCTGAGCGCAACAGCTCCATGACGCCCATCAACTCGCCATACGGCACCGAGCGATCGGCGCGCAGGAACACGTACTTGTCCTTGCTCATGTCGGACAGCCCGTCGAGGGTGCCGATCAACTCGGCGCGGTGGACCGGGTTCTCTCCGATGGCAAGCGTCAAATCGGGCTGGATGCTGAGATAGGTCGGCTTGTCCGGCTTCTTCTGCGGTGTCGCGCTCGACGTCGGCAGATCGATCGGCAGGTCGACGGTCGACAGCGGCGCTGCCACCATGAAGATGATCAGCAGCACCAGGATGACGTCGATGAACGGCGTGACGTTGATTTCATGCGTTTCGCCGAAATCGTCATCGTCATCATTGTCTGCGAGCGAGACGCCCATGGGTCACTCCGCCGCGCGCGAATGCACGCTGCCGTGGCTGCGGTCGAGATCGCGCGAGAGTAACCGCCCCGCAGCGCCCGAGGCACGGCTGACGAGTTCGAGATAGCTCTTCGTCACGCGCGAGAAGTAGTTGTAGATGATGACCGCGGGAATGGCGGCGACCAGGCCGATCGCGGTGGCGAGCAGCGCCTCGGCGATGCCGGGCGCGACGACGGCGAGGTTCGTGGTTTGCGACTTCGAGATGCCGATGAAGCTGTTCATGATGCCCCACACCGTGCCGAACAGGCCGACGAAGGGCGAGGTCGAGCCGATGGTCGCGAGCACGCCCATGCCGACGCGGATGCGCCGCGCCTCCGCACGCATGATCTCGGAGAAGCTCGAAGCCGCCCGCTCCTTGATGCCGGTGTCGCTGGAGAGGCCGGCCGACATCCGCGCCTCCCGCAGCGCCGCCGCCAGGAAGGACGGCAGGATGCCCTCCTTGGCCCCGAGCGCCATCTGCGCTTCCGCGAGCGAGCGCGCCTCTGCGATCTTCTTCAGCGCCGAGCGAAGCTTGGTCGCGGCGATCGACAATTCGATCGACTTGGCGATCAGCACCGTCCAGGTCATCAGCGATGCAAAGGCGAGCCCGATCATCACCGCCTTCACGATGATGTCCGCCGACATGAACATCACCCAGGGCGACAGTTCCTTCATGGCGGGCGCGATGCCGGCTGCCGTATCGGACTTTGCAGCCGCGGGCGCGGCAGCTTGGGGCGTCATAGGCGGAGCAACAACCGGGGCTGGACTGACCGCGGACGGCTGAGCCGTCGACTGGACGGGTGCCGCGGGGGCGGCCTGTGTCTGGGCAGAAACGGGGGATGCAAGCCAGGCGGCCGCCAGCACCAGAGCTGCGGCAAGGCTTGCTTGGAAGGACATGATCTTCATACTTCGGCCCAGTAGCGAATGAGGTTGTGATAGATACCCGTCAATTTGACCGTTTCGGGATCGTCACGCCCGAGCCGTTCCACCAGCGCCTGTATCGCGGTGTCGAGGTCAAAGATCATGCTCCGGGCTTGATCGTCCCGTATCATGCTCTGAAGCCAGAAGAAAGACGCAACCCGCGTTCCCCTGGTCACCGGCGTCACGAGATGGAGGCTGGTCGAGGGATAGAGCACGCAGTCCCCGGCTTGCAACTTGACTTCGTGCGAGCCGTAGCTGTCCTCGATCACAAGTTCGCCACCGTCGTACTCCTCCGGCTCGGCCAGGAACAGCGTGACCGAGAGGTCTGTGCGGATGCGAAGGCCGGTCAGGCGGTCGCCGCGGATCGCATTGTCGACGTGCAGGCCGAAATGGTGGCCGCTGCTGGCCGCATAGCGGTTGAACAGCGGCGGGAATATCTGGAGGGGGATCGCGGCCGCGATAAAGCGCGGGTTCGACGTCAGCGCCGAAATGATGCGGTTGCCGAGCTTGCGCGCGACCTCGCTGTCCGGCGCCAATTGCTCGTTGCGCTTGACCATCGCCGACTGCGAGCCGGCGGTGGAGCGCCCGTCCTCCCATTCGCTGACGTCCATGATGCGGCGGAAATCCGCCACATCATCCTTGCTCAGAACGCCAGGAAGGCACGTCAGCATGATCAGAACTTCGCTGTCGTCACGAGGTAGAATGCCCGCCCTGGCGCGACCGCCACGAAGGGCACGGCACTGCGATAGAACGAGTCGTAATAGAGCTTGTTCGTCAGGTTCTGGGCGTAGAACTTCATGGTCCAGTTCTGGTCGATCTTCTTCTCGAGGAATGCGTCGAAACGCCAGTAGCTCGGCAACTCGTTGGTGTTGGCCGCGAACGTGCCGCCATAGACCTTCGAGCGGTACACCGCCTGGCCGCCGAGTTCCCAGCCGCCGTCGAACTTGTACTTGGTCAGCATGCTGAACGACTGGTGGGCAATGTTGGCGAGCTGCAGACCGATGTTGGAGGCAACGCCGCTCTGCGTGACCTTCGACTGCATCAGCACCAGACCGCCAAAAATGCTCCAGCGGTCGGTGAGCTTGCCCTCGGCCTCGATGTCGATGCCTTGGATCCTGTAGGCAGCGCCCGAGGTCAGCAGATTGTTGACGGTCTCGCGCGCGTTGTCCTTGGTCGTCTGGAACAGCGCACCGGTTACCAACAGGTGACGGTCGGCGAGCTCCCATTTGGTGCCGAGTTCGATCGCCTTGTTACGCTCGGGTCCGAGCAAAACGGCCGTGTTGGGCGGAACACCACCGTAATCGGTCGCGGTCGCATCAAGTTCCGACCCGAACGGATTGGCCGAGGTCGCATAGGCTGCATACAGGCTGCCGATCGACATCGGCTTGTAGACCGCGCCGACGTTGTAATTCACGAGATCGGCATTCTGCTTCAAATAGGCCGCGTTGGTCGACGAACTCTGGCTGTAGCCGTCGTAGCGCACGCCGCCGTTCACAATGATGGTGTCCTGCCAGTTCGCGGTGTCCATGACGTAGACGCTGCTGGTGTTGACACCGTAGCGCGTCGGATTTCCAACCAGCGACGGCGTGTTGCTGAAGGGAATGTAGGTGTACTGCGGCGAGTAGAGATTGACCCCCGTGACCGCTCCGTTGCTGGTCGAGCCGCCGCCGAACAGTTCGGACGAGAGGCCGGTGTAACGGTCGATCGAGATGTTTTCGTTGGCATATTCGACGCCGAACACTGCGGTGTGCTTGACCCCGCCGGTGTTGAGCTTGAATGTGGCCTCGTTCTGGTTGGCCCATACATCCACGTTCTGGTAGCGGCTCTGCGCACTGGCCGTCGTGGTCCAGAGCAGCGGATTGGGGCTGGTCGTGATCGGGTTCTGCGGAAGCGTGCCGATATAATTCAGCAGCGAGTGCTCGCCGCGCACCTTGCTGGTCAGCGTGATGGCATCGTTGACCTTGTACTCGATCGTGCCGGTGCCGAAATCCTGCCGCGCCGTCTGGAAGTCGCGGTTGAGAAAGCCGTACCAGTTTCCGCGCGGAATGCCCGCCGACGTCACGGGGACATTGCCCTGCCTGTAGAAGGGCACGCCGAAATCCGGGTAGCCGCTGAGATCGGTGTGGACATAGTTCGTCGTGATCTTGATGTCGTTGGTCGGGGTGTACTTGGTCGAGATGAAAGAACCCCAGCGATCGTCGGTGATATAGTTGCGGCCGGCGACGTTGGCGTCCTGGAACAGGCCGCCCACGCGCACGGAGAAGGTCGGATCGACGACCTGGTTGACGTCGAGCGTGACGCGCTTGGTTCTGTCGGTGCCGAACTCGGTATCCATCCGCTTGAAATTGACGTCGCCCGCCTGCTTGGTGACGATGTTGATGGCACCGCCAGCGGTGCCGCGGCCGGCGTAGGACGAGGCGGGGCCCCGCAGGATCTCGATCTGCTCGGTGAAGAAGTTTTCGCGGATTGAGACCGCGGGATCGCGGATACCGTCGATGAAGACGTCGTTGCGCGCATCGAAGCCGCGGATGAAGAAGCGGTCGCCGAACGCGTTGCCCCCCTCCCCCGAACCCAGCGTCACGCCGGCGGTCGACCGCCCGATCTCCTTCAGCGTCGTGGCGTTCTTGTCCTCGAGAACTTCCTTGCTGAGCACGGTGATGGTCTTCGGCGTGTTCAGCATCGGCTCGGGAAACTTGCCGGAGGCCTGGACGTGGTCGACCTTGTATGGCGCCGCCGGATCCGAATACGGATTGCGGTCAACCTCGCCGGACGGCGTGGTGGGAGCGGTCTGCTGCGCCGCCTGCTGCCGCTGCGCGGCGCGGCGAAGCGCATTGCGCGCGCGGACCTGATCCGCCGTCGGCTTCGAAGCCACCGGGCGCGGACGCGCGACCGGCGCATCGACCGTCACCGGCGGCAGGTTCGACTGCTGCGCCTCCGCGCCGCTCGACACCGATGCTGCTGCGATCAGGCCCGCGACAGCGGAGACCTTCTTGCCGGAAACGCTCGTGAACTTTTCATCGAATGCTGCGACCGAACGCAACGACTTCGGTGCGACCACCTGCCCCATTACCAAACACGCCCCATATTCCAGTTCGCCCATTCACTTCGATGAGCGATTGGAGTGTTGGTATCGGCCGCAAAATTGCGGGTCAATGCGAGTAAGCCGCGAGAACGCTTGAATAAGTCCAGATCAAAGCGATTCTAAACTGCCGTTTGAAATCGTTCTAAATCGAGATTGGAGTCGTTCTAAAGAGCGCGTGAAAATGCTGCTAAATCGGCGGTCGCGGGCGCATGGTCAATCGCTGCTTGGCGGCTTCATCAACGAGAACAATTCATCGACGGTCTTCCGCGCCACCGCGCGCACGCGGTCGCTGTTGTCCATGCCTGCGATGTTGACGCCGTTGACGACGGCTCTGATCTCGTCGCGGAACTCGGTGAGAAAGCGCAAGGGATCACGCTGCTCGTTGGCGACGCGTGCGATCAGTCCCGTGATCAGGATCTGACACGCGATCAGCTTGCCGTTCAGTTCGTCCATGCTGCGCTCCCGTTGTGGCGCGTCGATATGACCGATGCCGATTTCCCTGACAACCGAAACTGCACGATTAGAACCGTTCCTGCCAGCCGTCGCCTTGCGGCCTAGGCGCGGCGCCGCTCAGTCCAGAGCACACCGCTTTCGAGCATTGCACAAACTTTGCACGCTGATCGTTCCTGAGGGGGGAATGCAGCACGGCACACCGTAGTGACACGGAGCTGCCTAACCCGTGCAAAGCTTTCCAATTGTTTAGGATTCTCAACCGATAGTGCTGTTTACACTGGAACTTGGCGTGTATTATACAAGCCTCCTGGAACCCTATGATTGCCTCATAATTCGTAGCTTAGGGCATAAGAGCCGACACGAGACGATATGAAAAAGTCCCGGCCGATCCTCTGGATTCTGATCATCGCGGCCGTGGCCTCCGCAGGTTACTATGGTTGGCAGAAATTCGGCTCGCCCGACGCCGGAAAAACCCAGACCGCACAAAAGGGGCCGCAGCGCCCGTCCGCCGTCCCCGTGAGCGTTTCGCCAGTTCAGAAGGTGGACTTTCCGGTTTACCTGACCGGTCTGGGCACGGTTGCGGGCTTCAACACCGTCCAAGTCCGGACCAGGGTGGATGGCCAGATCGACAAGATCGCCTTCACCGAAGGCCAGATCGTCAAGGAGGGCCAGCTTCTCGCCTCGATCGATCCCCGTCCCTATCAAGCCACGCTCGACCAGGCCAAGGCCAAGAAGGCCCAGGACGAGGCAAATCTGGCCAACGCCAATCTCGAGCTCCAGCGCGCCATGAAGCTCGGCGAATTCGCCACCGCCCAGCGGGTCGACACCCAGCGCTCCACGGTCGCCCAGCTCACCGCACAGATCGCCGCCGATGATGCTGCGATCTCCAACGCGCAGACCCAGCTCGACTACACCCAGGTCAAGGCGCCGATCACCGGCGTCGCGGGCCTGCGCCAGGTCGACATCGGCAACATCGTCAACGCCTCGACGCAGACCGGCATCGTCACGATCTCGCAGGTCGAGCCGATCTCGGTGATCTTCACCGCGCCAGAGGATCAGCTGCCCTATATCAGCGAGGGCCAGAAGGCCGGCGCGCTCAGGGTGATCGCCTTCACCACCGACGGCAAGAAGACGCTGGCCGAGGGCAAACTCGCGGTCATCAACAACCAGGTCGACACCAGCAGCGGCACGATCCGGCTCAAGGCGGTGTTCGACAACAAGGACCACGCGCTGTGGCCCGGGCAGTCGGTGTCAACGCGCCTGCTGGTGCGCACCCTCAAGGATGCGACCGTTGTCCCGGATGATGCGGTCCAGCACTCCACCAACGGCCTCTACGCCTATTCTGTCAATCAGGACAACAAGGCCGAGGTGCACAAGATCAAGGTCAGCTACAGCATCGACGGACGTTCCGTCGTCGACGAAGGGCTGACGCCCGGGCAGCAAGTGATCACCGGCGGCCAATTCAAGGTCCAGCCCGGGAGCCTCGTCTCCACGGCCGTGGCGAGTACGGATCCGGCCCAGAACAAGGTCCGACAGGAATGAACGCGGGCGGGATTTCGGCACCTTTCATCCGTTATCCCATCGGCACCTCGCTGCTGATGGCCGGCATTCTCTTCGTCGGTCTCGTCGCCTATCCCCTGCTGCCGGTCGCGCCACTGCCGCAGGTAGACTTCCCGACCATCCAGATCACAGCCAATCTGCCGGGCGGCAGCCCAGAGACCATGGCTTCGTCGGTGGCCCAGCCGCTCGAACGGCAATTCGCCCAGATCCCGGGCATCGCCCAGATGACCTCGACGAGCTATCTGGGCACCGCGTCGATCACCATCCAGTTCGACCTCAACCGCAGCATCGACGGCGCCGCCAACGACGTGCAGGGCGCCATCAACGCCGCGAGCGGTCAGCTGCCGAAGAACCTGCCGTCGCCGCCGACCTACCGCAAGGTCAACCCGGCCGACGCGCCGATCCTGCTGCTGTCGGCAACCTCAGACACATTGCCGCTGACCAGCGTCAGCGACGCGGTCGACGCCCAGCTCGCCCAGCAGATCAGCCAGCTCTCCGGCGTCGCGCAGGTCTTCATCGGGGGCCAGCAGAAACCGTCTATCCGCATCCAGATCGACCCGGCCAAACTCGTCGCCAAGGGCCTGTCGATGGAGGACGTGCGCAGCCAGATCGCGATCACCACGGTCGACAGCCCCAAGGGCAACATCGACGGCCCGAAGCGCGCCTACACGATCTACGCCAACGACCAGCTCACGCAGGCCAAGGACTGGAACGACGTCATCATCGCTTATCGCAATGGCGGTCCCTTGCGAATCCGCGATGTCGGCCAAGCGGTCAGCGGCGCCGAGGACGCCAAGCAGGCGGCCTGGGCCAACGGCAAGCGCGGCGTGTTCCTGGTGATCTTCAAGCAGCCGGGCGCCAACGTTATCGAAACCGTCGACCGGATCAAGGCCACCCTGCCTCGCCTCGTCGCCGCGATCCCGCCCGCGATCAAGATCGAGCTCATCAGCGACCGCACCACGACGATCCGCGCCGCGGTCGAGGACGTCCAGTTCACGCTGCTGCTGACCATAGCGCTGGTGGTCATGGTCATCTTCATTTTCCTGCGCAGTTTTTGGGCGACTGTCATTCCCACAATCACAGTGCCGCTGGCGCTGCTGGGCGCGTGCGCCTTGATGTGGGTCGTCGGCTATTCGCTCGACAATCTATCGCTGATGGCGCTCACCATCGCGGTCGGATTCGTCGTCGACGACGCTATCGTGATGCTCGAGAACATTACGCGCTACATCGAAGAAGGCGAATCGCCGATGGCGGCGGCCTTCAAGGGCTCCAAGGAAATCGGCTTCACCATCGTGTCGATCAGCATCTCGCTGGTCGCAGTGCTGATTCCACTGCTGCTGATGGGCGGCATCATCGGACGCCTGTTCCGCGAATTCGCCGTCGTGCTGGCGATGACAATCTTCGTCTCGATGTTCGTGTCGCTGACCCTGACGCCGATGATGGCCTCGCGCTTCCTGCGCGCCCATGGCGAGGTCACCCACGGCAAGTTCTACCAATGGAGCGAGCGCGGCTTCGATGCAATGTTGCGCGGCTACGAATGGGTGCTCGACCATGCCCTGAGCTGGCGCCGCACCACGCTCACGATCTTCTTCGCCACCCTTGCCCTGTCGGTCTATCTGTTCGTGCTGATCCCGAAAGGCTTCTTCCCGCAACAGGACGTCGGCCTGATCACGGCGACCTCGGAAGCCTCCCAGGACATCTCGTTCGCGGAGATGCAGCGCCGCCAGGTCGAGCTCGGCAAAATCGTAATGGACGACCCCGACGTCGCAACGATCGCGATGAACATCGGCGGCAGTGGCCGCGCCGGCAACAACGGCAACATGTTCATCACGCTGAAGCCGCTCAGCGTCCGCAATGCCTCGGCGCAGCAGATCATCGCGCGGCTGCGTCCCAAGCTCGAGAAGGTGTCCGGCGCCCGCCTCTACATGCAGGCGGCCCAGGACGTCCGGCTCGGCGGCCGGCCGACGCGTACGCAGTTCGAGTTCACCCTGCAGGACGCCGATCTCGCCGAGCTCAATGACTGGGCGCCGAAGATTCTCGCCAAGATGCAGACCTTGCCGCAACTGCGCGACGTCGCGACCGACCAGCAGACCCAGGGCACCACGGTTCAGCTCAAGATCAACCGCGATACGGCTGCGCGTTACGGCATCCAGCCGCAGCTGATCGACGACACGCTGTACGACGCCTTCGGACAGCGCCAAGTCACGCAGTATTTCACCCAGCTCAACACCTACAAGGTGATTCTCGAGATCCTGCCGGAGATGCAGGGCAGCCTCGAGAGCCTGAACAAGCTCTACCTGAAGTCTCCGCTAACCGGCGACCAGGTGCCGCTGTCGACCTTCGCGACCTGGAGCACCGATCCGGTTCGCCCGCTCTCGATCAGCCACCAGGGCCAGTTCCCGGCGATCACGATCAGCTTCAACCTCGCCCAGGGCGTCGCGCTCGGCCAGGCTACGGAGGCCGTGCAGAAGGCGATGGCGGACCTCGGCGCGCCGCCGACGCTCAATTCGAGCTTCCAGGGCACGGCACAGGCGTTCCAGCAGTCGCTCGGCACCGTGCCGCTCCTCATCCTCGCCGCGCTGGTCGTGGTCTATCTGATCCTCGGCATCCTCTACGAGAGCTACATCCATCCGATCACGATTCTGTCGACTCTGCCCTCGGCCGGCGTCGGCGCGCTCGCGATCCTGATGGCGGCGGGCTTCGAGTTCAGCCTCATTGCTTTGATTGGAGTCATTCTGCTGATCGGCATCGTGAAGAAGAACGGCATCATGATGGTGGACTTCGCCATCGCCGCGGAGCGCGACGAGCACAAGACGCCGGCGGAATCGATCCGGCAGGCAGCGCTGTTGCGCTTCCGTCCGATCATGATGACGACGATGGCTGCCCTGCTCGGCGGCGTGCCGCTGATGCTCGGCCACGGCACCGGCGCCGAGATTCGCCAGCCGCTCGGCTACGCCATGGTCGGCGGTCTGATCGTCAGCCAGGCGCTGACGCTGTTCACCACCCCGGTCGTCTATCTCTATCTCGACGAGCTCAACAACTGGTTCTCGGGCTGGGGCCGCAAGGGTGGCGGCGAAGGCGACGAGACGGTCGAGCACGGCACCGTTAAGGAAGCTGCCGAGTAGCAGCTTGCACCGCGCGCCTCACGACGTTACAGCGAGGCCTTCGGTTCACGTCAACGCGGTCTTGCCATGCCCTTGCAATCCAGACTTGTCGCCTTAGCAGCCGCTCTCCTGGTGTCGGCGGGTGCCGCGCATGCCCAGCAAGGCGCCAAGAAGAACGCAGCTCCGTCTGCCCCGGCGGCACAGCCCGCACCGGCTCCGACGCAGCCGCAGGCTGACGGCGCTGCGGCGCAGCAGCCCGGCTGGGTCGTGCGCTGCACCAGCGTCAGCCGCGACGCACCGCTCGAATGCGCGATGGAGCAGAACGCGGTGCTGACCAAGACCGGCCAGACCATCGTTCTGATCAACATCCGCATCGCGCCCGACACCCGCACACCGGTGGCGCTGCTGCAATTGCCGCTTGGCCTCAACCTTCCCATCGGCGCCAAGCTCCAGGTTGACGAGGGCAAGACGGTCGATCTCCAGATCCAGACCTGCGAGAACCGCGGCTGCTACGCCTCCTCGCCGATCGCGCCGGACCTGCTTGCGACTTTGCGGTCGGGCAAGCAGCTCAAGGTCTCCTTCCAGAACATGGCGAAGGAAACGATCGCGATCCCGATGCCGCTCGGCGATTTCGCGGCGGCCTACGACAAGATCAAGTAGCGACGCCTCGCCGTTACTGTTGCATATCCATATTGCAGCCCAACGCCCCCGATACCGGGCGCCTCCAGGCGGAAATCGGTCAGTCCACGCCCAGATAAGCCTTCTGCACCTGCGGATCCTCCGCGAGCGCCGCCGCCGTGCCTGATAGCACGCTCTTGCCGACCTGGAGCACCGTGGCGAAATCCGAGACCTCCAGTGCGAGCTCGATCGACTGCTCGGCGAGCAGAATGGTCAGGCCCTCGCGATGCAGGCGGCCGAAGGTCTCGTACATGGACTCGACCACCGCCGGCGCGAGACCGAGCGAAGGTTCATCCAGCATCAACAGCTTCGGCTCGCTCATCAGCGCGCGCCCGACCGCGAGCATCTGCCGTTCGCCACCGGACATGGTGCCGGCACGCTGGTTGCGGCGTTCCTTGAGGCGCGGAAAGATCTCGTAGACACGTTCGAGCAGCGTGGCCTGGCGCGACTTGTCGCGCAGCGGCGTTGCGCCAAGCATCAAATTGTTCTCGACGCTCTGCTGCACGAACAGCCGCCAGCCTTCTGGCGACAGCGCCAGCCCCTTGCGCACGATCGCAAAGGCTCTTTCGCCGGCGATATCCTCGCCGCGAAAGCGGATCGATCCGGAATGCACGGGAATAAGGCCGGCGATCGCGTTCAGCGTCGTGGTCTTGCCGCCGCCATTGGAGCCGAGTAGCGCCACGACGCTGCCTTCAGGAACCTCCAGCGAGACGTCGGACACGCCGATGAGATCGCCGTAGCGCACCTCGAGGTGCTCGATCCGCAGCAACGGCCCGCTCATAGGTCGGGCCCGCCCATCAGTTCGACCGGCGTGTGGCCGGCCGCTGCCTTGGCTGCACGCTTGCCGAGATAGGCCTCGATCACCGCCGGGTTGGATGTGACCTCGCGCGGCGATCCGCGGGCGATCTCCTTGCCCTGGTGGAACACCATCACGCGGCTGGCGAGTGACATGATCACTTCCATGATGTGCTCGACGATCACAAGGGTGATGCCGGAACGATGGATGTCGCGCACGAGGTCGATGGCGAGCCTCACCTCATGGGCGTTGAGGCCGGCCATGGCTTCGTCGAGCAGAAGCACCTTCGGTTCGGTTGCCAGCGCCCGCGCGATCTCCAGCCGCTTGCGACCGGGGGTGCCGAGCGAGCGCGCCGGCGCATCCGCAAGCCTGATCATGCCGACGCGCTCGAGCACCGCGCGCGCCCTGGTCTCGGCGTCCTTGCGATGCGAGGTGCGCAGGAACGCGCCGATCATGACGTTCTCCAGCACCGTCATGCCCTCAAATGTCTGCGGCACCTGGAAGGTACGAGCGAGCCCAAGCCCGGCGCGCAGCTCCGGCGCGAAGTCCGTGATGTCACGGCCCTCGAACAGGACGCAGCCCGAAGTGGTCTTGAGATCGCCAGTCAGGCAATTGAAGAAGGTGGACTTGCCCGCGCCATTCGGGCCGATCAGGCCGAGGATGTCGCCTTGCTCCAAGGTCACGGAGGCATCGTCCACCGCCTTGAAGCTTCCGAACGCCTTCGTAATTTCGCGTGCCTCAAGGAGCATGGCCAGCTCCCGTGTCCTTCGTCGGCTTGCTGCGCCGAGTGAACAGGCTGAGCAGACCGCCGGGCTGGAAGCGCGCGATCACCACGATGATCGCGCCATAGAGCACGAAGGTGAGCCCGGCGCCCTTGCCGCCGAGCCAGCTGTTCGAGATCTCCTCCAGCGGCACCAGGATCGCGGCACCGACCAGGGGCCCGAACAACAGCCCTGCCCCGCCCAGCGCCGCCATGATCAGGATTTTCACCGAAATCAGGATCCCGAACCCGGACTCGGGGTCGACGAAGCCGAACATCATGGCATAGAGCGCGCCGGCGACGCTCGTCAGCGCCGCGCTCAGCATGTAGGCGTAGAGCTTGGTGCGACTGGCGGGTGCGCCGAGCGAGCGCGCCGCGCGCTCGGAGTCCTTGATCGCGCGCAGGTAAAATCCCATGCGGCTGTTGGTCATCCACCAGGTGATCAACAGCGTGATCACGAGGATTGCGAGGAAGAGATAATAATACGGCAGCGACGACAGGAACGAGAGATCGAAGATGTTGCGCGGCACGGTCGGCCCTGAGAGCCCGACGGCCGCACCGAGCCATTCGGTGTTGGTCACGATCAGCCGCATCGTCTCGGCGACCGCGATGGTCGCCATACTGAAATAATGGCCCGACAGACGCAGCGTCGGCACGCCGATGATCGCGGCCAAGCCCACGGCGAGCACGATCCCGCCGGGGATGCCGAACAGGGGCGACAGGCCGAACTTTGCGTAGGATCCCATCGCGGCATAAGCACCGCAGCCGAAAAAGACGACGTGGCCGACCGAGACCTGGCCGGCATAGCCGCCGACGATATTCCACGCGGACGCTGCAATCGCATAAAGCAGCACCAGCGCGCCCAGACGCTGCTGGAACGGCGAGGACAGCAGCAGCGGATAGCAGATCGCGAACGCTGCGACGACCGAGAGCCAGATCAAGCGCCGCATCACAGCCTTCCCATCAGGTCTTGCCCATCAGGCCTTGCGGCCGGAACCAGAGGAAGAGCAGGAACAGGACATAGACGACGATGTCCTTGTAGATCGCGCCGATCAGATAGCCCGACAGTGATTCGATCATGCCGATCAGCAGGCCTGCGACAAGGGCGCCCGGCACACTGCCAAAACCGCCGAGCGACACCGTGACGAAGGCGACGATGCCAAGCGTCTCGCCGACGGTCGGCACGATGTAGAAGAAGTTCGCAATCAGCGCGCCGGCAAGCCCGGTGGCACCGGCCGCAATCGCCCAGGCGATCGCCTGCATGGTATCGGGACGGATGCCCATGAGCTGGGCCGCTGTTTGATCCTCCGCCACCGCCAGCATTTTCGAGCCGAGCGAGGTCCGCGTGAGCAGCAGATGCAGCCCGAGCGTGACCAGCAGCGCGACCACGCCGGCAAGCAGCCGCGAGGCCTCGATGCGCAGGCCCGCGAACGCATAAGTGCCGCCCACGATGTCCGGAGGCATCGACAGGAAGTTGGCCCCGAACCACCAGAACACGGAATAACGCAGCAATAGCGCAAGCCCGAAAGTGCCGAGGATCTGCGCCAGCATCGGTCCCTTCATGATATCGCGGATCAGGGCGAAATAGACGACGACGCCGACGGTCGCGAGCACCAGGGTTGCCAGCGGCGCGCCGAGGATCGGCCCTCCTCCCAACAGCGTGTAGACGACATAGGCGACGTACATGCCGAGCATGACAAAATCGCCATGCGCGAAATTGACGATGTTCATCATGCCCCACACCAGCGTGAGGCCTGAGGAAAACAGGGCATAGACAGCGCCAAGCAGAAGTCCGCCGACGATCACCTGCACGAGTACAAAGGACATGAGCCAGCGTTGCTCTGATCAAATCATTTCGAAAATGGCGGGGCGCGCAGCCCCGCCTTCAAATCTCACCAGCCCTTGTAGGGCAGCACCGGCGCCTTCGCGGCGTTGGCCTTCGGCCATACCGCGGTGTAGTTCTCGCCATCCTGGAGCTGGATGATGAGCCCGGAGGCGAGGATATTCTGGCCCTTGTCGTCAAACTTCACGCCCTTGTAACCCATCATCAATTGCTCGGGCTTCAGATCGGTCGTCTTCAACGCGGCCTGAATCTTTGCCGGGTCGGTCGAGCCGGCGCGGTCGATCGCGTCGGCCAGCACGAAGAAGCCCTGCATCTGACGGCCGACGGTGTCGTCCATCTCCTCGCCGCTCTTCTTCTTGTACATGTCGGCGATGATGGCCGATGGTGAGCCGGCCGGCCCCACCGACCATGACGAACGGTTGAAGACGCCTTGCGATATCTTGCCGACCGCCTTGATGAAGGAGGGATCGGAATAGCCGGCGTCATCGGCCAAAAGAACCGCCGGCTTGTAGTCAAGCGACTGCATGGTCTTGGCGAACAGGATCGCATCCGACGTGTAGCTGATCATGATGATCACGTCGGGCTTCTTCTCCTTGAGCTGGAGCACCTGGCCCTGAACGTCGGTCGCATTGACGGGATAGGCGACGTCAACTGCGATGGCTTGGCCCTTCTCCTTGAAGGCGGCGCTGATCGTGTTGGCGACCGAGGTGCCATATTCGGTGTTGTCGTGAACCAGCGCGATTGCATCGGTCTTGGCGCCCTGCGCCTTGATGTCGGCGAGGAAATCGACATAGGCCTTGGCGAAGTCGGTGGCGATCGGCGTGGTGCGGAAGAACCATTTGAAGCCGCGCTCGGTGAGATTGGCGGCGACCGACTCGGAGTTCAGAAAGGGAATGCCGTATTTTTCGGCGATGGCGCTCGAGGTCAGCGTGACGCCGGACTGATACGAGCCGAACACGGCGGCTACCTTGTCTTCCGTGATCAGGCGCAGCGCCTGGTTCTGGCCTGTCGCCGGGTTGCCCTGGTTGTCGGCGAACACGATCTCGATCTTGGCGCCGCCGAGGCCCGCAAGGCCTGCGTTCTTGGCAAGCGGCAGAGTGCCGAGCTCGGGATGAGCGTTGTTGATGATGTCCATTGCGACCTCGAGCGCCGCCTTGGCGTGCGCCCCGATCGAGGCGGTGCCGCCGGACATCGGCAGGATCGCGCCGATCTTGACGACCTTGTCCTGGGCCTGCGCGGCTGAAGCGAGCGCAAGGGACATCGCGGCCGCGCAAAGCAGCCCGGTGACGTGCTTCAATCTCATGAAATCAAACCTCCCAAGGGTTTCCCCAACCAGTTTTTTTGGAAGCTCGGCTAAGCGCCCGCTTCCGGTTGTTTATGCCTGGCGATGAGAGGATGGCATGCTGGCCCCGTACCGGCAAGTAAAACGGCTTGCCACGACGCTGCATGGACAAGCACCGACGTGTGGGCCGGGTCAGCGCCCTTACCCCATCACGTCGCTCGCCCGCAGCAGCGTCGTGAAACCGCCGTAGATCATGCGCTTGCCGTCGAACGGCATACCATCCAACTTCAGCCGCGGGTCCGCCATCACCTTCTTGTTGACGGTGTCGCGGGTCTCCCGGTCGCGATAGACGATCCAGGCGAACACCACGATCTCGTCCTCCTTCGCCATCACCGCGCGCGGAAACGAAGTCAGCTCGCCGTAGGGCACGTCGTCGCCGATGCATTCGACATAATCGAGCGCACCGTGCTCCATCCAAATCGCGCAGGCCGTTTGCGCCAGCGCCTTGTAAGCCTCGATGTTGTCCTTCGGCACGGCCAGCACGAAACCATCGACATAGGGCATCACGGATCTCCTTGGGTTGTGTGTCCGAAGGACGATGCGGTGCGTGACGATCCGACCAGGAACCGTGATTTTCGGATGAGGCAAACGGTCGCGCGCCGCCGCGGCGCTCCGCCGGAGCCCACGATGCCACGGCCCGCACGTCCCATGTGGACCGCAAAACATCCCTGCGTCGCAGCGCTTGCCAGCCCACAGCCGAGCGGGTAGAAACCCTCCACGCCTGAGCCGTGATTTGCGCGATAAGTGCCATCGGCCACAGCCGGACAAATCAACAAGCCATTGAATTTGTTCGGCTATTCCGTTGGGGAATGGTGTAACGGTAGCACAACAGACTCTGACTCTGTTTGTCTAGGTTCGAATCCTAGCTCCCCAGCCATTACGTAAATTACTGATATTATTGGATAATCTGGCCTGAGATCGCTTCGGTTTCGGCTGCTTTTGTGTTGCGCCTGTTGCACCAAAATAATGTGCAAATTCAAGTACTCAAGTGCACTCAAGGCGGCTCGGCGCGACAGAGGGCGCGACACGCAGTGAATAGGTCGGATAGCACGATGAGGACGCGTTGCGTGCGCTGCGTCCGTGTCACTATCGACCGTTGATTCGTCAGTGCAGGAGCCATTGCATGTCAGAAGTCCCCACGGGCCAGCGGTTCTCGCACGTTTACTTGCGGCGCGAGGAGCTGCTGCAAGATAGTCCGCGCGCGCGACGACGTATCGCGGCTTGGCTCGACCCCCTTAAGGACACCGAAGAACTCGGCGCTTTTTTAGTTGGTGAGATGGGGATCGACGTCGCCTACGGTGTGACCGGCGTCCTCTGGGCAGAAACGCTGCGCAAATTCAGCAAAGTAGACTTTCTAGATACCATCACTCTGACATACCGTTATTTCAATCAACTGCGCCGAAGCCCGCGAGGAATGCGCGACCCAAATGCGGGGGAAACATTTTTACACGTGTCTCGACGCATCTTTGCGGAAGAGGCTTTGTCATACGCCATCGATGAACACGGCGGAGTTCATTTCCAAGTGGACCCGGAATTCGCCGCGAGCAACAACGCATCGATCGCTGCAATCGCAGGTCCACGCTACGCGAACGCACGAACAGAATTCGAGAAGGAATGGCCGCAATTTCGGCTGGCAATCCAGACGGAAAGGAAGCGATAAGGGGAGTTTTTGGCGCCGCTGAAAGCATCTTTAAGCTGATGTTCCCCAAGGCGGTGAAGTTAACGTCCGCCGACATCATCAAGAACCTCGGATCCGCATCGCAATCCCTGTACGCATCCGATGCAGTTGCCCAGCGAGCCGCCAGCAAGATGGTCGGTTCTTTCGCCGATTGGGTCGATGCTTGCCACAACTATCGTCACGAGCACGGCGTCGAAGAACCCTCGCAACCTCCGTTGGACTTGGCCATTGAGATAGTCAGCGCAGGAGCGGGCTTCGTGCGTTGGCTGGTCCAGTTCGACAAGCATTTGGGTGCCTAGGGTCGGCCCTCGTAAAGGTCAAACGTTGATCCGCGCACGGAAACATTCAAATGTCTTTGGAAGAAATATTAAAGGCACACCAGTTCACGATAGCTGCTCTAGGCGTTCTGGGCACCTTCGCTGCCGTCACCGTAGCTCTGGTTAACTCGTACATGACAGCTAGGGCATCTCGCACCAACCTACACGCCTGGGCATCGATCAACGTTGTCTATCACGATTCAATCAAGGGCACTGAGTTGCCTAGATATCTAGTGATCTCCATCCGTAATTTGGGTGTCATGCCTGTGCACATTGGCGCCGGGTTTTTTCACTGGAAAGTGCCTTTCCAGCGGCAACTATACGAAGTTTTACCTCTGGATATTGCAGCCGGTGATGAGTGGGCACCACAAAGGAAGTATCCGATCGAAATTAAGCCGCGGACGTCTGACCGTTTCTTTTTGTCGGACCTTGAGACGTTTCGGCAATACAGTCGACAACATTTTGTTGGCAGCTCGATTTGGAGCCGAATTATGGGACGCTTTCTATCGGCAATTATTTTCACAGATGAGGGCAAGGTCTTTAAGGTCGTGTTAGACAAAACGGTGCGCAAACAACTGGCTGCAATTCGAACGAATCAGCTTTATGGCGATGCTGAAGCTTAAATCACCAACGCTTGACGTATCGTCGTCGGCCTGTTCGTCGCAATGAACAGCGCAATGCAGATTGCCAAGATCAAGTCGTCATGCGCGCCCGATCGCGCGTTGTAGGTCACGCGTCCGCTTTCTGAGACCTTGCGACCGAAGTCGCGCAGTTCCTCTTTGAGCGCCGTCGACTCCATCAGATCAGCGGCGATCTTGAGTTCACCACTGTGCATCCGCGCCTCCAGCCCAGAGACAAGAAATCCCTTGGGCACATGGTGCGTATTGCCATCGTGCAAGGTCGCTTCGTTTCCCGAGGTGATCAGAACCTTTTGCGGACGCAGTCCCGCCCGCTCGAATTGATCTGCGACAGGTCGGCCGCAGCCGGTGAAGTCGAGCGCGAACGTCGCGCCGACCAGCGGTTCACGTCCGAGCAGGTTCGCCACGTGCTCGATTTGCTGCGGATACGGCATGCCTAGCGGCAAGCGCTCCAGATGGCCGCGGGTGTTCGTGGCGAGCATCGGCCGCACGGCGGTGATCAAAGCATCCGAGCAACGGGACGTTTCGTCGATGATCGCGAGGCGCACGTTCGCCAGGCCGCGCAGCGTATCGCCGTCATTGTCGCCAGGCAGCGCCAGAATGCGGCTTTTGTTCTCGAGTTCGATCCGGCGCGCGGCGTCGCCGATCAGCTTCGGGGCATTTTCGACGCGGCCGTAAGCGGAGCGCGCGCGGCGCACGAACTCGTCGGACAGCCGCTGCGCAGGCGATACGATCAGCACCAAGCTGTCCGGCTCTGCCGTGGCCACCGAAAGCGCCTTCATCACGGCCGCCTCGGTTTTGCCGTGCTGCCGGGGGATGAGCATAGCTACCTGAGGCGCATTGGAGCGCACAAAGTCGGCCTGCCACTGGTCCAGATCAATATCCGCGTCCCGTGCCAGCAACGCAGGATCCAAGGCGCGAGCGAAGTCCGTGGCCATCAGCATGGCGGCGCCGGGACTGGACATGGCGGGGGCGTCGCTGGCGTGACGTCGATAAGGACGGGTGCTGGCTTGCCGGCGCGCCGCGTGATGTCGTGGGCAGCGTCGCTTTCCAATCGATGCAGGGCCGCGCCGACGGCCCGCGCTGCCTCAGGGAACGGCCGCAGGGCGTTGACGATCGCCTGGCGCACCGCGAGGTAGTCGGCACTGATCAGGAGCGACGTCGACCGCACGTCGTGCCGCTGCACGATCATGCCAAGCAGCTTGCCCACCAAGGCCAGGTTTGCCGTAATGGCACCCTCCGCACCGATCGCGGCTTTGATGTCGGCGAAGTCTATGGCGGTGGCCACGTGCTGTTGCAGGCGGGCACGCTGGTGCACCAATTGCGACAGCAAGCCTTCCTGCTCGCTGGCCTGCAACGCCTCAAGGTCGATCTCGGTGGGCTTCTGCGCGGTCAGGATCGCCGCGCGCATGGCGGGGCTGACGTGGTTTGCAGCGTGGCGGCCTACGGCGTCGGCGCTAACGTTGAAGCGGCGAGCGAGCGCGTTGTGCGCGATGCCATGCGCAAGGCCAATCTCGATCTGATGTCGGGATTTGTGCTTGCAAATTGAACACGTTGGGCCGGTCTTGCCCATGACTGAACTCACCTGCGATTTGGCACCGCGAATTGCGCCATCGACCCGCATCACCGGCCGAACGCGCAACATAGGCGCATCATGATATGGAGAATGTAGTTATTTCAGCGCCTTAAGATGCGAGTAGAAGATATAAAATCCGTTAATCGCAAATTCTTACGACCGATACGAGCGAAGCACGTGCGACAAGGTTGAAGATGCGGCGCGAATTGAGGTTCACTACGCCATTGAAGAACGGCTTCGGTTGGCCGCAATACAATTCTTGCGGGCGCTTGAACTTAGCGGCAACAATGAAGACACACTATTACGGGCTTTGATCATGCTGTCCGAAACGAGGGGTATCAGATGGTCACGTATCGTCTATCGAAACCCCGAATTGTGAAGCAACCATCGGTAGGAACTGGCGACGACGAAGTTTCACTGCCCGTATGTTGGGCTTGCGCCCTTAGCTCCTGGCTTGAAGCCACTCGCGGCGTCAGTTGGTCATATAGCTCAATCATCCAAATGTTTCAGATGTACTGCAATGGAAATGCGCTCGATCTTGCGTACTTCGGTGAGATTGCAAACAGCCTCTCGATCAACATGGATTACGAGGAAATCGACAGAGCCGACCTCACGTTCGACTATGTATACGAAAAGATGTTTCCTCTGGTGGGGACGTCCGGGAACCATCTCTACATAGTAATGGAAGGGAAAAACCCAGCTCATGTAGTCGTCGCTTATGGGATTCAGCGGGACAATACCGACTACATCGCGATTATGGATCCGCTTCGGGGTGTGCTCGCTGCTCCTACCCTTTCCGCCTTCAGAAACAAGGCCACTGGCTTCTTGGTAGGCTGGCCCCGGCGATAACGATTGTGAAGCCTACGTCGGCGGCGCAGCGATTTCTTTCTGTTTGTCGCGTTATAGCCCCGCCCTTACCATTTACCACCGTCGCCGTACCCCGGGCAGTTGGGCGCGGTGGGCACGGTTTCTCTTGTGCTCTATTTTCTATCTTTCTTCCCTGTCTACACATTAGTGAACTCAGATTCTGACAACATAAAAAACCGTGCCCACCGCGCCCAACCCGCCCAGCCTTATTGTCTCAGCGGCATCGGCGGCGGGACTTCTGCAGTCGCACTGAGCAACCGAGCAGCAGCCAAGCGCCCGTCCTCGGTTAATTCCTGCCGCGCATAGATCGTTGTTTTGCAACCAGGCATGCGCCAGCGCCCGCCGCTATCGCGCGCCTCGGGGTTCGTGACGGCCACATAGCCGCATTCCGCCAGCCGCTTCGGGATCGCCCGGCGAAGCTTGGCGTCTTCAAACAGCAACCGCAGTTGACTGTCACCGGGTGTGCGGGCCTTCACCATCTGAAGCGTCAGCGCTCGGGGCTTGCCCATGCTTTCGATCACGTCGGTCAGGTCGCCGCTTTCGGGGGCCACGCCGGCCGCGACGACCATGTGCCATGCAGCCGTCTTCGGTGGGGGTGCCTTTGCATTGAATGCGACAAGGTTCAGATTGGCCAGGTAGTGCGCCACGGCCTCGTTGCCGCCGTTCTCGAACCAACTGTTGATGTCGTCCCAATAGGCTGGCGTGAAGTCCTCCTGAGTTCGGGTCGATGGTAGCAAAATAGCGTTCGTTCATTTTGGGTATGACCTGCAATTTACGCAGCGACGCTTTCGCGCGGCGTTGTGGTGGGTTGGAAACTGGCGAGGAAGTTAGGAACGTGCATGCCCCATCGGCCGGCGATCTTCTTCGCGCCAGGCACGCGGTCTTGTTCGAGCATGAACCAAGTCGCTTCTTTGGAGCGTCCGAGGTATTTGCCGATATCAGCGGCGCCCCAGACGAACTCGTCGGGGTTTGCGATTGGTTTGGGGGTTCCGATTTTCACAGCGAGGCTCCGCAGAGGCTCGCAACAGGGCAAAGAAAAAGCGCCTGAGACGAGCACATTGGCTTGTGCTGTTCTCGGCGCGCGTCACGCTTGCCGCTCGACGTTCGCTGTTCCGGCCAGGGCTTCTCGCCCCACGGCACCATCCCGGTGCCGACACGGAGACTACTTGTCTCGAACTAAACTCTATCTAGTCAAATGATGCATGCCAAAGCTTAATCAAAAGTTACCTAGCCAGATTTGCCCTCGGCAGCCGCCAATTCAACGGAGTCGTCCGCTCGGGGAAACAAGTGACCGTACAGATCGGCCGTGATGGCGATATTGGAGTGCCCCAGCCGTTCACTCACGACCTTAAGCGGCAGCTCTAAGCCGCCGTCGACCTTGCGATTTATGCACCAGCTTGCGAAGAAATGGCGGAGCGCATGAAGGCCTGTATATTTTGCGGTGAGCATCGGCTTGCCATCCTCGCCGCGCATCGGTTTTCCGTCTTTATCCAAGGCCGCCGCAGTCACGCCGGCCGAGACCATTGTGGGGATCAGGCCGCGCGTGATGATGTTGGCATGCGATTCGACCTTGCCCGACCCGTTGGGAAACACGAAATGCTGCGCTCCATCGCCGGCACGCGGACATTTCAATTTCCATTCTTTCAGCGCCTTCAGGGTGGTGGGCGGAATGGGAACGGAGCGCTCGCCGGCTTCGGACTTGGGCCGGCCGATCTCGTTGTAGGCGTCGGCCCGCTGGTGCACGTGCAACTCGCCTTTCTTCAAGTCGACGTCTTGCCAACGAAGGCCACGTAGTTCGGAGGCGCGCAAACCACACCGGATCGCCACGAGCAGAAAAGGCCGCCACCGACTTTCTGCAACCCCCAACACCGCTTCGATCTCCGCAGGGTTGGGAATGTCGGCACCGATCTTCAGCTTACCCTTGGCCCGACGTTCGGCTCGGCGCTCTTTGCCGCGCTTCCTGTTTGCTTTGAGGCTACGCACTACGTTTTGGCCGACGTGCCCACGCTCTTGGGCATCGGCGAGCAGCGAGCCGAGCGACCCGGTGACCCGCTTCACCATGTCCGCAGACCGCGGCGAGGTTTCAGGTTGGCCAGGGGCCGGGGTTCCTTTCCGGAGGCGGTCTTGCCAATCTCTCACGACGCCGATCGTCAAGGCGGAGAGCTTCAAGCCCCCGAGGTAGGGATTGATGTGGTCGCGCAAATGCTGCTCATAGCCGTCTCGCGTGGTGCGTTCGAGATCCGCGCAAGCGTCGATCCAGTTGCGGCCGGCTTCCGCGACGGTAGGGCTCTTGGAAGCCGGGACATGCGTGCCTTTGCCGAGGTCGACGCGGACCTGAGCCTGGAACGCGTCCGCATCCTTCTTGCGATCGAACGTCTTGATGATCCGCTTGCGCTTGCCGCGGGCATCCAACTCGGGAACGCTGTACTGCACGACGTAAGCTTCGCGCGCCTCGCCGGACGAAGTCGTCCATGTGCGCTTTCGGACTGACATCCGCCCCCTCCATTGTTCGATTGCGCTTGAGTGTACATGAGGCGCAACAAAGGCGCAACATCGGCCCATTTTAATCAACATTATCAACGCCCCATAGAAGACTCTGACTCTGTTTGTCTAGGTTCGAATCCTAGTTCCCCAGCCACCGCAGGTTAAGCAGCTCACAAACAGACCGTCAGAGGTTGCGCTCTCTTTGAGCGGTGCCGCTAAATCACGACGCGATCGAAGTCGGCGGCGATCCGCGTGTTTGGAAAAATCGCTGTCGCTTCGGCCAGAATCTCTTCGTCGCGATAACGCCCCGACATGTGATTCAGCACGAGTTGCCTGACGTTGTTCGCGGCGGCAAATGAAGCCGCCTCGCGCGCGGTGAGATGACCATAGTCCCGGGCGGTCGCGGCGTCGCGATCGAGGAAGGTCGCCTCGATCACCAGCAGATCGGCGTCGGCGACATGCCTGGACAGCCCGTCAGTGGTTTCGGTGTCGCCGATGACCACAAGCTTCCTGCCGCCGCTCGGCGGCCCCATGACGTCTTCGGGATAGATCGTGCGGCCGGCGATCACGACTGGTCGTGCCGCGGCCAGTTCTCCGCGCAGCGGCCCATCGGGAACACCGAGCTCGGCGAGGCGCTCCCGCTCAAGATGGCGGCGTGCCGGACTCTGGAAGCAAAAACCAAAGCTGTCGGTGTCGCGGTGACGGACCGGAAAGCAATCGATGGTGAAGTCGCCGGCGTCGATAACCTGTCCTTCGGTCAGCGGTGCGAACTCCACCGGGATCGGCGCCCTGCCCGCGCCCCACAGGCCGGCAAGCATGCGGATGACGATGTCGAGCGTGCCCTGGCCTCCATAGACGGTCATCGCGTCCGATTGCTGACGCAACCCCAGCGTCGAGAAGAGACCGGGGATACCGAGCACGTGATCGAGATGGGCATGCGTCAGCAGAATGCGGTCAAGCCGTCGAAAGCCCGCGCCGCTGCGCAGCAACTGGCGCTGCGTGCCCTCGCCGCAATCGATGAGGACGCGCTTGCCCGTGGCCTCCACCAGGAGAGCCGGATGGTTGCGCTCCGCCGACGGAACGCTGGCGGAGGTCCCAAGGAATGTCAGGGCGAACATGGTCGTCAGTATCCAGGCTTCGCCGCCCCCAATGCCACGTGAGCAGCAGCCCGTACAGAGCCCTCGATCGCGCATAGACCGCGGCAAGCAGTGGGTATCCCGCGATCTGATGGCCAGGCGCCGCCTCCGGCCCCCGACCGGCGGACAGATCTGGTTCCCGTTGCGTGGCCTCCTCATACCATCCGCCAAATTGCATGCTCGATACTCGGATCGATTTGCAGCCGAGCGACATCGACGCGGCGATGCAAGACAATGGAGATCGTGATGCCGCCCGGATTGACCGCCACTGACTGGGACTACGGCTCGATCAGCACATTGCTGAGCGCCCTGCACGCGCGCAAGCTTTCTGCGTCCGAGTTGATCGAGCATACGATCGCGCGCATCGAGGCGCTGGACGGGCAGATCAATGCCGTCATCGTTCGCGATTTCGATCGCGCACGAGACGCCGCGCGCGCCGCCGATACCGCACTTGGTCGCGGCGAGCGGCAGCCATTGCTCGGCATCCCCGTGACGTTGAAAGAACCGTTCAACGTCGCCGGCCTGCCGACGACGTGGGGCTTTCCGCATTTCAAAGATTTCCAACCCGCGGAGGACGCCCTTGTCGTCTCGCGGTTGAAGGCGGCGGGTGCTGTCATCATCGGCAAGACCAATATCCCGATCGGCCTCAGAGATTTCCAGAGCTACAATGACATCTACGGTACGACGAACAATCCGTGGGATCTCGGCCGATCGCCCGGCGGCTCTTCAGGCGGATCAGGCGCGGCGCTGGCTTCGGGATTCGGACCGCCGTCGATCGGCTCGGATATTGGCGGCTCGATCCGGGTGCCCGCGCATTTCTGCGGTGTGTTCGGACACAAGCCGAGCCTCGGCCTCGTCCCGCTGCGCGGATACAGCCTTCCGCCGGCACCGCCCGTTGCCGGCCAGGGTGATCTCGCCGTCGTTGGACCAATGACGCGCACTGCCTCGGATCTCGCACTCGCGCTCGACGTGATCGCCGGCCCCGACGAGACGCGCGACGGGATCGGCTATCGTCTTGCGTTGCCGGCCTCACGACACGACCAGCTCAGGGGTTTCAGGATTCTCGTGATCGATACGCATCCGTTGATGCCGACAGGCGATGCCGTGCGTTCCGCCATCGGGCGGTTGTCGGAACGGCTCGAACGATCAGGCGCACGCGTCGCGCGCTCGAGTGCGTCTCTGCCCGATCTCGCCGAATCCGCCCGCCTTTACATGAAGCTGTTGAACGCAGCGCGAAGTCCACGCCTGACACCGGCCGCCCTCGCAGAGGCGCAAGGAGTTGCCGCAGAACTCTCGCCCGACGACCGCAGCCTGCAGGCCGAGCGCGCGCGCGGCTGGGCGATGGTCCATCGCGAATGGCTGGCGACCGACGCGGCGCGCCTGCGGCTGCAACAACGATGGCAGGAGCTGTTCCGCGAGTTCGACGCAGTAATCTACCCGGCCGCCGCCGTACCGGCCTTTCCCCAGGACCAGTCCGAGCCGTTCGACGCGCGGCAACTCGATATCGATGGACAGCTCTATCCCTATGCCGATGCGTGCTTCATCTGGGCAGACCCCGCTTCGACCTGCGGACTGCCTGCAACGGCCGTTCCGATCGAGCGCACGCCATCGGGCCTGCCGATCGGCGTCCAGATCATCGGGCCTTATCTCGAGGACCGCACACCGATTGCGCTCGCCGGACTGATCGAACGCGCGTTCGGCGGCTTCGTCCCGCCGCCGTCGCTGTCTGCCACGCAATCGGTGAGATGATAGAGGCGAAGACGACAACGCTCGTCATGTTCTTGCAGTCGACTGCGCCTCGACCGCCTGCACCGCCACGCTCGCGACCTGCTGCAATGCCTCGCGGTCGGAGCCTGAGGACGCCATCACGCCCATGCCGACCGAGACGGCCGAAACGTAGCGCGCGAGTGCCGCGGGATCCGAGGTCGGCTTGAGATCGCCTTCGGCCTTGGCGCGAACAAAACGATCGCGAAGCTGGTCCTCGTTCTGGGCGCGCCGGGCGGCGAGTTCGAAGGGGACGCTTTCTGATCCGGTGCCGCATGCAATGCCGCCCTGCACGAGCAGGCAACCGGGCGGGTTGGCGGGATCGGTCTGCTTGTCGGCGATGCCCATCAGCATCCGTTCGGCGACGTCGCGGGCGGTGGGTGCCGCCACGACCTCGTCCATCCAGACGGTGCGCAGTTTGGTATAGCGGTCGAGCGCGGCCTTCAGCAGCCCTTCCTTGTTGCCGAAACAGGCATAGAGGCTGGGCGGATTGATCCCCATGGCTTCGGTCAACTGAGCGATCGTGGCACCCTCATAGCCATGGCGCCAAAACACTTCCATCGCCTGGTCCAACGCCGTTTCGGCGTCGAATTCGCGGGGGCGTCCCATGCCCATTTGCCTGTTCTCCTCGAAATCGGCGTCGTCCCTGACCCTAACGCCGGACCCTATCTCTTTGTTCTCGCTTTATTTTCTCTTCCACTTGCCAATTCTTGCGGTAAACCGCTACAATTTTCTTAGCGAATGGTACATAAGTATCTTGCGCTGCGGTATCCAGCTCCACATCTGTAGTGAACACTACATATCTGGAGCGCAAATGCCCCCCTCCCAAAATACCTCTCGCCCCGGCCATGTCCGCCGCCTTCTGGGCGGCGTCGCCATCGTGGGCGCTCTCGCCGTAGCCGGCTCGATCGCGACCGGCCATTACTTTCGTGCCGCGCAGGCGACCGCGACCGCCGCGGCCGAGCAAGCCGTCCCTGTCACGGTCGCGCTGATCGAACCAAAGCAGACCGTGCTGTGGGACGATTTCTCCGGTCGGCTCGAGGCCATTCAACGCGTCGAGCTTCGCCCGCGCGTGGCCGGCGCGATCCTGTCGGCCAACTTCATCGAAGGCGCGCTGGTGAAGGCTGGTGACATCCTGTTCAAGATCGACCCGGCGCCCTACGCAGCCGAGGTCGACAAGGCCGCGGCCCAGCTCGAAGCTGCGAAAGCGCGCGTCGTGTTCACGCAGAATGAACTTGAGCGCGGCGCGCAGCTGGTCGGCAACGCCGTGGTGACGCGGCGCGACTACGACCAGCGCGACAACGCCAACCGCGAGGCCATCGCCAACGTGAAGGCAGCCGAGGCGACGCTCCAGACCGCAAAGCTTAATCTCGACTACACCGAGGTACGTGCACCCGTGGACGGCCGCGTCGGCAAGATCGAAATCACCGTCGGCAATCTCGTCGCCGCCGGCACCGCCTCCCCCGTGCTGACCTCGCTGGTCTCGGTCAATCCGATCTACGCGTCGTTCGATGCGGATGAGGAGGTGGTGCTGCGGGCGCTGAACTCGATCGCAGATGTCTCCGGCAAGCGCGGCAATTTGGACCAGATCCCGGTGGAGATGACGACCTCAGGCGGCCTCTCGGCCAAGGGCCACATCCAGCTCATCGACAACCAGGTCAACGGCCAGAGCGGCACCATCCGTGTCCGCGCGGTGTTCAGAAACGAGGACGGGCGTCTCATCCCCGGCCAGTTCGCCCGCGTGCGCATGGGCCAGCCCAAGCAGCAATCGCTGGTCATGATCGACGAGCGCGCGATCGGTACCGACCAGGACAAGAAGTTCGTGATGGCGGTCGGCGACGACAGCCGCGCGGTCTACCGGCCGATCACCCTCGGCGGCTCGGTCGACGGGTTGCGTATCGTGACGGCGGGACTGAAGACCGGCGATCGCATTATCGTCAACGGCATCCAGCGCGTGCGTCCCGGCGCCCTGCTCAAGACGGAGATCGCGTCGATGGGCGCGCGCGGGCCGCAGCAGGCCTCCAACCACAGCAAACAGGAGGTGGTGCAACGCTAGCATTCTCCGCTTCCGGAGCGCGCGGGCAGCGCGAGCCGGAATGTCGAATTTGTTGAACTACCAAGACATCACTTCTGGATTTCCGGATTTGCGGGCTTTTCCCGCGCCCGGGAATGGCGGGAGGGTCGTCTCTCGCGCAGGGGCAAAGCCATGAATCTCTCGAAGTTCTTCATCGATCGTCCGATTTTTGCCGGTGTGCTCTCGGTCCTGATCTTCCTCGCCGGCCTGATCTCGCTGTTCGCGATGCCGATCTCGGAATATCCCGATGTCGTGCCGCCCTCCGTCCTCGTGCGCGCGACCTATCCCGGGGCCAATCCCAAGGTGATCGCCGAGACGGTGGCGACTCCCATCGAAGAGCAGATCAACGGCGTCGAAGGCATGCTGTACATGTCAAGCCAGGCGACCACCGATGGCGCGATGACGCTGACGGTGACATTCCGGCTCGGCACCGATCCTGACAAGGCGACGCAGCTGGTGCAGAACCGTGTGCAGCAGGCCGAGCCGCGCCTGCCCGCCGTGGTGCGGCAGCTCGGCATCATCACCAAGAAGTCGTCGCCCGACCTCACCATGGTCGTGCATCTGTTGTCGCCCACCGGCCGCTACGACATGACGTATTTGCGCAATTACGCCGTGCTCAATGTCAAGGACCGTCTTGCACGGATCGACGGCGTCGGCGACGTCCAGCTCTATGGCGCCGGCGACTATTCGATGCGGGTCTGGGTCGATCCGCAGAAGGCTGCCGAACACGGGCTCACCGCAAGCGACATCGTCAAGGCGATCCAGGCGCAGAACGTCGAGGCCGCTGCCGGCGTGGTCGGCTCCTCCCCGAATGTCAAGGGCATCGACCTGCAGCTGTCCGTCAACGCGGAAGGGCGGCTTGCGAACGAAGAGCAATTCGGCGACATCGTGGTCAAGACCGGTACGCGTGGCGAAGTCGTGCGCTTGCGCGACGTCGCCCGCATCGAGCTCGGCGCGTCCGAATACGGCCTGCGCTCGCTACTCGACAACAAGCAGGCAGTGGCGATTCCGATCTTCCAGGCGCCCGGCTCCAACGCGCTGGAGATCTCCGATCATGTCCGTGCCACCATGGCCGAGATCAAGAAGAATATGCCGGAAGGCGTGTCCTACCAGATCGTTTACGATCCCACTCAGTTCGTGCGCTCCTCGATCGAGGCCGTCATTCACACGCTGCTGGAGGCGATCGCGCTGGTGGTGCTGGTGGTGATCCTGTTCCTGCAGACCTGGCGCGCCTCGATCATTCCGCTGCTGGCGGTGCCCGTGTCGATCGTCGGTACATTCGCGGTCATGCACGTGTTCGGCTTCTCGATCAACGCGCTCAGCCTGTTCGGGCTCGTGCTCGCAATCGGCATCGTCGTCGACGACGCCATCGTCGTAGTCGAGAACGTCGAACGCAACATCGAGGGAGGGCTGTCGCCGCGCGACGCCACCTACCAGGCGATGCGCGAAGTGTCGGGGCCGATCATCGCGATTGCGATGGTGCTGATCGCGGTGTTCGTGCCGCTCGCCTTCATCTCCGGCCTCACCGGGCAGTTCTACAAGCAGTTCGCGCTGACGATCGCGATCTCGACCGTGATCTCCGCCATCAATTCGCTGACGCTGTCGCCTGCGTTGTCGGCGCTGCTGCTCAAGGGACACAATCAGCCGAAGGACCGGCTGACGATCATCATGGAAAAGGGCCTTGGCTGGTTCTTCCGTGGCTTCAACAAGGTGTTCACACGCTCGTCGGAGAATTACAGCGGCACCGTCACCAAGGTGATATCAGGCAAGGCCGCAGTGATGGGACTGTATGTGGTGTTGGTCGGCGTGACCGCGCTTCTGTTCCAGCAGGTGCCGAGCGGCTTCGTGCCGGGCCAGGACAAACAGTATCTGGTCGGTTTCTCGCGGCTGCCCGACGGCGCAGCGCTCGATCGCACTGAAGAGGTGATCCGCAAGATGAGCGACATCGCGCTGACCCAGCCAGGTGTCGAGAGTTCGGTCGCCTTTCCGGGCCTGTCGATCGCCGGCTTCACCAACTCCTCCAATGCCGGCATCGTGTTCTCCACGCTCAAGCCGTTCGACGAGCGCAAGGATCCTTCGCTCAGCGGCCCCGCGCTGGCGGCCGAGCTGAACAAGAAATATGCCGGCATCCAGGAAGCCTTCATCGCCATGTTCCCGCCGCCGCCGGTCAACGGCCTTGGCACCATCGGCGGCTTCAAGCTGCAGATCGAGGACCGTGCCGGTCTCGGCTATGAGGCGCTGAACGAGGCGACCAAGGCGTTCATGGCGGCGATGCAGAAGGCGCCGGAGATCGCCGGCGTGTTCTCGAGCTTCCAGGTCAACGTGCCCCAGCTGTTCGCCGACATCGACCGCACGAAGGCGCTCCAATTGGGCGTGCCCGTGACGGAGGTGTTCAACACGCTGCAGATTTACCTGGGCTCCTACTACGTCAACGACTTCAACAAGTTTGGCCGCACCTATTCGGTCCGGGTGCAGGCCGACGCGCCGTTCCGCGCCCGCGCCGACGACATCCGGCAGTTGAAGGTGCGCTCGTCCTCGGGCGACATGGTGCCGCTCTCGGCGCTCTTGAGCGTTCGCCAGAGCGCGGGACCCGAGCGGGCGATCCGCTACAACGGCTTCCTGTCCTCCGATATCAACGCGGCGGCTGCTCCCGGCTTCTCCTCCGGACAGGCGCAGGAGGTCGCGACGCGGATCGCGGCGGAGACGCTGCCGCCCGGCTTTGCCTTCGAATGGACCGACCTGACCTATCAGGAGTTCATCGCCGGCAATTCCGGACTGTGGGTGTTTCCGCTGGCGATCCTCCTGGTGTTCCTGGTGCTGGCCGCGCTCTATGAGAGCCTGACCTTGCCGCTCTCGATCATCATGATCGTGCCGATGGGTCTGCTGGCTGCTATGTTCGGTGTCTGGATCTCCAAGGGCGATAACAACGTCTTCACCCAGATCGGCTTGATCGTGCTGGTGGGACTCTCGGCCAAGAACGCGATCCTGATCGTCGAATTCGCGCGCGAGCTCGAATTCGCAGGCCGCACCCCGATCCGGGCCGCAATCGAGGCGAGCCGGCTGCGGTTGCGCCCGATCCTGATGACGTCGATGGCGTTCATCATGGGCGTGCTGCCGCTGGTGCTCTCGACCGGGGCCGGCTCGGAGATGCGGCGCGCCATGGGCGTCGCCGTGTTCTCCGGCATGATCGGCGTCACCGTATTCGGCCTGTTCCTGACGCCGGTGTTCTATGTGCTGCTGCGGACCGTCACTGGCATGAAGCCGCTGACGCATCACGGCAGCGACACCAGCGCGGCGCCGGTGCAACCCGTCGGGCACTAGATCAGGGAAATCCCCGACAGCAACAACAAAACGAGCACGGTCTTGCGAAAGACCGTCTCGTTGACCCTGTGGAACGCGATCACGCCCAGCGCGGAGCCTGCGAACAGCGCCGGCAGGCTAACCGCGAGATCGACCAAGACCTTTGACGACAGATCCAGATGTCCGAACAGCAGCGCGATCGCGAACAGCTGCATCGCGGCGATGAACGGCTGCACCAGGCCGCGCTGCTCGCTCTTGGGCATGCCGCGCATGTCGCACCAGATCGTCGGGATCGCGCCCGGCATCGCGGTCAGTCCGCCGACCAGTCCTCCACCGAACCCGATCAACGCGACCCAGTGCCGCCCGACCGCCTCGCCGGCCGTCACCAGCGTCGGCCGCAGCAGCATGTAGGCCGCATAGAGCGCAACGATAATGCCGAAGCCGCGCCGGAGCAGATGCGTATCGGTGCTCTGGAGCAGCGACACCGCGATGGGAACGCCGATCAAGCCGCCGACGATCAGCAGCAGACTGCCTTCCCAGCGGATATTGCGCCGAAGCGACCACAGATTGGTGGCCTGCACGCCGATGCTGCACGCCATCATCAGCGGTACGGCTTCGAGCGGCTGAAACACCCGGAGCAGGATGGCGCCCGCTACCGCGGAAAAGGCAAATCCCGAGAGTCCGGAGACAAAGGCGCCGGCGAACACGGCAACGCTGAGCAGCATCAGAGTCGTGACATCAGGCACAATTTGCCCTCCGATCAATCGTAGGGAATTTGCGAGACGGGGACATCGGCGCTCTCGGTGCAAACGGCCGGCACGAGTGGAACCGACGGCTGCGCGTAAGCATGAGATCGCTCCAGCATCGCGAGGCCGACCAGTTGGAGAGCGACGAGCGCTGCCGTCAGCGCGATTGCGACGATGCTGGCGTTACGCACGTTCGAATTTGGGGTGGTCGCTCGTGCGCTCGCGCGGATCAACTCCGTTGGCATTTTCAAAGATATCCTCTTCACGGGAAACGGGAATAATTTCATTCAAAGACGGCGCTTCGTGCGGCTGGTCCAGCAGGTGGCGATAGCGCCGCAACACGCGCTCCGCGTCGATTTCCCGCTGCGCGCGGAGTACCGCGCCCATGCGGGCGACGATATCGCGGAATCTTCCTGTCAGAACTGGTGACGCCGTCCGCATGACAATCTCCTCTCAACCTGCACGAGAGATTGACGGAATTCGTTTCCGCTCGCAGTGAGTTGCTTCACAAAAATGTCTGGTAGGTCGAACAACAGATCGTGTGACGTCTAGTAGAAGACAACGCGGAAAATCGCGTCATTCGATCGAACGACGTGCGATAACTTTCTAATGATGCTTGTGATTGAACCTATTGCGAGCTACGGCGACTCGCCTGCGTTTTTGAACGCGTCTCAGTGCACGAGCGGATTGGAAAATCCAGCTGCGAGCTTGACGAGATCGGCCTGACGAGAAACGCCGGTCTTGGCGAACACGCGATGCAGATGCGTCTTCACCGTCGTCTCGGCGATACCGAGCGCAACCGCCGTCTCCGGCACGCCGCCGACATCGACGATTGACTGCAAGACCCTCAGTTCGGCAGGCGTGAGCTCGAAGGTGCGGTCAATGAGCCCGGCACACGAGCGGCCGTCGAGTTCCGCTTTCCAGATGAACAGGGCTCCCACTGCCGAACTGCGCTCGGCCACCCCGTCGCGCAGCAATGATGGCAGCGCGATGATTTGCGCGACGTAGTAGGAACCGTCATGCGACATCAACGGAATTTTCCGTCCCGAAGATGCCGCCAACGCGACCTCGCTGGTGTCACGGAAAATATCGCGCAAGGCTGAATTAGCAGCGGAAGATCTTGCCACCAACCTGCCCGAGACAGACCGCAGGACATCGTCGACGTCTAGGATCATCGCCGCGGCCGGATTGCTGTGGATGATATGACAGGTCGAATCGAGCAGGATGACACCGGCATTCAGTCGGTCCACGACGTCGGCAAGCGCGACCGCGCGCTGCTGCTTCCGCTCGATCGCCCGGTTGATCAACAGCGCCCGGCTCGCATGCGGAGCCAGGAACTGCATTCGCGCCCGCTGTTCCGCGCCGAGCATCTCCCTGCCCGGGATCACGGTCATTAGCATCGGACATGGCGACTTCGACTGCTCCAGCACCACGTTGGCGACGTCGACGCAGCCCTGGGGGCGCAGCCATTCCTGGTAGAAGCGGCCGCGGCGGTATTCGTCGAAATCCACGAGATCAGGGATATTGCGCACCTCGCCATAGCGCGGAAGCCGAGCAAGCGGGTCGTATCGGGAGTAGGTCTCCGCATAGAGCTGAATGTAGTACGGATCGACCCCGCAATAATAATGCGTCGCGCCTGATTTGCTGACCGGGTCCTTCGAAATCAGACCACAGGCTTGGCTGCCAATGAAGGCATTGAGTTTGACAACGACCTCGCTCCACAACTCCGGGTGGAGACCCGCGTCATAGATAGTCTCGATCAACTCGGACGGTTTTGGAGATCGGGGCATCGGAAGAGCCAATGGTGACACATGGAGATGGCGAAATGTTCTTCATGCCTGGCGGCTTCCGTGAGTCTTTCGCGGGAGCGAAAGGTTCAATCGTGAAGGCAAAATTCAACAGTCTAATTCACAAGCGGATTGGAGAATCCTGCCGCGAGCTTAACGAGATCGGCCTGACGCGAAACGCCCGTCTTGGCGAACACGCGATGCAGATGCGTCTTCGCCGTCGTTTCCGCGATACCAAGCGCGACCGCCGTCTCCGGGACGCCGCCAACCTCGACGATCGACAGGAACACGCGCAGCTCGGCCGGCGTAAGGTCGAATGTCCGCGCGATCAATTCGCCATAGGACTGTCCGCCGAGCGATACCTTACGCAGCAGCAGCGCACCGACGGCATCGACCACCCGCTCGCTGCCGTCCCGCAGGACGGACGACAGCGGCAGGATGTGCGCGACGTAGCGCTCGCCCGAAGGCGAAAGCAGCGAAAACGCGTGCCCCTTTGCGGCAAGCAGCGCAATTTCATGGCGGGTCGCGAACGCTTCCCACAGTGTCTGATTGGCCTCCGCACTGCTGGTCACCAATTGCCCGGCAACGGACCGAACCAGATCGTCGGCCGCAAGCAAGGCGTGCCCTGCGGAATTCGCGTGCACCACCCGGCAGAAGCCATCGAGCAGGAAGATGCCACAGGCCAAATTGTCCAGGACCTCCGCCAACGCCGTCGCCAGCGTCAGTTGCGAGGTCATGGCGCGGTTGATCAGCAACGCTCGGCTGGCGTGCGGCAAGATCAGCGAGAGGCGCTGCTTCATCACCGGATCCACCATCCGGCGGCCCGACAGCACCGTCATCATCACGGGGCAGCTCGCATTCGAATTCTCGAGCACGACGTTAGCCGCATCGCTGCAACCCTGCGGCCGCATCCATTCCTGGTAAAAGCGTCCTCGCCGATATTCATCGAAATTGACGAGATCCGGGATGCTGACGATCTGGCCATGCGGCGGCAGGACCGTCAGCGGATCGAACTTCGAATGCGTCTCGGAATAGAGCCGGATGTAGTGCGGGTCCGCCCCGCAATAATAGTGCGTGACGCCGAATTTGCTGATCGAGTCCTTGGAAAACAGCCCGCAGGCCTGGCCGCCGACGAAGTCGCGGATGCCGGTGACGACGTTATTCCACAGCGAGGGATCGAGCCCGGCATCGTAGATGGCCTCGACCAGGTCGGGCAGTTTCCGTGGTCCGTGCATGGCTATAAATGGCCTGGGTGATCAATATCACCAAGCATACCACAACCACAGCATGCGGCATCCTCCGATCGGATGAGGCGTCGGCCGGTAACGAGCGGATATTCGTTTCGGGTGCTACTGATGCAGAGTCGCGATACCGCACCGGGATGCTCACATCTCGTCCCAGCCGACCTTCTCCAGATTCTCCGACCAGACCGCGGCGCGATAGATCTCGCGCCCGTCGGCGTTTCTGACCCGGATGCAGGCATCGCGGTCGCGCAAATCGTCGCGCCAGACGAACAGGTGGCTTGCCATCTCGTTGGCCACCACGAATGTCGCTTCGGGGCATTCGAACACCATGCCGCCCGGATCGATCTTCACGATATTGCCGATCATAAGATCAAAGAAAAAACGGCGCATGCAACACTCCAACTGGGGGCGGCGCACGCCCGCCCCTGCCGTCTCCAAGCGGCATTTGACTTGAAACTCAGTCGTGCGCGGTCACGACATTTCGCCGCTCCTGACGTCACTGGGCGTGGCGCCATAAGTTCGACGGAAGCAGCGGTTAAAATAGGAGAGATCGCCGAAGCCGACATCGTAGGCGATCGAGCTGACCGTCCGCTCGGCGTATCCGGGTTCCCGCAACATGCGATGGGCGCGCTTGACGCGTTGTTCGATCACGAAGGACGAGAACGTCTTGCCGTCGGCCTCGAACAGGCGCTGGAGATAACGCGGCGTCACGCCGAGCTCCTGGGCGACTGTGGCCACCGACAGGTCCTGCCGCCAGCAATTGTTGGCGATGGAGACTTTGGCCTTCTGCAGCCGTGCCGCCTTCACGCCGCGCCGCCCGGCCAGCTCCCGGGGCTCGTTGGTGGCACCGAGAACGATTGCCAGAAGATCGTGCAGATGCCCGACCCCGAGCTGGCGCAAATTTGGCGTCGCGAACGCCTTCTCCCGCACCAGTGTCTCCGCATAGTTGACCAGCAATCGAAGTCCTGTCGAGCTCTCCGGCATGACACGCATTACGGCGTCATCGACATCCACGATCATCGGCGCCAGCACGCGTCTCGGCACGCGTAGGGAGAAGCAGCTACCCAGCGACAATCGCTCGAACGTCGTGACGTCCTCCGCGCTGGTCAGGACCGCCTCCCCTGCACGAAGGCTCAGATCGTGTCCCCGCTCGGATATTCCAAGTACGCCAGATCGATTCACGATCAGGGCCAGGCTGTCGTCGCCATCGGCAACCAGGTGTTTGGTGCGACTGACGCGCGCTCCGCACAATCCTCCGATCAGCAATTGGGCTTCCGGCAAGACGTGGGACGTGAAGCTCGCCGTAGCCGGCTTTCCTTCTCTCGCCTCGACCTCCGCCTTCAACACCCCGCGGCAGTAGAAATCGCGAAGCAGCGGGATACGCTCGTTTTCGGGAATTTCGTTCGTCGAAACATTAATAATGGAAAAATCAAACTGGCTCACTGCAATCCTCCAACCGACGAGCAGGTCCGGCCGTGCGCTGTCGTTTCCTCACACTCGCGTTTGACGCCGTCGTCGCATCTCTTCGTGGCGCTTGCTGCTCTTCACTTTTCTGGATCGCGATATACGAAAGTATCAAATGACTCGCGTCCTGCATTCGGAGGACACGGGAGCTGGGCTCATCACAATGCATTGAGATCGCGGCACGTATCGGCGAGCCTTGTGAAATGGATCACACGGCGTCGTCACCGCCATTCGTTCGATGCGCGAATGGAACGGCAAAGCCGGTGGCGATCTTGACTAAGTCGGCCTGCCTGCCGGCGCCGGTCTTCTCGAACAGGCGCCCGAGATGCGTCTTCACCGTCGTCTCGGCGATGCCGAGCTTTGCCGCAATGTCGGGGACACCGCCAATCTCGATAATGGCCATTAAAACACGCAGTTCGGACGGTGTCAGCCTGAAGGCCGCCGCAATCGCATCAGCCGCGAGCCATGTCGCCGCCGATGCCTTCTGAACGAACAGCACCGTGGCTGCAGCATCTCGCGATGGAGTGCGATAGCGCTTCAAGGGAAAGGCGTGGAGCAGATAATGCTGTCCATCGACTGATGTCGCAAGCTCGATCTGACGGCGGGCGGCGGAACGAGTTTCGTTGCCTGCATCGATTTCGCTCAGGCCGCGGAATATTTTGTCGGTCTGGGTGTTGCGGGCCACGATCCGGTCGCCGACCATTGCGAGCAGGCTGGCATCGGCGAACAGCCCGCGGCATGCTGCGTTGGCATGCACGACGCGGCCATCTGCGTCGAGCAGGCAGATCGCCGTGCTCAGCCCATCCAAGACCTCGGCAAGGTCGTCCACGGTATGCGAGCGTGCCCTGATCTGTCGGCCCATGATCCTGGAGCGCTGAAGGTGCGGAGCCAGCAGCCGCATGCGCTCACGCATCGGCTCGTCAACCATTCCGCGCGACCGGTGGCGCAACACCTGCAGGATTGTGGTGCGCGTGTCCGACTTCTCGAGTGCAACGGTTGCAAAGTCTATCGCTCCTTGCGGTTCCACCCACTCGCGATAGAAGCTCGTTGCCAGGAAATCCGCCTGAGGCATGATGTCGGCTACGCCGATCGTCTGCTCCGCCACGAGCGTAAAATGGCGATCGAGCAGAGGGTCCAGCTCCACATATCGGTCGCGATAAAGCTGGCGGAAGCGGGATTCGGTGCCAAAATGCTCGTGGATCTCGATCGAGAGCCTGGCTCTGTCCCTGGACAGGATGGTCGCGGCACATCCGCCGACGAAATGCGAAACCTGTTCCAGCACCCCGCTGCGCAGCGCGGGATCGACCGCGGCGTCGTAGATCTCGCCGACAAGGGACGAGAATCGATTTGCGTGGAGGATTGTCATCGGCCGGACGACGCAATCTGCGTATGGCTCGGGCGTGCGAGAAAGATCGCGATCCGGGGACTGGCGAAGGAGACGGGCCGTTCAATGGCCGCCTTCGACTGGGAGAAAACGTTGCAACGAAATGCTGGAATATCGAACATCGTCCTTGCGTAACGTCAACCGCAGGATGCGGCTTGGACGTTTTCGCCAAAGACTAGGATAAATGCGAACAGCGCGCGGACTGTGTGCGATGAGTCACGCGTGCGATGCGTCAGGCAGCGCGCGCACCGCAGAACCCTGTCGCCACCGATCCCGCCGGCCTCGCATTCGGCTCCGGCAGTTTACTTGCGATTCTCCTCGCAGAATTTCAATGCCGCCAGCGCTTCACCGGCACGCGGCACCTGCATCTCGATGCTGTCGTCGTCATCGTCCTCGAAATCGAGCGAGAGACGCTTGGCCTTGGACAGCCGGTCCATCATGGACTGCTCGTATTCGAAGATGCCGCGCACGGTAGTTTTGTCCATGACCTCCCACTTCGCCTTCTTCATGATATCGGCGTCGTCGGTGCCGACATCGGCCCGGAGGATCTCGCCGACCTTGTCCCACTCCCAACCGTCATAGATCATCACGATCACGATCGCCTTCTCGGAATAGGTGATGACGATGACGTAGTCCCGGTTCTCGTCTTCCTTGTCCTTGTAGCCGCGGCTCGCATTGCAATGCGCGTCCTGCATACGCTTTTCGATGGTCCAGTCGCCGACCTTGGATTGTTGCGCCTGCACCGGTCTTGCGGTCAAAGCGACTGCGCTCAAGGCGCCTGCCAGGAGCCCGGCGGCGAGAAGATATCGTTTCATGTCAGCCTCCAGCGTGTTCCCCGGACAGAGATGACCACCTCTGCTGGTGACCCGCAAGGGCTTCAGGCGGTTCGCCGCGGCACGATCGCGATCGGGGTGAAGGTGTAAACCTCCTCGCCGTTCTGATTGAACATCGTCCATTTCACCAGTGCGATGCCCTGCGGCTTCGACTTCGATGGCGTCAGGCTCATGACCTCCCCGACCAGATGCAGGCGGTCGCCGGGCCGCACCGGGATGGTCCAGCGCAGCCCGTCGACGCCGGCACCGATCAGCGGATGCGGGCCGAACGGACGGGTCTGGATCGCGAGGCTCATGGCAATCGCGGCGGTGTGCCATCCCGAGGCAGCGAGACCCCTGAACAGGGTCTGCTTGGCGGCTTCGTGGTCGAGATGCATCGGCTGCGGATCGAACTCGGCCGCGAACCGCTTGATGTCGGCCTCGGTGACGTGAACTTCGGGGGATTTGAACTGCATTCCAATGGTGAGATCGTCGAACCACTCGACCTGCGCCATGATTTCGCCTCGCAATGTGATGCGCCGCCTCGCGGCTAATGGGATTGAGCAAGAGCGGGATGTAGCGGCTCCGCAGCGCACAAACCAGCCCGGGGTTCCCCAAGAAACCCGTTTCCAGATGCGACGAAACACGCCTGAAACAGATGGTCGGTTATCTCGTTGTCAAAAGCATACAGGGACGGCCACCATGCAATTCTTCCTCAACCTGATCTGGGATTATTCCTGCTGTCAGCACCTCGTCGCCCTGCCGCCGCAGGAGGACGAACTATGATCGAGCTGATCTCGGCCTTGCTCGCGCTTTGCAGCGTCGGCGTCTTTGCAGCGCACGCGGTGGATGCCTATCGCTCCACCCATTACTGATAGCCCACGCCCTAGAACGGCCGCCGGTAGAAGTGCTCCGAATGCGTCGCTGGCGGAAACCTGTTGGCGAGCGCGAGAGCTCCCCTTTCGTCGGTTTCGAGCGCGATCTTCTGTGCGAGCATCACGTCGCCGGGAACGAGAAAGCCTGACGGGACGAAGCACCACCCCATCGTCGCATTTCCGGCCTCGTCGATCTCATGGACGTTGGCGGCGGTGCCATAATGGATGCGATAGGTCTTGCCGGTATCGCCGCCGACGACATCGAAATACCGGTGCTGCTCGAATTGGGCGCGCTGCGCCGGTGACAGCCATTCGGCCAGGAGCCGGCGACCGCGAGCATCCGGCGTGTTCTCGCCGAAGAAGCGCCGATAGAGTTCGCGGAGCGCATGCAGACGCGCACGCGCCGGCCCACGGAGCCAAACTGCCGCGATCATGAGCAGCTCAGATCAACCGCCAACCAGGCGGGGATAGAACAGCGTTTCCTGCGCGGTCGGGTCAAACGATCGGATCCGGGTGACTTCGCCAGGTCCGGTTCGCAGCGCGGCGGTGAAGCCCGCTCCGGTCAGCTCCCGAAAGCGCCGCTCGGCTCGCGCCAGCGCTTCGGCATTGCCAGGATCAAACTCGTGGCGCGTGTCGCCAGTCTGGTCCATCACGATCTGGGTTGCCATGTTGAGTCTCCTCATGCCCAGCCCTGTTCGATCAAAGCAAACCTCGTGCCGTCGGTTCCAGTTGGCAACAACTTTCTCTTGCCGGCGCATCACGCCTTGCTGAGCAGGAGCGTTCTCAAGCGAAGTGGATGCCAGTTCGCATAAAGCAAACGCGCCAAAACCAAGAAGCTTGAGCCCCTTCGAAACGCGGCTCTGGTCAGCGCGAGGCGGCCGTACCTCCGCCCTCGTCGATCTGCCGTCCCATCAGGGCGATCGCTTTCTGATAAACGCCGGCGGCATTCCAGGCTTCGATGGCAGCGAAATTCGGCTCGCCCGGCTGGTAACCCGCTCCTGCACGCCAGCCATGGGCCTTGAGGAAATTCGCCGTCGAGTTCAGCGCATTGGCGGCAACTTCGAGATTGCCGGTGCCGTAGGCCAGGATGTTCTTGGGCATGAACTGGGTCTGACCGACTTCGCCGTGCATCGAGCCGCGGGTTGCCCCCGACAGCGTGCCCCGATCGATCAGCTTCAGCGCCGCATAGAGCTGCTCAGTGAAGAATTCGGGACGGCGGCAGTCATAGGCGAGCGTCGCGATCGAAGAGAGCATGTTCTGGTTGCCGCGCTGGCTGCCGAACCCGGTCTCCATGCCCCAGATCGCGATCAGCGGCCCCGGCGGGACGCCATAGCGCTGCTGGATCGAGGTGAACAAGGCGGCTTGCGACTGCTTGAGCTGGCGACCCTTGGCAACGATGGTGGTGGCGCCGCGCTTGGCGAGGAACTGGTCGAGCGTCAGCGAGAAGCTGCGCTGGCCACGGTCGGCCGCGATGGTGGCACTGGCGTAATTGGTCTGCATCAGCGCCGAGAGCGCAGTCTGGCCGACGCCCTTGCCCTGCGCCTCCGCGCTGAACTCGCTCTTCCAGGCCTCGAAGCCGGCCGACGAACTGCCGCATTGCGCGGCGTGGGCGGCGGGCGCCAGGCAGCCGAGCAGCGTCATCGCCCCAAAAACCGCCGCAGCTACAGTTCTGCCCCTGATCATGTCCGACGTCCTCTCCCTGGGTGATCCAATGCCCGAGCTTACCCGGACGAAGGCGCCGACTCCATGGCGTGATCATACGACAGTTCCAGTCCATCCAAATTGCCCTCCTGGCGCCACTTGTCCAGCAGCCGCAGGAATGCCACCGGCCCGCGCCAATACTGGCTGTTTCTCGCCGCGATCGGATCGAACACGCCTTCATTGTTGTAATAGCCGGGCGTGCATTCGGCGAGATAGGTCTGGCGGCCGAGCGCAGCTTTGACCACCTCCTCGACCCAGGCGTTCTCGGCATCGAGCGTCGGCTCCAGCGTCCGGGCTTTGCGCTTGCGCGCCTCGGCTATCACATAGGCGATGTGCTGCGACTGCTCGTCGATGATGTGCGGGAAGTTGGCGCTCTGGCCGGCCTGCACCATGACGATCAGGAAGCAATTCGGGAAGCCGCGACTGTAGAAGCCGTGCAGCGTCTTGACGCCATCGCGCCAGCGCGCCGACAGGCTCACGCCGTCACGGCCGTAGACCTCAAAGCCCATGCGGCGGGCGTAGTCGGTGCCGACCTCGAAGCCGCTGGCATAGATCAGGCAGTCGAGCTCATAAGCCCTGCCGTCGACCACGACCGCGTTCTCGGTGATGCGCTCGACGCCCTGTCCCCTGGTGTCGACGAGATGCACGTTGGGACGATTGAAGGTGTCGAGATATTCGTCGTGGAAACACGGCCGTTTGCAGAATGCCTTGTACCAGGGTTTCAACGCCGAAGCCGTCGCCTCATCCTTGACGATCGCATCGACGCGCGCTCGGATCTCTTCCATCTTGCGATAATCGGCCTGCTCGATGACCTTGAGCGCCTCCTCGATCGAAGTCACCGGCTGCGGCTGGCGGCGCGGCGCCAGCAGGATCTCGCCGAGCAGGCCGGTCCAGCCGTCCTGCACCAGATCCTGTTCGAATGGCTCGCCCGAGATCACGGCGGTGAAATTGTCCATGCGTTCGCGCTGCCAGCCGGGCCTGAGCCCCTGCGCCCAGCTCTGATCCGTCGGGCGGTCGTCGCGCACGCCGATCGCCGACGGCGTACGCTGGAAGACGTAGAGCTCCTTGGCCGAGCGGCCGAGATGCGGCACACATTGCACGGCGGTGGCCCCGGTGCCGATGATACCGACGCGTTTGTCGCCAAGACCACTAAGATCACCTTCGGCCGTGCCGCCGGTGTAGGCGTAATCCCAGCGGCTGGTGTGGAAGCTGTGTCCCTTGAAGCTTTCGATACCGGGAATGCCCGGCAGCTTCGGACGGCTCAGCGGGCCGCCAGCAAGGATGACGAAGCGCGCGCGGATGCAATCACCGCGATCTGTCTCGACCAGCCAGCGTGCCTCCTGCTCCCGCCATTCCATGTGGGTGATGACGGTCTGAAACAGCGCGCGCTCATAGAGGCCGAAATGACGGCCGATGCGGCGCGAATGCTCGTAGATCTCGGGGGCTCGCGCATATTTGCGCACCGGCATGTAGCCAGTCTCTTCCAGCAACGGCAGGTAGATGTAGCTCTCGGTATCGCAGGCCGCACCGGGGTAGCGATTCCAGTACCAGGTGCCGCCGAAATCGGCGGCCTTTTCCACGACCCGGAAATCATCGATGCCAGCTTCGCGCAGTCGCGCGCCGCACAGAAGGCCGCCGAAGCCGCCGCCCACGATCAGCACCTCGGTCTGTTCGCTGACGGCCTCGCGGGCAAATCCGGAATTGGCCCAGGGATCGTCGAGATAGCGCCCGAACTCGCCGGTCACTTCGACATATTGCGCCTTGCCTTCGGCGCGCAGACGGCGATCGCGCTCGTCGCGATAGCGCGCTCGGAGTGCGGCAATGTCGATTGTAGATTCGCCGGCTGCGCCGGTCTTGTGTCTTTGCGCTGACATCCGTTTCCTCCCCCGGCGGACACTGCTTCGCCGGCAGCTCGCATCAGTTAGCCCTGAAAAAGTGACGCATGCAATCGCGTCTCTCGCTTTTTGCGTGAACGTCGCGTGGCGTTCCGCTAACCTCAAGCGCACATCACAAGCGTACGTCATGCAGCGACATGGCGGTCCGGAGGAGACGATGCAGGGATTGATGATGGATATGCCGCTCCTGATCAGCGGCCTGATCCAGTATGCCGCCGACTATCACGGCGAGGCTGAGGTCGTCGCTCGCGAGATCGAAGGCGACATCCATCGCTATACCTATGCCGACGCACATCCGCGCATCAAGCGCATGGCGTTGGCGCTCAAGAGGCTCGGCATGATGTCCGGTGACCGCGTCGGCACGCTGGCCTGGAATACGCACCGGCATTTCGAGATGTTCTACGCCGCGCCGGGCATGGGATATGTGCTGCACACCATCAACCCGCGGCTGTTTCCCGAACAACTCGTCTACATCGTCAATCATGCCGAGGACCGGCTGCTGTTCATCGACCGTGCCACGCTGCCGATCGTGGAGGCGATCGCGCCGCAGCTCACATCGATCGAAGCCTATGTCGTGATGTGCTCGCGCGAGCGGATGCCGCAGACCAAGCTTGCCAACGTGCATTGCTACGAGGAGCTGCTGGAGAACGAGAACGACGCCGGCTTCGCCTGGCCGGAGTTCGACGAAAAATCGGCGTCCACCATCTGCTACACCTCCGGCACGACGGGCAATCCGAAGGGCGTGATCTATTCGCACCGCGCCGCGATCCTGCAGACCATGGTCTCCTGCAATTTCGACTTCCTGCCCGGGCACCTGGAAGGCGTGCGCGAGGTGATGATGCCGATGGCGCCGCTGTTCCACGGTAACGGCTGGAACATGCCGTTCACCGCGCCCTATACCGGCTCGAAGCTGGTGCTGCCCGGTCGCAATTACGAGCCCGACAAGCTTTATGAACTGCTCGAAGGCGAGAAGGTGACGCTGTCGGCGGGCGTACCGAGCTTCTGGCTGATCCTGCTCGACTGGCTCGGGCGCACCGGCAACAGGTTCTCGACACTTCGTGCAACATTGTCGTCGGGCTCGGCGCCGCCGCGCGCTATGGTCGAGAAGCTCAAGCGCGAATATGACATCGACTACGTCCAGGCCTGGGGCATGACTGAAGCCTTGGGCTGCTCGATGCCGGGCTTGCGGCCAGGCTCCGAGCATCTCGACGACAAGGAGAAGTTCGAGCGCCGCCAGGTGTCCGGCCGCGCCTGTTTCGGCACCGCCTTGCGCATCGTCGACGACGGCGGCAACGAGCTGCCGCGTGACGGCAAGAGCGTCGGCCATCTGCGCGCGCGGGGACCGTGGGTTGCGTCCGGCTACATGAAACTCGACGAAGGCCTCGACCGCGACGGCTGGCTGATCACCGGCGACATGGCCGTAATCGACCCCCAGGGCCACGTCACGCTGACCGACCGCTCCAAGGACGTGATCAAGTCCGGCGGCGAATGGATCTCCTCGATCCAACTCGAGGACGTGGCCTTGTCTCACCCCGATGTGCTGCAAGCCGCCGTGGTCGCGATCAACCATGAGAAATGGCAGGAGCGGCCGCTGCTCCTCGTCGTCCGCAAAAAGGGCGCGACCGTCGACGGCAAGACGTTGCTCGACCACATGCGTCCGAAAATCGCGAGCTGGTGGATGCCTGACGCCGTCGAATTTCTGGACGAATTCCCGATGACCGGCACCGGCAAGGTGCTCAAATCGGCCCTGCGCGAGAAATTCAGAGAGTATCGCGTCGCTTGAGCCGACCGCGCATCGCCCCGCCCATCGATCGAGGAGGCCAAAGATGCTCTACCCGATGTCCCCCAAAGTCGTCGAGCTCAAGCGCAAGCTCGACAGTTTCATGGATCGGCACATCTATCCTAATGAGGAGCGCTTTTATCGCGAGGCGGAGGAGCTGGGTCCCTGGAAAGTCTATCCGGTCGTCGAGGAGCTGAAGCCGCTGGCGCGCGCCGAAGGCCTCTGGAATCTGTTCCTGCCGGACTCCGGCCACGGTGCCGGCCTGACCAATCTCGAATATGCCCCGCTCTGCGAGGTCATGGGCCGCTCGCATCTCGCACCCGAAGTCTTCAACTGTTCGGCGCCCGACACGGGCAACATGGAGGTGCTGGAGCGCTATGGCACGAAGGAGGACAAGGAGCGCTGGCTGAAGCCGCTGCTCGCAGGCGAAATCCGCTCCTGCTTCGCCATGACCGAGCCTGCCGTCGCCTCATCCGATGCGACCAACATCGAAAGCTCGATCGTTCGCGAGGGCGACCATTACGTCATCAACGGCCGCAAATGGTATACCACCAACGCGACCGACCCGCGCTGCAAGATCTGCATCTTCATGGGCAAGACCGATCCCGACAATGCGGACCGCCACAAGCAGCAATCCATGATCCTGGTGCCGATGGACACAGCGGGCGTCGAGGTCAAGCGTGCCCTGCCCGTGTTCGGCTTCTACGGCGTGCCCGACCGTGCCTCCGAGGTCGTCTTCACCAACGTGCGTGTCCCCAAGGAGAACATGCTGCTGGGCGAAGGCCGCGGTTTCGAGATCGCGCAGGGCCGCCTCGGCCCCGGCCGCATCCACCATTGCATGCGGCTGATCGGGCTTTCCGAACGCACGCTGGAGAAGATGTGCCGGAGGGTGCGCAGCCGCGTCGCCTTTGGCAAGCCGGTTTCCGAGCAGACGGTGACGCAGGAGCGCATCGCAGAGGCCCGCATCATGATCGAGCAGGCCCGGCTGCTGACGCTCAACGCCGCATACGCGATGGACACCGTCGGCAACAAGGTGGCGACAGCGGAGATCGCGATGATCAAGGTCGCCGTGCCCAACATGGCCTGCCAGATCATCGACTGGGCGATCCAGGCCCATGGCGGCGGCGGCACGTCGAACGACTTTGGATTGACCCAGGCCTATGCGACCGCGCGTTTGCTGCGTCTCGCCGACGGCCCGGACGAAGTCCACAGGAACCAGATCGCGCGGTTCGAGCTGAAGAAATATTCGAACGCCTAGCGTCGCAAGCATTCCGCCCGTGCGGCTCGCTCTCTTTCCTTCTCCCCTTGCGGCAGAAGGTGGCGCGAAGCGCCGGATGAGGGGTCTGCTTCCGCGGAGACAAACCCCTCACCCCAGTGAGCTGCATCAACCAGCGGAGCTGCCCTCTCCCGCAAGGAGCGAGGGCAGGATGACACGCAGCCCGATTACAACCAGCGCCGTGGCGCCCTCACTCAATTCACCACGTACACATCGGGATCGAAGCTTGAGCTCGGCTTCTTGAAGGCGTTGCGCAAGGCGCCCGACATCGGGACGTTGTAATTGAGGCCGTTCGGCGGCGTCGGCGATTCCAGCCACTTCTTGTAGAGGGCCTCGATCTCCGGGCTCGCGTACAGCTCTGCAGTCGCGCGGTCGGCGAGCGCCTTGAACGGCGCGTCCTCCCGCCGTAGCATGATCCCGTAAGGCTCCGGCTTCGAGAAGGTCTCCTCGCTAATCATGAAGAGCTGTGGTTCTTTCGAGCGCGCGATCGCGACCGCGAGCTGCACGTCGTCGAGCGCGTAGGCTTGGGCGCGATCGGTTTCCAGCAGCAGGAAAGCTTCGGCCTGGTCCTTGGCCGGCATCACATTGATGCCGAGATTGCGCTCGGTGTTAACCTTGGCGAGCTGCGTCAGGTTGACCGAGCCGGCCACCGCCGTCACCGCTTTGCCCTTGAGATCGTCGATGGTGTTGATCTTTGCGGCTTTCTTGGCCGCAAATCGCGTGGCGCTGAGGAAGTGCGTGTTGGTGAAGGCGACCTGCTTCTGGCGATCGGCATTGTTGGTGGTCGCCGAGCAATGCAGGTCGAGCGTCCCGTTGACCATCAGCGGAATCCGGTTCGACGATGTCACGGCGAGGGTGTCGACGGCGATGTCGGGTATACCGAGCTGCTTCTTCACGGCATCCACGATCCTGAGGCAGATATCCATGGCAAAGCCGACCGGCTTCTGGTTGCCGTCGAGATAACTGAACGGGACCGAGGCCTCCTGGTAGCCCAGCGTGATTTTCTTGGTCTCTTTGACCTTCTGAAGCGTACCCGACAGGTCTTCGGCGGAGGCGGCAGTTGCAAGGCATGTGAGGGCCAGGACAACGGTGGGTAAACGCATCGGGAACTCCTTGAGGAGGCTTGCGCCCCCATGCCGGGCGCAGCAATCGCGCCGTTGATAGCGCAGGCGCGCGGCAGCCGCCAGACGAGCTTGCACCTATCAGCTATCGCGGCTTGCGATAGGGTGGACCGGCCTTTTGTCCCCCTGGAGTCGGGGCGCTCAAGCGCCAGGATGGCGCTTACGCGTCGATGCCGCGCTGGACCAGGATCCGCTCGGCGCTGTCGTTCCAGACGTCCATCTTGGTGATCTGGCCATTCCGCACCACGAAGCGGTCGACATAGCGGTTGCCCTCGAACGCGGACCCATCCATCCATTCGCCGTAGAGCGTGCCGACGCTATAGACCACGGTCTCGCCGTCGCCGGGGCAGACGTCGAAACGGTCCATCTTCTTCTTGACCCAGCGGTAGCGCTTGGCGTTGAAAGCGGTCGGGCCGCGCGGATGATCGAACTCGCGCCCACCGGTAAAGGTGATCACCGTGCCCGGCGCCATATAGGCAGCCGCGGCGTCCGGATCGGGGATCATCGACGCCGTGAGATAGGCTTCCACGATCTCGGCGTCGGACGACGGGCCGGCTTCGGCTTTTGCGGCAGCGGACATGGCTCATTCTCCAGGGCTTGCGAATACTAGCGCCGCTCTCGGGGAATACGTGCATATATTTTGAACATTTCCGTCGCTACACTGCCGACAATCTGGAGCCGCCAAACGCGGCCGAATGCACTAAATTCCTTCCGCAAGAGCCATGACCGCCCAATCCGCCTTTGACCTCATCTTTCGCAACGCCTTGCTGCGTGGTGCCGCCGACCCGATGGACATCGGCGTCACGCGCGGCCGGATCACCGCCATCGAACCGACGCTCGCTTGCGAGGCCGCCGAAGTCGATGTCGGCGGACGCCTCGCCCTGCCCGGCTTCGTCGACAGCCACATCCATCTCGACAAGGCCTGCCTGCTCGGCCGCTGCGGGCATGATCACGGCAGCGTCTCCGAAGCGATCCGCGCCCTCTCCGAGATGAAGAAGGGTTTCTCGGTCGAGGACGTCTACGCGCGCGGCGCCCGGGTACTCGAACGTGCCATCGTCCACGGCACCACGCGCATGCGAACCCACGTCGAGATCGATCCCCGCATCGGATTGCGCGGCTTCGAGGCGGTGAAGGCGCTGAAGCGTGACTATGCCTGGGCGATCGACCTGTCGCTCTGTGTCTTTCCGCAGGAAGGCCTCACCAACGATCCCGGCAGCGAGGAGCTTCTGATCCAGGCGCTGCGCGATGGTGGGGAGGTGATCGGCGGCTGCCCCTACACGGACACCGACCCGAACGCCCATCTCGCACGCATCTTCGACCTCGCCGAGGCGTTCGACCTGGACGTCGATCTCCATCTCGATTTCGATCTCGATCCCTCCTGGTGGCACCTCGACGAGGTCTGCCGGCAGACCGAGCGGCGCAACTATGGGGGGCGCGTGGCAATCGGCCACGCCACGAAACTCTCCGCACTGCCACCGGAGCGGCTGAGGGCCGCCACCGCGCAGCTGGCCAAGGCTGGCGTTGCCGTCACCGTGCTGCCGGCAACCGATCTGTACCTGATGGGGCGGGAAGCGACCCACAACGCGCCACGCGGGCTGACGCTCGCCCACAAGCTCGCCGCCGACGGCGTGCTGTGCTCGATCGCGACCAACAACGTGCTCAATCCCTTCACGCCGTTCGGCGATGCCTCACTGCTGCGAATGGCGAATTTCTACGCCAACGTCGCGCATGCCTCGGTGAACGACTTCGATACCTGCCTTGATCTCGTGACCGAGCTGCCGGCGCGGCTGATGAACCTTGGGGATTACGGCATCAAGGTCGGAAACCCCGCCGATCTCATCGTGCTCGATACGCAAGACAGCCGCTTCGCCGTCGCCGAGCTGCCGGATGTCGTAATGGGCTTCAAGAGCGGCCGGCAGACTTTTGCGCGGCAACGGCCCACTGTGTTCCGCCCCGGCTCCTGAGCCGCTCTGGACGCATATCTGCATTGAAGCGGGGCGAATTGCCGCGTTATTTCCGTTAGATGTTACCGTCGATCGCTCTCATATTCCGAATCCGGTAGAATACCGGATAGTCGATCCGCGCTGATTGCCGATAGCTGAGCGTATTGCCAGTCCCGCGGTGCCGTTCAAAGCAGAACCTGCACTGAAGTCTGCATTCAACGGGGAAGCATCGACATGTTCAGCGCATTCAGCAGCATCGACCATCGCGCCATTCGAGCGAGAACGCCCGGCGATGCCGCTATAATACGGCTCGACGGCATCGGGCATGTCCTGTCAAACCTCGATCTGGCGAGCATCCGGACCCAAGATGACTTGACGCGCATGCTCCTGACGCTCGACACCGCCGACAAGTGCATTCGGGTGATCCGCGCGGAATACCGGACCCAAGTCGCGAACGATCGGCTGGCCCGGAAGTCCGAAGACCTAATGGCGTTGATCGAACACGTCCGCGACGAGCTCACGGGCTGTTGCACCGTAAAATCCTGAGCAAGAGCCGCCCTATTTCTCGCGATTGATCTTCGCCAGGATTCGGTCCGCCTCGGTGCGCCAGTCAGCGTTGCGGGCGAACTCCTTGGTACCCTTCGTTCCGAACAGGCCCTCGTCGGCGAGGTCCGCCACCCAGGCCTGCCGCTCGGCGGTGCCCTGCGCGGACCACGGCGTCAGCCCGGCTTCACGCACGGTCTCGGCGACCTCGCGTACTTCCTCGGCGCGGCGGCGGCCATGCTCGATCACACGCTGGAAGCAATAAGCACCCTGCTTCTCCCAATCGATCGTGGGAAAGGTTTCCGCCAGTGAAGCCAGCACCGCATCCTCGACGCCATGGGCGCGCGCGGTGGTGAAGCTTTCGATGACCATGGCCTCCAGCCCCTTGATCATGATGCTGCGACACATCTTCACCGCCGATGAAACACCGAGCTTGTCGCTCGCAACCCTGGCCGCAAAACCCATCGCGTTCAAAAGCGGCTCCAGCTCCCTGGCCCCGGGACCGCCGAGCAGCAGCGGCACCTTGATGCGATAAGGCGGCACCGACGTCATAACCGCGCCCTCGACATAACGTCCGGCGGCGCCATCAATCAGCGCGGCAGCGCGCTGCTTGGCGGCGGGAGACGCCGAATTGAAATCCAGGAACCAGGTGCCCTGATTGATCGCGGCCGCGCAGGCCTTTGCCACCGGCACGGCCTGGCTCGCGGTGACCGCGGAGATGATGAAATCGGACTTGGCGGTCAGCTCGGCGTGCGAGGCTGCGCGCCCCACACCGAATTTTTCAGCATGCTCGTGCAGCGAACCACCCTGCTCGCCCGCGAGCTTGATGTCAAAGGCTGTGACCTTGATGTCCTGCTGGCGCAAATCCTCGGCCAGAATCCTGCCGACCTCGCCATAACCGACCAGCCCGACCTGCCATCGCTTGGGATCGCCCGCCATCAGTTCAGTCCTCGCGTTGTTGCGTCGAACAGGTCCTCAACCGCATAGCGGCGCGGGATCAGCGCCTGCTGGAACGCGTAGTCGACGATCAACTCCAGCGACCTTCTGTTCGCTTCGATTCCGAACGGAACCAGGTCCGGCGTTGCCGCAGGCCCCGCCTGCGCCTTATTTTGCTTGAGGAGATCATAAATGCCCGAAACTACGTCAGGACGCGATTTCGCTAGCTGCTCGGTCACGACCACGAGATGGTTGACCGGCACGACGCCGCGGCGCGCGTACCATATGGCGGCTTCCGCGGCCGGATCGGGGAACAGCGGCCTCAGCTTGGGATCGTTCGAGGCCTCACCAAGGACGACGTCGAGCTCGCCGTCGAGCAGCATCTGAAGTATCTTCTTGTGCTTCGGCGCGCGCTCGGTGGTGTCGACATATTCGGCGACATGCGGGTCTTCGAACGTGACCCAGCGGATCTTGTCGAGGTTGACGCCGTAGTCGTTGGCGAGGATGCCCCTGATCCAGGCGCCGGTCGTAGTCGTGAACGAACGGATGCCGACGCGCTTGCCTTCGAGATCGGACGGCCCGAGGGTTCCCTGCGCAGGACTATAGAGCGCGTAGGAATGCTGGAAGCGGCCGAGCATTGTGGCAGGCAGCAGCACCAAGGGCTTGCCTTGCGCCTTTGCCATCAGATAGGTGACGATCGCCATCTCGCAGACGTCGAACGCTTGCTCGCGCACCATCGGTTTGAACGCAGTGTTGGTCGGCGTGTATTCGATGAAGTCGAGGTCGAAGCGGTTGGAGCGGAGCTCGCCGCTCTTCACCGCCTGGACATGGGGGTGACTGCCGAGCACGGCCTTCAGCTTGAGACGATCCATCGGCCCACTCCGCTGATTGTTTTAGACGTCCTCGGGATTGTCGACATAGACGAGCCCGGCCTTCGCCAAGGCCTCGCGCATGCTGTACATGTCGAGGCCCAGCTCGCCCGAAGCCAGCCGCTTGCGTTTGCCGCCTTCGTCCGCGTTGCGCCACCTCGCCTTCTCGGCGACCTCGGCCGCGTAGCGCTTCGGCACCGCCACGACGCCGTCGTCATCGGCCACGATGATGTCGCCGGGATCGACGTTGACGCCGGCGCAGACCACGGGGACATTGACCGAGCCGAGCGTCGCCTTCACCGTGCCCTTGGCCGAGACCGCGCGCGACCACACCGGAAAGTTCATCTCGTGCAGTGCCCTGATGTCGCGGCAGCCGGCATCGATGATCAATCCCTGCACGCCGCGCGCCTGCAGCGAGGTTGCGAGCAGCTCGCCGAACATGCCGTCGGTGTTGTCGGTGGTGCAGCCCACGACGAGGATGTCGCCCTTCGTGCACTGCTCGACCGCGACATGAATCATCCAGTTGTCGCCGGGCTGCGCCAGCACGGTGACGGCGGGGCCGGCGATCGCCGCGCCGGCCCAGACCGGCCGCAGATACGGCTTCATCAGTCCGAGCCGATCATAGGCCTCGTGCACGGTCGAGACGCCGTACTCCGCCATCCCAGCGGGATCGGCACGCTTGATGTTGCGAACGACGACCGGCTTCATGCCAGCTCCTCCGCAACCGTCGGAAACAGCCGCTGATAGGCCTCGCCATAGGTCATGGACACGCCGGTGTTGCGGCTGCCCTGGATGCCGCGGTTGAGCGCGACGCGCTCGTAATATCCCCACAGGTGCTTCTGCGCGGCGAGGATCTGGAACGCCTCGTACTTCTCCTTCCAGACCTCGTCGATCTTGAGGAGCAGGTCCGGCTTGTAGTTGCATTGCTCCGGCTGGTGCGGCTCGAACAAAAACACCGGCGGGGCCGAATATTTGTACTGCGCGCCGGGCTTGTGGCCCATCGCCTGCGCGACCACGCGGGTTTCCTGCGCGAAATGCGCCGCGTTCGGATGGTCGAAATTATAGGGATCCTCCAGCGCGTGCGTCAGCACGAAGCGCGGATTGAGCTCGCGGTAGATGTCGACCATGCGGTCGAAATGGGCCTCGGCGAGCTTCAGCGGATAGTCGCCGCAATCGAAGAACTCGATCTCGGCGCCGAGCAGCTTGGCCGCCCGCTCCGCCTCGTCCTTGCGGCCGGCCTTGACCGATTCCAGCGTCGCACCCTTCTCCTTCCAGGCGAACTGGCTCTCGCCGCGCTCGCCGAAAGACAAGCAGACGATCTTCATGCGGTAGCCCTTCTTCGCATGCAGCGCGATGGCGCCGCCGGCGCGCCAGACGAAATCGCCCGGATGGGCCGTGATCACGAGACCTGTTTTCATGGGACAAACTCCCCTCTATCGTTCGTCAACGTCATCGGTTCATCGAGTCGCGACAGCGGATTCCTCGCCGTCGAGCACGCGCCTCAGGCGGTCGGCATCGAGTGCGCCTTCCCATTTGGCAATCGCGATCGTCGCGACCGCGTTCCCGATCAGATTAGTTGGCGTCAGCCCCTGCGACATCAGGCGGTGGATGCCGAGCACGAGCGCCACGCTCGTCACCGGAATGCTGCCGGTGGCGGACAACGTTGCCGCCAGCACGACGAAGGCGGCGCCCGCGATTCCCGCCGCGCCCTTGGAGGTCACGAGCAGGATCAGAAGCAGCTCGATCTGCTCGGCGAGCCCAAACGGCGTGTTGGTCGCCTGTGCCAGGAACACCGAGGCGGCGGCAAGGTAGAGGCAGGTGCCGTCGAGATTGAAGGAATAGCCGGTCGGGATCACCAGCCCAACGACGCTGCGCTCGCAGCCGGCCTGCTCCAGCTTGGTTAGCATCCGCGGCAGCACCGTCTCGGACGATGTCGTGGCGATGCAGATCAAGAGCTCTTCCCAGATGTAGCGGATCAGCTTGAGCAGCGAGAAGCCACACAGACGCGCGACCGGGCCGAGCGCCACGATGATGAAGATCACGCAGGTGAGATAAAAGCCGCCGAGGAGCTTGCCCAGCGAGGCCAGCGAGCCGACGCCGAACTTGCCGACCGTGAAGGCGATGGCGCCGAAGGCGCCGATCGGCGCAGCCCACATCACGAATCCGAAGATGGTGAATACCATCTTGGCGGCGATGTCGATGAGATGGACCAGCGGCGCGGCGCGCTCGCCGAGCTGCACCAGCGCAAATCCGCACAGTACGGCGATGAAGAGCACCTGGAGGATGTTGCCCTCGGCAAAGGCGCCGACGAACGTCGCGGGCACAATGTTTATCAGGAACGGCACAAAGCCGATCACGCCCGACTGCTTGACATAGGGCTCGATCGCGCTGGCATTGATGCTGGCGGGATCGATGTTCATGCCGACGCCGGGCTTGAGCAAGTTCACCGCAATGAGACCGATGATCAGCGCGATCGTGGTCATGATCTCGAAATAGACGATCGCCTTGACGGCGACGCGCCCGACACGGGCCATATCGGCCATATGCGCGATGCCATTGACGACCGTGCAGAAGATGATCGGCGCGATCAGCATCCGGATCGCCTTGATGAAGGCGTCGCCAAGCGGCTGCATCCTGGCGCCCCCCTCGGGATTGACGATCCCAAGCGCGATTCCGGCCGCCATGGCGATGAGCACCTGGATCCAGAGCTCCTTCCACCAGGCGCGGCCGCGCGGCTTGTCGATCGCTAGCGCCGTCATTGGCCGAACTCGAACAGCCGCGCTGGATTATCGACGAGGATCTTCTGCTGATACTCCGGCTCCGGCGCGAACAGCGGGATTAGGTCGACGAGATCGCCGTCGTTCGGCATCGCCTTGACATTGGGATGCGGCCAATCGGTGCCCCAGATGACGCGGTCGGGCGCCGTCTCGACAATTTTTCGCGCGAACGGCACGGCGCCGGTGAACGGCGGACCGGCCGATGACACCCGCTCCGAGCCGCAGATCTTGACCCAGCATTTCTCGTCGCGCTGCATCAGCTCGACCAGGATCTTGAACGGCAGCTGGTCGAGCCCTTCGGACGCCTTCACCCGTCCCATATGGTCGATGGTGTAGCTCAGCGGCAGCCTTATCAGCGTGTCGGCATGTTCAGGCAGGTCGATCGCATCGAAATGCAGATCAATATGCCAGCCGAGCGGTGCGACCAGCGCGACGATGCGGTCGAACACCTGCTTGTCCGGGACCCCGCCGAGATGGCGGACGAAATTGAAGCGGCAGCCGCGGAAGCCGCCCTCATGCAGCACGCGAAGCTCGCGCTCGGTGATGGTGTCGTCGATATTGGCAACCGCGCGATAGGCCCCGTTGCTCTGCGCGATGGCGTCAAGCGCCACCGTGTTGTCGGTGCCATGCACACTCGCATTGACGATGACGGCACGTCCAACGCCGAGCTTGGCATGCAGCGCGCGGAAATCCTCGAGCGGCGCATCCGGCGGCGTGTAGGAACGCTCCGGCGCGTAAGGGTATTTCGCGCCGGGCCCGAAGATGTGGCAATGCGCATCGCAAGACAGGTTCGGCAGTCTGAACTTCGGCGTGCGCGTGTCCGGATCGGGCGGCGGAATGGTCGGCGTGTACATCATTGCCATCAGATAAACCGCCGAACCAGATCGTGTCTTCAAGTCTTGCTGCTGACGACCGGCCGTCGCCGTGCTGGCGCCTGATCCAGCGCCGGCGCCTGGAACGCGGCCACGGTGGCTTGCACCAATTGCTCGATGGCACTTGCGGCATCGCTGCCGTCGGCCTCGCCGCGCGACAGGCGCGAGACGCGATCCGGCGTCACCAGCGAATAATAGAGTGCGCCAAGCAGGAAGTGGCTGCGCCAGACGATATCGGTGCGCGGAACGTGCGGCAGGCTTTCGTGAACAGCATCGATGAAGGCGTGGCTGGTGTCGTCAAAAGTCTGTGCGATGATCTTTCGCGCGACTTCATTGCCCTCCGCGGACATCACCGCGCGCAGCCGCGTGAACCGCGCCCCGCCCCCGGCAAGATCACTGCCCGAGGTGAAGGCCGGCACGACATAGGCCCGCACCACCGCTTCGAGCCGATCCTGGAGATCGCGCACGCGCTTGGCGGCCGCGAGCAGCTCGGAACGGCGCAAATTCATTGGCCCGCAATGGCGCCGGTAGATCTCCAGCAGCAGGCCGTCCTTGGTCTTGAAATGATAGGTGACGCTGCCGGGATTGGCGCCGGCGGCCTGTGCGATATCGCGCACCGACACGGCGTTGAAGCCGTTGGTGGCGAACAGCTCCTCGGCCGCGGCGAGGATCGCCTCGCGCATGTTCGGCTTGCGGGCCGTTTCCTTGCTGGCGGGGTTGCGGATCATGTGATTTGTACTATCGTACAAAAGATCAGGTCTCGTCAACAAAAACCATGGATGACACCCGGAAAGGCCGAGAGACCGCCGCTGGGTGCAAAGGAGTGCTGGGAAATGCTGGGTTTCAACAAGACCATCAGCGGTCTGATGGTGGGCGCCGGTCTGCTGCTCGCGGGGACCGCCGCACAGGCCGACAAATATCCGAGCAAGCCGGTCCACATCCTGGTGCCTTATGCGGCCGGCGGCGCCGTCGACGTGCTCGCGCGCACCTTGGCTCAGGCGCTGGCCGGGACTTGGGGCCAGCAGCCGGTGATCGACAATCGTCCCGGCGCCGGCGGAATCGTCGCGTCCCAAGCGCTGACGCAGGCCGCGCCCGACGGCTACACGCTGATCCTCGTCGCGAGCGGCCATCCACTCAACCAGTTCATCTATCCGAGGGTGCCCTACGACACGTTCAAGGATTTCACCGCGATCAGCGAAGTCGCCTCCTCCCCGCTCGCGATCGTCGTGGCCAAGGACAGCCCCTATAAGACGCTCAGTGATCTCCTCATCGCGGCGAAAAAGGAGCCGGATAAGCTCTCCTACGGCATGTCCGGCAACGGCACCTCGGCGCACCTCGCGGGTGAGCTGTTGAAATACATGTCCGGCACCAAGATCGTCGCGATCCCCTACAAGGGCGGCGCCCCCGCGCTGACCGCCGTGATCGCCGGCGACATTCCGCTCAGCATCAATCCACTTGCGGAAGCCATCAGCCAGATCGAAGGCGGCGCGGTGCGCGCGCTCGCGGTGACCTCGGCCGAACGCTCCAAGGCGCTGCCCAATGTTCCGACCGTCGCCGAGTCGGGCGTGCCGGGTTACGACGTCTCCGTCTGGTGGGGCGTTCTTGGTCCCGCAAAAATGCCGCCGGAGATCGTCACGAAGCTCGAAAGCGATCTGAAGGCGGCGCTGCAGGACCCAAACGTACTGTCGACGCTCGGCAAGATCGGCGCGGCCCCGGTCGGCTCATCGTCGAGGGATTTCGGCGCCTACATGCATGCCGAGGCGACCAAATGGGAGCCGGTGCTGAAGGCCGCCGACATCCGCGCGCAGTGAGGTGCTTCGCATGAGGACCAGCGCGCTGGACACGATCCAGCGCCAGGCAGGCTTGTGCGGCGCCACGAAGGCCGACGCGCAAGTAGGTCAATTGCGTGCGCTCGCCCGCATCTTCTCCGGCGGCGCGGGACGCCGCACGAAATCGGCGTCATCGTCGCCTCCTCCCGACGGGATCAGGATCGCGCGCTCGCGCGGCAGCGCTTCCGGCATCTCGTCCCGGATGAAGGCGATGAGCTTCTCCCTCATCTCGCAGCGCAGGTCCCAGGACTGCGGCGCGTTCCTGGCGCTGACGAGGGCGCGGAGCTCGATGGTGCGAGCATCCGCGTCAACGACCTGGAGATTGACCACCTCGCCGTCCCAGAGCTTGGACTCCTTCACTGCTTCTTCCAGCCAGCGCCGGATCCGCGGCACGTCGGCACGATAATCGACATGAAACGCAATCACGCCGATCAGGGACGCAGTGTCGCGGGTCCAGTTCTGGAATGGCTTTTCGATGAAATAAGACAGCGGCACCACCATGCGGCGCCAGTCCCACAGCCGGATCACCACATAGGTCGCGGCGATGTCCTCGACCCAGCCCCACTCGTTCTCGATGATGACGGCATCCTCGATGCGGATCGGCTGGGTGATTGCGATCTGCATGCCCGCGATCAAATTGCTCAGCAGCGGCCGGGCGGCAAGACCAACGATGATACCGGCGGCACCGGCGGAGGCGAACAGGCTGACGCCGTATTGCCTGACCGAGTCGAATGTCATCAGCGCGGTCGACACCGTGATGATGACGATGATGATATCGGTGACGCGCTTGAAGACGCGGACCTGGGTGACGTGCTTGCGCGCGACAAAATTCTCGGTGACGTCGCGAAAGTTCTGGAGATACCGTGCCGCGCTCATATCCACGATCCGGATCGAGATCCAGCCGATCAGCGCAATGAAGGCGACGACGAACAGGCGCGTCAGCGGCGTGCGGAAGGCGTCGTCCAGCGGCGCGAGCGGCAGCACCAACGCTACGGCGGCAAGACTGAGGGCCAGCTGAGTTGGGCCCGCGGTGCGGGCGATGAACACGCTCACGAGCGGGAGGCGGGTTCCGAAGGCGCGGTTGAACAGCCAAACCGAAAGGCGATAGATCGACAGGGCGATCAGGATCGCGCCCAAGACTAGAGTGAGGCCGACGAACCACGACGGGATCCACCCGAACATCCTGTCGATGTCGGCCAAAAGGGTCTGCCAATCCATTAATGTCCCCGCATTGCATCCGCGCTTGCGTTCAACGCGTTGCAGCGTCGTTCGCTCCCCCGCTCGGTGCAATGCAGCATCCCTCTGGTGCAATCATCGCCGAACTGCGCTATTTGTGGTCAATCATGACTCGACGGACCGGCAGCGCCGATCTTCCCCTTCACACCGGCCGGGTTCCACCCTGGCTGGCGACCCGCATGTCGTCGCTCGGCGCGATCGTCACACAGGCGATCGTGCATCACTACGGACGCGATGCATTCCTCCAGCGGCTCTCGCACCCGTTCTGGTTCCAGTCGTTCGGCGCCGTCATGGGGATGGATTGGCACTCCTCCGGCATCACGACGTCGGTGATTGGCGCGCTGAAGCGCGGGCTGGGACCGCTCCAGGACGAGCTCGGAATCTACGTCTGCGGCGGGCGTGGCCAGCACTCGCGCAAGACCCCGGACGAGCTGATGCAGCTCGGCGACCGAATCGGCTTCGACGGCGCAAAGCTCACGCGTGCGAGTCGCCTCGTGGCGAAGGTTGACAGCGCCGCGGTCCAGGACGGCTTTGACCTTTACCTGCACGGCTTCTTCGTCACCGCCGACGCCAAATGGACCGTGGTGCAGCAAGGCATGAACGGCGACAAGCGGCAGGCCCGCCGCTATCACTGGCATTCCGAGGCGCTGAAGAGTTTTGTCGACGCACCGCACAGCGCGATCGACGGGCCGCGGCAAGGCGAGATCGTCAACCTCACCGACCATCGCGCCGAGATCTCGCGCACCGCGCAGCTCGAGCTTCTGAGCGATCTCGGCCCGGATCGTATCCTTTCCGAATTCGAGCGGCTCACCGGAACTGCGCCCGCGCCCGCACAGGCGACGCTGCCGCACCTGATCATGCCCGGGCATCACGACGTGCGGCCGAAGGACGTGTTTGCGCGCCGCCTGCACGGCACACTCGCTGCTGCGGCCGAGCGCGGCCCGGTCGACTTTCCGGAGCTGCTGCTGACTCCCGGCGTTGGCGCTCGCACCGTTCGTTCGCTGGCGATGGTCGCCGAAGTCGTGCACGGCGCGCCCTACCGCTTCAACGATCCCGCGCGCTTCTCGCTTGCCCACGGCGGCAAGGACCGGCATCCCTACCCTGTTCCACTCAAGGTCTATGACGAAACCATTCGCGTGCTGAAGGGGGCGATTCAGAACGCAAAGCTCGGGCGCGAGGAAGAGATGCAAGCCATCAAGCGCCTCGACGACCAGGCGCGGCGGCTGGAGCGCACCGCGCATGGGCCATCCGTCGAATCCTATATCGCCGGAGAGCGTGCGGCCTCGCCCGATCTCGACGGCCGTTCCGTGTTCGGCTGGGAGCGTGATCTCGGGTCGACAAAAAAGCAGACCGGCTGAAAGCCGGTCCGCGAGTTCAGCGGGAAGGAACGCCGCTCTCAGGTCTCGTCGGTGCCCGGCTCCTCGTCGAGCCGGTTGGCCGAGTGGTCCTGATATTGTTCGGTCTGGATCGCCTTGCCGTCCATGCCGCGAATGTCCGAGTGCTGCGCCTTGTCGCGGTTTGACAGCACCATGTTGTCGCCGATCTTCTCCTTGGGCACGTCCGTCATGGCGCCGCTGCCGTCGCCCTTGCCATGCATGCCCGATCTGAAATGCGTCTTGCTGCCACGACCACCTGGCATCTTTTTCTCCTCTTGCTTTGATCGCCCGTGCAGCTCAATGCTTCTGCTGTGCCGGCGTCGGTTTCGGCGGCTTGTGTCCGCTTTGGCCGGAATCATTGTGCTTGTTGTGATCGCTTTCCTGGTTGAGGCCGCCTCGGCTCACCGGGAATTCACTCTGTCGCGCCTCAGGTCGCGCCCGGTGAACGGCCGTATTCTCCGGATTGTGGCCGAGGGCGCGCTCAAGCTCTCGCGCGTCTGGAACATCCGGCTTGCGCTCGAGGATGCGAACCTGTTGCTCGTGGGTCTTCTTGCCTTGCATGCTCGTCCTCCGGAGCTATCGGCCTCTTCGGTGCGTGCCACTGCGTGCGATGTCCTTGTCGATGCCGCCAGCGGCGTTCACGTCGTTCCCGACGTCGCCTTCGATCGTGTTCTCGCCCAAGGCGTCCTCGAGGTCCTCAGGCGAGATACCGGCCATCGTTGCGCCCTTCGATCCGCCGATCATGGGGTTATTTTGCATATCCTTTTCCGTCGGTGCGTAGAGTTTGGGTTGCTTGTTGGTCATGCCTCACCTGCCTCCGCCTTTTCCGGCCTCGTCATGCCTGTGGTGTGAATCGTGCTCGCCACCTCCGCCGGAGACGCGGCTGTGGTTGCGCTGCGGGTCGTCCGCCGCGGGCTTCTTCACTTCGAGCGGTGCCTTCGCATTCTCATGCGATGCGCCTGGTCCGCCCTGACGGTTGCTGTTCGGTGTCTTGGTGGATGTCGACATGAGGGTCCGCTCCTCAGCGATCTTGCTGATAGCCTTGGTTGGTGGTGTTCTGCTTGATGTTGCCCTGCTGCCCTTGCTGGTCCGGATTTTGCGCACGCTGCTGGCCGCGCGGGGCAGTCGAGGACACTTGCTTGCTGTCGCCGGTTCCCTTCGGACTTTGATTCTCGGCGGGAACAGGTGGCATCTTGCCGGTCATGATGCTGTCTCCTGTTGTTGATCTGCGACATCGACCGGAGGAACTCGTCGCGGCTTTCGATGTCGCAAAAACAACTAGAGCAACGGCATGCCGTTCCTACCGACGAGTGCAGAGAAATTTTCCGCAAGGTGTAAGTCTCAGCAGGCCACTGGCTGGGAACGAACCAACATCGATCCAGCTGATGCTGTCGCCTGTGCTGCGTGGCCGTCGGGCACGACAGGGAGGTTCGCGATCGCTCGCATGCCCGGTCGCTTGCGCCAGTGGATCTGAGACACGTCCACAGCAAAGCCAAGCCGCGGCCATCGCACAAACAACGCTTCCAGGGCACACGCTGCCTCGATGCGCGCGAGTTGATGGCCGAGGCAGAAATGGATGCCCGTTCCGAAGGACATGTGACGGTTCGGCTTGCGCGCGGGATCGAGGCTCTCGGGGCGCTCATGCATCGCCGGGTCCATGTTCGCGGCGGCGAGCATCACCATGACGCGATCGCCCTTCTTGAGACGCACGCCCGCGAGCTCGATATCCCGCCTCACATAGCGGGGCTTGGAGAACTGCACCGGCGACACGAAGCGCAGGAATTCCTCCACCGCAAGCCCGACGCGGCTCCAGTCCTGTGCCAGCCAGTCGCGGACGCCGGGATTTCTGAGGAGCTCGTAGACAGAACCGCTGATGAGATGCGTGGTGGTCTCGGAGCCCGCCGCGAGCAGTAGGAACACCATCGACACCATTTCGTCCGGCGTGATCTGGCCGCCCTCGCGCTCGACCTGAACCAGCTCCGCGATCAGGCCTTCGCCGCCCCGCACGCGGGCAATCTGCAGCTGCCGTTCGAGGTAGGCTCGCATCTTGCGGAACGCGAACAGCATGCGGAAGAAGCTGGCGACGTTCGTAAGTGAGGACATCGTATTGGCCCAGGCGATGAAGCGGGGGCGATCGGCCAATGGCAATCCGAGCAGCTCGGAGATCACCGCGAGCGGCAGGATGCGCGCATAGCGCTGGACGAGATCGGCCGGGCTTCCTGCCAGGAACAGCTCGTCGGCGAGCCCGTCCGCGATGGCGCGGATGCGCGGCTCCATCGCGACGATCGCGCGGCGGCGGAAGGCCTCGTCAACAATGCTGCGCAGCCTTGTGTGGTCAGGCTCGTCCATTGTCAGCATGTTGTTGGCGATGGTTCTGACGTAGTTCGGCATCCACCAGCGTAAACCCGCGACGTCCCCATCCTCCTTGCGCAGCGTGAAATCGGTGCCGTCCTTCAGGACCTGCGCGGTGGCCTCATGGGTCGTGGTGATCCAAACATCGCCGACGAGAGGAAATCGCGCCGCGACCACAGGACCGGACATGCGCAACGTTGCGATCGCCTTGGGCAGATCGCGAAAGAAGGCCTCGCTGGTGAAATCGAGGCGTGGTGCCATGTGATCACCGAAGCGGTTGACGGGGTCTCACCAAGATGGTGCACGACGCCGCCCGCGCAAGGGAACCCGGAACCTCCGCTTCGGCTTCGGTGCAGGCGTGAGAGTCGAGTCTACCCCCGCCCCGGCGAACGCGGGCCGATCTTGCGCTGCTGCTGGTTGGTGTAGGCGTCCCAATTGCTCCAGCTGCCGTTGCTGAGGCTTCGCAGGTCGGTGGTGAGCGGACGGCGCGTGCGCTTGTCGTGATCGGCGATCACGCGCTCGGATTGCACGATCTTGCGCTTGAGTTCCCCGAGCGCCTTCTGGGTCTGGCCGTTCCGCTTCGAAGACGCGATCTCGCCCATCGTGAAGCGCGCGGTTTCGAGCGCCTTCAACTCGGCGCGGTTCTTCTTCAACTGAACCCGGTGCCAGGCGATATTGCTGTCGCTGTCCGCAACCATGTGGGAACTCCGCTGATTCGTTCCCACAGTGTATCGCGTGCCGAATCGACGCCGCAACGGGCGCGCGGCGGCGAAAATACGGTCTTCTTGCGCGGGGGTTCCGGGCTCAGCGCTCGGCGAAGGCCTTTTCGACCACGAATTGGGCCGGCTCGCCGTGATTGCCCTCGACAAGACCCCGCTCGCCGAGGAGCACGCGGGTATCCGCCACCAGCGCCGGGCTGCCGCAGATCATGACGCGATCGTGGGCCGCTTCCAGTGCCGGCAGGCCGATGTCGGAAAACAGCTTGCCCGACGTGATGAGATCGGTGATGCGCCCGCGATTGCGGAAGGGATCGCGCGTCACGGTCGGATAGTAGATCAGCTGGTTGCGGATGTACTCGCCGATCAGCTCGTCCTTGGGCAGCGTCTCGGTGATCATCTCGCCATAGGCGAGCTCCTTCACGTGTCGGCAACCGTGCAGCAGCACGACCTTCTCGAACCGCTCGTAGGTTTCGGGGTCCTTGATCACGCTCAGGAACGGCGCAAGACCCGTACCGGTGCCGATGAGGTAGAGGTTGCGGCCGTCCTCCAGATTGTCGATCACCAGCGTGCCGGTGGCCTTGCGGCTGACGATGATCTCGTCGCCTTCCTTTAGATGCTGGAGCCGTGAGGTGAGCGGGCCGTCCGCGACCTTGATCGAGAAGAACTCCAGCGTGTCCTCGTAATTGGCGCTGGCGACGCTGTAGGCCCGCAGCAGCGGCTTCTCGCCGACCTTGAGCCCGATCATGGTGAATTCGCCGTTGCGGAAGCGGAAGGTCGGGCTGCGGGTGGTCTTGAAGGAGAACAGCGTGTCGGTCCAGTGGTGGACGCTCAAAACGGCTTCCTGATTGAAATTGCTCATCTCACCCTTCCGTGGCGCGTCGTGGCGGTTTTCAAGGCGGCAGCTATGCGTCGTTTGTATACGATCATTTGTGTACTAATGAATAATCCGGCTTGATCCCGCGGTCAAGGCTGCCCAAGATCGGAAGCGTTGCAGTTAAGGACAAGGACCCATTCCATGGCGCATGACGCACCCCAGGCCACCGGACCCTCGAAGCTCGTGATCCGCAATATCGGCCTGATCCTGTCCGGCGCGCTGGAAAAGCCGATCCTGGACGGCGACACCATCGTCGCCGAGAACGGCAAGATCACCGCGATCGGCCGCTTCAAGGACCTCAACACCGAAGGCGCGACCACCATCGTCGAGGCCAACGGCACCACGGTGGCGCCCGGCCTGATCGACAGCCATGTCCATCCTGTTGCGGGCGACTGGACGCCGCGCCAGAACCAGATCGGCTGGATCGACAGCAATTTGCATGGCGGCGTCACCACGATGATTTCCGCCGGCGAGGTGCATATGCCCGGCCGCCCGCGCGACGTCGTGGGGTTGAAGGCGATGGCCATCTTCGCGCAGCGTGCATTCTGGAATCTGCGGCCTGGCGGCGTGAAGGTTCACGCCGGCGCGCCTGTGATCGAGTGCGAGATGGTGGAGGAGGACTTCAAGGAGTTGGCCGCAGCCGGCGTCAAGCTGCTCGGCGAAGTCGGCCTGGGCGGCGTCAAGGACGGCCCCACGGCGCGAAAAATGGTCGGCTGGGCTCGCAAATATGGCATCCAGAGCACGATCCACACCGGCGGTCCTTCGATCCCCGGCTCCGGATTGATCGACAAGGATGTGGTGCTTGAGGCAGACACCGACGTGGTTGGCCACATCAATGGCGGTCACACCGCGCTTCCCGACGACCAGATCCGCTGCATCTGCGAGGGCTGCAAGCGCGGCCTCGAGCTCGTTCACAATGGCAACGAGCGCTCGGCGCTGTTCACGTTGCGCATTGCGCGCGAGATGGGCGATCTGCACCGCGTCATCCTCGGCACCGATGCGCCGGCCGGCTCGGGCGTGCAGCCGCTCGGCATTCTCCGCATGGTGTCGATGCTGTCCTCGCTTGGCGACCTCCCGGCCGAGGTCGCGTTTTGCCTGGCCACCGGCAACACGGCGCGGATGCGCGAATTGGATTGCGGCCTGATCGAAGTGGGCCGCTCGGCCGATTTCGTCATCATGGACAAGGCGCAGCACTCGGCCGGCAAGAACATTTTGGACAGCGTCCAACTCGGCGACCTCCCCGGCATCGGCATGACCATCATTGACGGTATCGTGCGCACCCAGCGCAGCCGCAACACCCCGCCGGCCGGCAGGGTGCCCGAGGTGGTGGCGAAGTGACGCAGCCGGAGCGGCTCGCCGCTCCCGTGCTCCCTTGACAGCATTGAACAAGTCGTCGGCCTGCTGCGTCTAACGCAGGCAGTTCATTGCTGGAACGCCGAGGGAGACATGAAGAATTCGTCGCGGATTGCCGCCGGTGTAGCCGGTGCGGTCGGAGGTTATGTCGCGACCTTTGTGCTGTTTTCAGTGCTCGATCTGGGCAACCGGGCGGACCCGATCACGTCTGGCCTGTTGGCACTGTTCGTCTACTCACCCATCGGAGCGATCGCTGGCGTGGTGCTTGCCAGCTGGCTGGTGACGCGTTCCGGCACGGATGCAGGCAATAGCGGTCTCGCGCGCAACAGCCTGAAATCGCTTGGTGTCGTGGTCCTGCTTTGCGTGGCCGCCGCCGCCACCTACCTGGGCGTCGCGTACATGACGGCCACGCCCTGGCTCAACCGAAACGGCGCCACTCCTCTGCTCGTCTTCGAGGTTCGCCTTCCGGCCGGCGCAACAGTGCCGAAATCACCGCAAGATATCACCATCGAATTGCAGACGGACCTCAACACCATGCCGGGCGAATTGAACGCAGCTGGCTTCCATAGTGACGGCGATCAGCCCGTCATCGCAGGCGAAGTCGAACTGGCGTTCCGAACCTCGCACCGGCAACTCGCCGTCAACATCCAGGGACAGCCCAGCCGAATCTACCCGATCGGATTGACGGCCTCGGCTCCGCATACGCCGGAGTTCGGAACGTGGCGGCGGCTCGCCGATGGCAGCGAAATCCGCTATCGCGCAAAATGGCCGGGGAAGACGTAGCAGGATCACCGCGGTTTCGCTATCTCACAACGCACATAGGTCTGGCGCTTGCCCGGCCCGACCGGGCTGTTGTCCATCACCAGCTTGCCGTCCGCGGCAATGGAAACCCGGGGACTGGAGCGATACTTCTCACCCTCGCCTTCGCAGGCGAGCTTCATTTTCCAGGCGAGCTTCCCGTCGGCAGTGATCTCGCTGGCGCGGCACCGGGTCTCGTACCAATAGAGACGGTTGCCGCCCTCGATGCTCATGCGGTTGGCGCTGTCCTCGTCGCGGCAATCCTTTTTGGTTGACGCCCAGAACCCCTCATAGGCTTGCGCCGCCAGGGCGGGAGCAGACTGGCCCGCCAGCATCACACTCATGCTCAGAGCCATAGCAAACCGGGTCGCCGCTCTCATGTCAAAAACCTCGACAAGACCTTCACCGAGGTTAGTCGCGCCTCACCGCAGCTTGTTCAACAGCGCCATCAGCATCTCGCGCTCCTTTGCCTCGAGCGGCGCCAGCGTCTCTCGTGTGATCGCAAGCGCATTCGGCGCGACCTTTTCCGCCAATTGCTGGCCCGCGCGCGTCAGGCTGACCAGAAGCCGCCGTCCATCCTCCGGATCCTGGCTGGTCTCGGTGAGGCCGCGCGCCGTCAACCGATCGATCACGCCCTTGATGGTCGCCACGTCCATCGCCGTCAGGCGCCCGAGCTGGTTCTGCGAGCATGGCCCGGCCTCGGCGAGCTTCGACAGCGCCGCCCATTGCGTCGGCGTAATGTTGGTGCCGATCTCGCGAGAGAAGATCGCGCTGTGGCGCTGCCAGACCTGGCGAAGGATGAAGCCGACCTGCTCGTCGAGCACATAAGGCGGCTTTGCCGGTTTGACGCTTTTCTTCGCCGCGACGCTTCTCGCCATCCGCTCGATGCCCTTGCCCTTTGCCTTCACAACGACAGATGCGCGTCGCGGATATCCGGACGCGCGTCGAGCTCGGCCATGGTGCCGCCGAAGCAGATGCGGCCGCGCTCGATGATATAGGCGCGATCGGAGATCAGCCGCGCAAAATGCAGATTCTGCTCGGAGACGACGATGCTGACGCCCTCCTTCTTCATGGTCAGGATGGCCTCGACCATCTGCTCCACGATTTTCGGCGACAGGCCTTCCGAGGGCTCATCCAGCAGCACCAGCGATGGATTGCCCATCAGCGTGCGCGCGATGGTGAGCATCTGCTGCTCGCCGCCGCTCATGCGGCCGCCCGGGCGATTTTTCATCTCGCCGAGGTTAGGGAACAGCGAAAACAGCTTGTCGCGAGTCCAGTGCGGCGCGTTCGGGCGCTTCGGCTGGCGGCCGACCTCGAGATTCTCTTCCACCGTCAAATCGGTGAAGATACGCCGCTCCTCCGGCACGTAACCAAGCCCATCCCGCACGATCTCATGTGTCGGACGCGCCGAGACATCCTTGCCTTCGAACATGATCCGTCCTGAGCGCTGCGCGACGAGCCCGACGATCGAGCGAAACGTCGTCGACTTGCCGGCGCCATTGCGGCCGAGCAATGCCACGACTTCCCCCTCGCCGACTTCGAAGCCGATGTCGAACAGGATATGGGCCGGGCCGTAATGACTATTGAGGTCCTGCACCGTGAGCTTCATGCCGATGCTCCCTCGCGAGGCCCGGCATCGTAGAGGAGGCCCTCGCCGAGGTAGACCGCCTGCACCTGCGGATTGCCCCGGACCTCGGCCGGCGAGCCCTCGGCGATCAGCGTGCCGCGGTTGAGCACGATGATGCGGTCGGCGTGCTCGAACACCACGTCCATGTCGTGCTCGGTGAAGAGAACGCCGATCGATTTTTCCCGAGCGATCTGCGCGGTCAGCCGCATCAAATCGACGCGCTCGCGCGGCGCCATGCCGGCGGTCGGCTCGTCCATCAGCAGCAGCTTTGGCTGGTTGGCGAGCGCGACGGCGAGCTCAAGCCGCTTGAGGTCGCCGTAGGCAAGCTCGCCACAGGGGCGATCCGCATAGCCGCCCATGCCGACCAGCTCGAGCAGTCGCCCGGCTTCGCCGCGGTCGAAGTTCGGCGCCGAGCCCCAAAGATTGTACAATTGCTTGCCGTGCGAAATCAGCGCGACCTGCACGTTCTCGCGCACCGTCATGGTCGCGAAAGTCGCGGTGATCTGGAAAGTGCGCCCCACGCCCATCCGCCAGATCTCGCGCGGCTTCCTGCCGGTTGTGTCCTCGCCGAGCAGGCGGACGTGGCCGGTATCAGGCTTGTTCTGGCCATTGAGCATGTCGAAACAGGTGCTCTTGCCCGCGCCGTTCGGTCCGATCAGCGCCAGGATTTCACCGGCGCGCAGCGAGAACGAGACGCCGCGCACGGCATGGACGCCGCCATAGGATTTGGTCAGTCCTTCGACCGCGAGAAGTGGGGGCGCGACGCTCATTCGGCGGACTCGATCGGCTTGGCAAGCAAGGGTGACCCCGGCGGCGACGTCTTCCTGCGGCGCTGCGCTAGCATCTCCAGCATGCCGACGATGCCCTTGGGGAAGACGACGACGATCAGAACGATGAAACCGCCGAGCACGAGTTTTGACAGGTCGGTCTGACTGACCAGCCAGATGTTCAAGGCCTTGTAGACGATGGCGCCGATCACCGCGCCCGACACCGTCTCGACGCCGCCGAGCAGCACCATGACAAGGGCGTCGACCGAGAGCGAGATGCCGAGATTGTCCGGAAAGACGCTGCCCTTGAGGTAGGCGAACAGCGCGCCGCCAATGCCCGCGGTCGTGCCCGCGATCACGAAGGCGGTCCACTGGATACGCTTGGTGTTGATGCCGACCGCTTCGCTGCGCAGCAGCGAGTCGCGCGTCGCCCTCAGCGCATAGCCGAACGGCGAGAACACCATGGCCCGCAAAGCGATCGTCACGAGCGCCGCAACACCGAGCGACAGCCAATAGAAATGCGATGGGCTCGCCGCCCAGCTCGAGGGCCAGACGCCCAGGATGCCGTTGTCGCCGCCGGTGACGCTCACCCACTGGAACGCGATCGACCAGACGATCTGCGCGAAGGCGAGCGTCAGCATCGCAAAATAGACGCCGGAGAGCTGCACCGCGAAGAAGCCGAACACGGCAGCGCCCATGCAGCCGAGCAGCGGACCGAGCAACAGGCAGACGATCATCGGCAGTCCGGCCATCTTGGCGAGGAAAGCGACGCCGTAAGCGCCGAGGCCGAAATAGGCGGCGTGACCAAAGGACGCGAGCCCGCCGACCGACATCAGGAAGTGCAGGCTGACGGCGAAGATCACTGAGATCGCGATCTCCGAGCCGACGGTCAGTGCATAATTGCCGGCGAACAGCGGTAGTGTCGCCGCGACGACGAGCGCTGCAAACGCAGCCAACCGCTCATTCGACGTCAGCGGTCGCCAGGGATTGACGGTGAGACCGGGCGTCTTGCGGGCCGGCGCCTCGGGCCTGCCGAACAAGCCCCAGGGCCGCACGATCAGCACCACCGCCATCACCAGGAAGACCAGGATGATAGAGATTTTTGGAAAGATCAGGATGCCGAAGGCGTTGAGCTCGGAGACCAGCACAGCCGCGACGAAAGCGCCGATGATGCTACCGAGGCCTCCGATCACCACGACGACGAAGACCTCGACGATGATGCGCAAATCCATCGCATGATGCACGGCATCGCGTGGGATCTGGAGCGCACCGCCGAGAGCGGCGAGGAAAACGCCGACCGCAAACACGCTCGTGAACAACCATTTCTGATTGACGCCCAGCGCCGCGACCATGTCGCGGTCCTGCGTCGCTGCGCGCACCAGAACGCCCCAGCGCGTGCGCTGGAACAAGAGCCAGAGAATGCCGAGCACGACCGGTCCGAGCACGATCAGAAACAGATCATAGCTCGGAATGTTCTGGCCGAAGAAGTCGATCGCCCCCTTGAAGCCGGGCGCACGGCGCCCCACGAGATCGTCTGGGCCCCAGATCAGGACGACGAGGTCCTCGACCATCAAGGTCAGGCCGAAGGTCGCAAGCAGCTGGAACAGCTCGGGCGCGTGATAGATGCGCCGGAGCAGCACCATCTCGACGATGACGCCGATCAGCGCCACCGCGAACGCCGCCACCACGATGCCGCCCCAGAAGCCGAATGCACCTGACAGGCGCTCCGTCAGTGTGAAGGCGACATAGGCGCCGATCATGTAAAAGGCGCCATGCGCAAAATTCACGATCCGCGTCACGCCAAAGATGATCGACAGGCCCGACGCCACCAGGAAAAGCGACGCTGCGCTGGCGAGACCGGTCAGAAACTGTACGACGTAAAAGGCCATCTGCGGTCCGGGTTAAGCGTAAGTCGCAATATTAGGCTTCATCCTTCGAGGCGGCGCTACGCGCCTCCTCAGGATGAGGTCGGGACCCTCATGGTGAGGAGCGCGGCTGCGCCGCGCGTCTCGAACCACGAGGCCCCGGTCTCACTTTGGATCAATCCTTCGGACGCAGCTTCTCGACTTCGGCATCACTTGGTAGATAGTCCGCGCCCTTCTTGTAAGACGAGTCCACCATCACGCCCTTACCGTCCTTCAGCGCGGTCTTGCCGACATAGGCACCGAGCGTCGACTGGTGATCGATCTTGCGGAAGGTGATCTCGCCCAGCGGCGACGGCATCGAAAGTCCTTCCGCCGCAGTGATCAGCTTCTCCGGATCGGTCGAATTGGCCTTCGCCAGGATCGCCGCCGCCGACTTGATGGTCTGGTAGCCAACGATCGAGCCGAGGCGCGGATAGTCGTTGTACTTGGCCTGATAGGCCTTCAGGAACGCGTCGTGCTCGGGCGTCTTGATCGAGTACCAGGGATAGCCGGTGACGATCCAACCCTCGGGTGTCTCCTCCTTGAGTGGATCGAGATATTCCGGCTCACCGGTGAGGAAGGAGACGACCTCGCGTCCCTTGAACAGGCCGCGGGTGTTGCCTTCGCGCACGAGCTTGACGAGATCGGCGCCGAAGGTGACGTTGAGGATCGCTTCGGGATTGGCCGCGGCAACCGCCTGCACTACCGGACCGGCGTCGATCTTGCCCTGCGGCGGCCACTGCTCATCGACCCACTGGATGTCGGGCCGCTTCTCCGACATCAGCTTCTTGAACACCGCGACCGCGGACTGGCCGTATTCATAGTTCGGCGCGATCGTCGCCCAGCGCTTTGCGGGCAGCTTGCTGGCCGCTTCCACCAGCATCGCGGCCTGCATGTAGTTCGAAGGACGCAGTCGGAACGTGTACTTGTTGCCTTTCGACCAGGTGATGGCGTCCGTCAGAGGCTCGGCCGCCAGAAAGAACACCTTCTTCTGGTTGGCGAAGTCGCTGACCGCAAGACCGATGTTCGACAGGAACGTACCCGTCAGCATCGCCACGCCCTCGCTCGACACCAGCTCGTTGGCCGCGGTCTGCGCATCTGCCGGCTTGCCACCATCGTCCTTGGAGACGACGATGAGCTTCTTGCCGTTGATGCCGCCGGCCGCATTGATCTCTTCGACCGCGAGCTGCCAGCCCTTGCGATAGGGCTCAGTGAACGCCGGCAGCAGCGAGTAGCTGTTGATCTCGCCGATCTTGATGTCCTGCGCAAGGGCCGAATGAGCCATGCCGCTTGCCAACAGCGCGAACGCCGCCCCGACAAAATAGTTCTTTGCTCGCATCCCAACCTCCACTTTCTGAAAAGATTAACGCAGTCCGTCTTCGCCCTTGATCTCCGCAACGGTCAGCCCGCCGACGCGCGGCAAAGGACGGCCACTGTCGGTGACGGCGACCGCGACCATGATCTCGTTGGCGCGCGGCGCGTCGTTGATCTGCACTTCCATGCCATCGAAATGACTGCGCACGAAGGCTGCATCCTTGTGGCCCAGCGGAACGTCCAGCGTCGTGCCGGGTCCACTGCGCTTCTTCGACGACGGGATCAGCGCAGCGCCTTTGCCCAGCACTTTACGCACCGGCGCGCCCATTTTCGGGTGAAGGATGGCGGCTGCATGCTCCAGCTCGCCATTCTCGCCGACGGCCGCGGCTTTGCCATAGCTCTGCGCCTTGGACCCGTCGATGCCGAGCGCCGCCACCGCGCGCTTCGAGAGCAGCTCGCCGAGCTCCTCGCCAATCGCGATCAGCGGCGAGAGATCCTCGACATACTTTCCAGCAAACGGATTCTCGATCACGGCGATCGCCGCCGCACGCCGCGTCGGCGGTGAGACCTGGCGGCCCATCTCCATCTGCGTCTCTTCGACGACGGTGACGATCTTGCGGATGATCGCGCTCATGATTGTTTCCTCAAACCGCTTCCCAGTTCAGGCATGGACCGCGTTCTCTTGTACAAGCGGGCGCGATCGTTGCCGTTCAATATCCTTGGTCCCGATGACAATCATATCACCACAAAGCTGCAACACGGCACCCTCGATCAATCCGCGATCGAATAATTGCCGTGCACATTCCGCGCCAGATTCGAGCGCGGTGGTGATCTCGTTCTGCGACAATCCACCAACGTTGCGGGTCACGAGCCGCGCGCCAAGATCGCTGTCGGGCTGAAGTTCGTTCGCAGGTTTTCGGATGATGGCGGGATGCCCCGGCAGATCGACGGCGTTCGCAACGATCGTCGCGGCCGCGTCGGCTTGCGACGCCGTTCCGGCCAGCACGGTCACCGCATCGGCAATCCCGAGGGAAAAGCTGCGGCCGTGCCGTCCGCTGGTCGCAATGCCACGCACGGGATCATCGGCGTCCACCCTGATTGTCCGCATCACGCCGTCGCGATCGGGCCGGTCCATCAGGCCGACCGAAAAATGCTCGCCCTCGCCGAGATGCAGGGCAATGTCTCCGCCATTGTTGACATAGGCCCGATCGAGCGCCGCAGCGTTCAGCATTGCGCCCAACACCTCCTCCGCCACGCTGCCGGCCACAGCGGCCATCGGCGTGATGAAGCCATCACCGGCATAGGGCGCCACCGCGGCGTGCATGCGATGCGCCACAACGCCTCTCAACGAGGTCCGCTCCTCGACAACGGTCCGCAGTTCCGGCAGTTCCGCGCAGAGCTCGTCGAGAAGCCCGGTGAACCGTTCGGCCGCAGCCTTATAGGCCTCGCGCACTGCGTCGGCCGCCCCCCTCGCCTCGACGATCAGGTCAATCGGTCCATCCTGCAAATGCAGCCGCCGGCCGTCAGACAGCAACGCGATTTGCGGGAGCCTTGTCATGCCCGGGGGCCCGGGATCGGGTTCTGCCAGGGCAATTGGCGGACATCGTCGCCGCCCTGAACTTCGGCGAGCGGCTTCACATAATCCATGTGCCCGCCGAGCGCCGCATAGTCCGACAGCTTCATCGTGAATTCGATCGGCGCCACCAGCGCGGGCGTCGGCACGTAACCGAATGCCCCCGCCGGCATCTGCGTCACGTCGACCATGTAGGTGATGCCGCCGCCCGGCCAGACATAGACCGGCGCGCCGCCACTGGTGACGCGCGTCAGCGCCTCCTTCACCGAGCGCGTCAGCCGCACCGGATTGTCGGTCACGCCCGCCCGCAAGGAACCACCGGCGCCCGCCATGAACAGCACCGTGCACAGCGCCGGCTCGCAATTCTCCTGAATGCGCTCGACCGAAAACTTGAGGTCATCCGGCATCTCGGTCTCGACCGGCTTCAAGGCTTCGTCGAGCACGTAATAGGACGAATGCTCGCCCGTCGTGGAGACCATCAGCATCGAGAGGCCAGGCTTGGCCTCCTTCGCGTCGAACGGTCCCAGGATTGCGAGCGGATCGGAGATATTGGTGCCGCCCCAACCCGTGCCGGGATCGGCGACCTGGAAATAGCGGCCGGGCGTCGAGCGGCGCCCCTTCATCTTGATGCCGGTATCGGCGATGTCGAGCAGCTTGCCGGCCTGATGCTCCGAGAGCACGCCGGTGATATGGTCGTCGACCACGACAACCTCGTCGACCTTGCCGTGCCATTGTTTGGCGAACATGCCGATCGTCGCCGAGCCGCAGCCGACGCGCATGCGCTCTTCTTTCATGCCGTTGACGATCGGCGCCTGGCCGGCCTGCACCACCACGCTCGCCCCGCCGTCGATGGTGAGCTCGACCGCCTTGCAATTTGCGAGGTCCATCAGCGTGTCACAGGTGACGCGGCCTTCCTTCTTGGAGCCGCCGGTCAGATGGTGCACACCGCCGAGCGACAGCATCTGCGAACCGTATTCGCTGGTGGTGACATGACCGACCGCCTCGCCTTGTGCACGAACGGTCGCCGTCTCCGGCCCGAGATAGCGGTCGGTGTCGATCTTCACCTTGATGCCGCAATAGGAGAAGATGCCCTCGGTGACAACAGTCACCATGTCGACGCCATCGACCTCCGCCGAGACGATGAACGGCGCCGGCTTGTAGTCGGGATAGGTGGTCCCCGCGCCGATCGCCGTTACAAAGGTGGAAGGCTCGTGGACGATCTTGCCGTCCCAATCTTCGGTGCGGCTGAACGGAACGAGCTTGCCGCCATGCGACACGGTGCGCTCCAGGATCACATGCGGATCGACGCGGACGAGCTTGCCTTCGTGATTGGCATAGCGGTCGCAGGCGCCCGCCGCGCCCGGCTTGATGTAGCACATCACCGGACACGCATCGCAGCGGATCTTGTCGATGGCGGCGCTCGTAGGTTCAGTCACCATGTCAAAGCCAGCCGACAGTGCAGTTATCATTTGTACACGAACGATGTTGCGCGCCCTCCCGATGACTGTCAAGCGGCGGTGCGGCGCAAAACATACGCCTGCCGCATAAAACCTCATTTGCCTATCCGCCCTGTCCACAAAGAAGGCACTCGCGCTGCACTGCGGCATGTCCGGCTTGCACGTTTGTGTACAAACGGTATCGTCGCAACGTAGATTTTGCGCGGACTTGGAATTCGCGAAGCCTTGGCCGCGGCGCTCAACGACTCGACTTGGGAACGAGGATGACGCAGACACCGATCCGCATCACCGTGAACGGCAGAATCCACGAGATCACTGCGGCGCGAGACACGCCGCTGCTCTACGTGCTGCGCAACGATCTCGCGCTCAACGGTCCGAAATACGGATGCGGCCTCGGTGAATGCGGCACCTGCACTGTCCTGATCGATGGCGCGGCGGCGCGCTCCTGCGTCATTCCGATCAGTGGCTGCGCCGGCCGCGACATCGTGACGCTCGAAGGGCTCGGTACCCGCGACAATCCGGATGTGGTGCAGCAGGCCTTCATCGACGAGCAGGCGGCGCAATGCGGCTATTGCCTCAACGGCATGATCCTGACGACCAAGGCGCTGCTTGCGATCAACCCGCGGCCCACCGAACAGGAAGCGCTGGCGGCGCTGCGCTACAATCTCTGTCGCTGCGGAACGCATATCGAAATCCTGCGCGCCGTGATGCGTGCGTCTGGCCAGCTTGCCGAGGCCGGTGATTGATGGCCTCCCCGCATCCGAACGGAGCTGAGCTGCAATCCGGCTCGCTCGTCGTCGTCCGCACGGTGGACGAGTGCACATCCGAGACCTTCGTCCGCATCACCGCGGACGGTTCGGTCACAGCCTACAATGGTCATGTCGATCTCGGCACCGGCATCCGCACGGCGCTTGGTCAGATCGTGGCTGAAGAGCTCGACGTCTCCTTTGCCCGCCTCGTCGTGGTGCTCGGCGACACCGCAACGGTGCCGAACCAGGGCGCCACGATCGCAAGCGAGACCATTCAGATCACTGCCGTTCCCCTGCGCAAAGCCGCCGCGCAGGCGCGTCACTTCCTGATCGCACGTGCGGCCGAGCACCTGGAGCTGCCGGCAGCCGATCTCAGGATCGAAGACGGCCTCGTGCGCGGGCACGACAATCGCAGCGTCAGCTATGGCGAGTTGATCGGCGGAGAGACCATTCGTCTCGAGCTTGCCGACGACGTCGCCGTCAAGCCGGTCGGCGATTACGCCATTGTCGGCCAATCGATGCCACGCGTCGACCTGCCCGCCAAGGCCACGGGCGAGCTGACCTTCGTGCACGACATCCGTGTGCCGGGCATGCTGCACGGCCGCGTGGTGCGCCCGCCCTATGCCGGCGTCGACGCCGGCCCGTTCGTCGGCACCAGCCTGATTTCGGTCGATGAATCCTCGGTGCGCGACATTCCCGGCATCATGGCCGTCGTACGCATCGGCGATTTCGTCGGAATCGTCGCGGAGCGCGAGGAGAACGCGATCCGTGCGGCCGAGCAGCTTGCAGTGAGCTGGCGACCGACGCCGGATCTGACCGATCTCGCCGACGTCGAGACCGCGCTGCGCGCCAATCCATCGACGCCGCGCACGCTGATCGACAAGGGCGACGTCGATGCTGCCATTGCCGGTGCGGCCAAGCCGATGCGGCGCACTTACGTCTGGCCATATCAGATGCATGCCTCGATCGGCCCGTCCTGCGCGGTCGCCGACTTCCAGGACGGCAACATCCGTGTCTGGTCGGGCACGCAGAACCCGCACGTGCTGCGCGCAGACCTGTCACTGCTGATCGAGCGTCCCGAGAGCGAGATCGAGGTCATCAGGTTGGAGGCCGCCGGATGCTACGGCCGCAACTGCGCCGACGATGTCACCGCGGACGCTTTGTTGCTCTCGCGCGCGGTCGGCCGGCCCGTGCGCGTACAGCTGACGCGCGAGCAGGAACACGCCTGGGAGCCCAAAGGCGCCGCGCAGCTCATCGACGTCAATGGCGGCCTGGATGCGGCGGGCGACGTCGCTGCCTACGATCTCGCTACGCGCTATCCGTCGAATGCCGCGCCGACGTTGGCGCTGTTGCTGACGGGACGGATATCGCCGAGGCCGGACGTCCTCCAGATGGGCGACCGCACCGCGATCCCGCCTTACGATTACGGCCACATGCGCGTCGTAGCCCACGACATGGCGCCGATCGTGCGCGCGTCCTGGTTTCGCGGCGTCTCGGCCCTGCCCAACACCTTTGCGCATGAATCCTATATCGACGAGGCCGCAACCGAGGCCGGCGTCGATCCGATCGAATATCGCCTGCGTTACCTGAAGGACCAGCGCGCGGTCGATCTCGTCCATGCGGTCGCCGAGCGGGCGGGCTGGACGCCGCGGCCGGTGCGCGAAGAGAAAGACGGCGAGATCGTGCATGGGCGCGGCTTTGCCTATGCGCTCTACGTCCACAGCAAATTCCCCGGCTATGGCGCGGCTTGGTCGGCCTGGGTCACCGACGTTGCCGTGAACAAGTCGACCGGCGAGGTCAGCGTGACGCGCGTGGTTGCTGGGCAGGACTCCGGATTGATGATCAACCCGGACGGTGTGCGCCACCAGATCCATGGCAACGTCATCCAGTCAACCAGCCGCGCACTGATGGAGGAGGTCTCGTTCGAGCGCGGCGCAGTCGCGGCGCGGGAATGGGGCGCCTATCCGATCATCCCCTTCCCTGACGTGCCCAAGATCGACGTGTTGTTGCTGCCGCGGCCGGACCAGCCGCCGCTCGGCGTCGGCGAATCCGCCTCGGTCCCGAGTGCGGCTGCGATTGCGAACGCGATCTTCGATGCCACCGGCGTGCGATTTCGCGAGCCGCCGTTCACGCCCGAGCGCATCCTGAATGGATTGCACAGCGGCGGGCCGGCCACGCCGCAGGCGCTGCCCGCTCGCGCTGCGCCACAACCATCCCGTATCTGGGAGAATCCATTCGCCAAACGCGCCGGCATCTTCGCGACGGTCGCGGCCGTCTGCACCGCGGCGATTGGCATCGGTGCGGCTGTTTTGCCCAGCCGCGCCATCGCACCGATCGCGCGGCCAGACCCATCGGTCTATTCCGCAGCGACGATCGCGCGCGGGCAACAACTGGCCGCACTCGGCAATTGCGCGGAGTGCCACACCATGATCGGCGGTGCGCTCAACGCCGGTGGCCGCGCGCTGGAGACGCCGTTCGGCACGATCTACGCGACCAACATCACGCCCGACGTCGAGACCGGCATCGGCGCCTGGTCCTATCCCGCATTCGAGCGCGCGATGCGCGACGGGCTGCATCGCGACGGACGGCAACTCTATCCCGCCTTCCCCTACACGCACTTTTCGAAGACTGGCGATGCCGACATGCAGGCGCTTTATGCCTATCTAATGGCACAGCCTGCGGTGCGCGCGACGCAGCCGGCGAATACGCTCGCCTTCCCGTTCAATCTCCGCCCGCTACTTGCCGGATGGAATGCGCTGTTCCATCAGACGCGCGAGTTCAAACCTGATCCTGCCAAGTCCGAAGTCTGGAATCGCGGCGCTTATCTGGTCGAGGGCCTCGGCCATTGCAGCGCCTGCCATTCGCCGCGCAACGCGCTCGGCGCCGAGCAGCGCGGCGCCTATCTCGCCGGCGGCTTTGCCGAGGGCTGGGAGGCGCCGCCGCTGACCTCACTCTCGCACGCGCCGATCCCATGGAGCGAGGACGAGCTGTTCGCCTATTTGCGCACGGGCCACTCGCGGTATCATGGCGTCGCCGCCGGACCGATGGCGCCTGTTGTCAGGGATCTCACAGCCTTGCCCGATCAGGACATCCGCGCCATGGCCGTCTATCTCAACTCGTTCTATGACACCGCGACCGATAGGAAAGCGCAGGATGCGATCGCTCTGAAGCTAGAAGCTTCAACGCAAGTCACGATGGCGTCCTCAACCGGCGCGCGCCTCTATCAGGGCGCCTGCGCCGTCTGCCACGAGGTCGGCGGCCTGGCGCTGTTCGGCAGCCGCCCCTCGCTCGCCCTCAACAGCAACCTGCACAGCGCCACATCGGACAATCTCGTGCAAATCATCCTGCACGGCATCGCCGAGCCGGTGTCGAGCAATCTCGGCTATATGCCGGCCTTCAAGAACAGCATGAGCGATGCGCAGGTCGAGGAGCTGGTCACCTTCCTGCGCAAGCAGTTCGCACCCGACAGGCCAGCATGGATCGGTGTGAAGGAGACGATTGCGCGTGTGAGAGCCGCCGCGAACTGAGCGCTACTTCTTGTGCTGCACCGGCGGCGTGCCGTGCGTGTGAAACGACTCGATCGTCTTGAGGCCCCACGCCTGCCCCTTCTTGCGTTCGTCTTCCGTCCACACGATCGGCTTCCAGTCGGGCGCGAGGATGAGGCGCGCGCCGGCATTGGCGACTTCGACGCGGTTGCCGCCGGGCTCGTAGACATAGAGGAAGAAGGTCTGCTGGATCGCGTGCTTGTGCGGGCCGGTCTCGATGTGGATGCCGTTCTCCAGGAAGATGTCAGCAGCGCGCAGAATCTCTTCGCGGCTGTCGAGCGCGTAAGTGACATGGTGGAAGCGGCCGGCCGTGCCGGAATGGTCGAGCGAATAGGCGAAATCGTAGCTCTTGTTCGACATCGTCAGCCACATCGCCGCTTCGCGGCCGTCGTTCAGCACGATCTGCTCGGTGAGGCGGCAGCCGAGATAATTCTCGAAGAACTCCCGGTTGGCCTTGATGTCCACGGCGAGGCAATTGAGGTGATCGAGGCGGCGGACATTGACGCCGCGCGCGGGAAAGCGCTGCGCCTGGTTCTTCAGTGCGGGCTTCAGCTCGGGCGGCGCCTGATACCATTCGGTCTCGTAGTAGAGCTCGACGATGTGTCCATCGGGATCGCGGCAGCGGAAGGTCGGCCCCTGCCCCATGTCGCCGTCGATCCAGCCGATGTCGAAGCCGGACCCTTTCAGCGCCGCGACGCGACGCTCCAGCGCCTGCTGGCTGCGCGCACGTAACGCCATGTGCTCCATGCCCGATGTCTTCGACGCCGTCAGTTTGAGCGAATAGCGCTCGTAATCGTCCCAGCCGCGCAAATAGACCGACTCGCCCTTTTGTCCGCTGACGGTCATGCCCATCACGTCGACGAAGAATTTCAGGCTCTCGTCCGGCTTGGGTGTCAACAGCTCCATGTGGCCGAGATGAGCGAGATCGAGGATCGGTTCGGGCTGCATGGTGTCCTCCAAGACGTGGCTTGCGATCCGCTGGACCGGATCCCGCGATCTGGCACAGGCTGCAATCCACTCACGCGCCGGTGGGCGGCACAAGGCCGCCGGTTTATTTGTACTAATGTACAAATGATTAGGTCCCGTCAACAAATCAAACATCGCCGCCCGGAACGGATGACGGACCATCCAGGATGACCAACCCGTCCCGGAACCGCGGACCGACTGCCCGAATGGTAAAATCTCTCTTAAGCACTCTCGGACCCGTCGGCCGGGAAAAAGCAGCATTTTCCGCCGCTACTGCCAGGGAGTATGTATTGGGAACAATCCTCGCACCTGAATTGTCGCGGATTTAACGAAGCGCCGGCGCCTGCCGCTTAACCGTTTGTCCAGCGACGGCCGTGCATAGTCCGGACAACCCGTTGCTCTAGCCAGGTTCATTCATTGTGACATCATTTGGACGCGTGATTTCGGTTCGCGGATCGCTCGCCCGGGTCGGGCTGCTGGCTGAAAGCCGGATGCCGGTCTCGGAAGTTCGGGCCACCGTCGGCCGCTTCGTCAGTATCCGCTGCGCCGGCTCGGTCATCGTCGCCATGATCACCGAGGTGTCCTGCGAGAACCTCTCGAGCAACGACAATTTGATCGCCATTGCCTCGGTCGACCTGCTGGGCGAAATCCTCAACGCGACCGGCAAGGCCAAATTCCAGCGCGGCGTCACCAACTATCCGACCATCGGCGATTCGGTCGACCTGATCACGAGCCAGGAGCTGCGCACGATCTACGCGCCCACCGGTTCCGACCAGATCAATGTCGGCTTCCTTCAGCAGGACAGCTCCGTCGTCGCCTATGTCGACATCGAGGAAATGCTCTCCAAGCACTTTGCAGTGCTGGGATCGACCGGCGTCGGCAAATCGACCGGTGTGTCGCTGTTGCTCAACGAGATCCTCAAGGCACGCCCGAACCTGCGCATCTTCCTGCTCGATGTGCACAACGAATATGGCCGCTGCTTCGGCGACCGCGCGCTGGTGCTCAACCCGCGCAATCTGAAACTGCCGTTCTGGCTGTTCAATTTCGAGGAAATCGTCGACGTGCTGTTCGGCGGCCGCGCTGGCGTGCCTGAGGAGCTCGACGTCCTCGCCGAGGTCATCCCGCTCGCCAAGGGCGTCTATACCCAGTACCAGAACGCCGATCGCATCGGCTTGAAGCGCATCGATCCCAAGCAGATCGGCTACACCGTCGATACTCCGGTGCCCTATCGCCTGGTCGATCTGATGTCGCTGATCGACGAGCGCATGGGCAAGCTCGAGAACCGCTCCTCGCGCATCATCTATCACAAGCTGATCTCCCGCATCGAGGCGGTCCGCAACGACCCGCGCTACGCCTTCATGTTCGACAACGCCAATGTCGGCGGTGACACCATGGCCGAGGTGATCAGTCATCTGTTCCGCCTGCCGGCCAACGGCAAACCGATGACGGTGATGCAGCTCGCCGGCTTCCCGGCCGAGGTCATCGATTCCGTCGTCTCGGTGCTCTGCCGCATGGCCTTCGACTTCGGCTTGTGGAGCGATGGCGTTTCGCCGATGCTGTTCGTCTGTGAGGAGGCTCACCGCTACGCCTCGGCCGATCGCAATGTCGGCTTCGGGCCGACCCGCAAGGCGGTGTCGCGCATCGCCAAGGAAGGCCGCAAATACGGCGTCTATCTCGGCCTCATCACCCAGCGTCCGGCCGAGCTCGACGCCACCATCATCTCCCAGTGCAACACGCTGTTCACGATGCGCCTTGCCAACGAGCGCGACCAGGCGCTGCTGCGCGCCGCGGTGTCGGATGCGGCCGCGAACCTGCTTTCGTTCGTGCCCTCGCTCGGCACCCGAGAAGTGCTGGCATTCGGCGAAGGTGTCGCGCTGCCGACGCGGCTGCGCTTCAAGGAGGTGCCGCCGCATCAATTGCCGCGCGGCGAAGCCACCATCAGCAGCGTGCCCTCCGTCACCTCCGGTCACGACATGCATTTCGTCGGCGCCGTGCTCGAGCGCTGGCGCGGTGCCACCTCGCAGCGCGACGTGCCGAACGATCCGGTGTTCTCGGCGCCGCCCGCGAAGACGCTCTCCAGCATCGAAGTCCCGATGCTGCAACCGTCGATGGGGTTGAATCCGGATCGCTTCTCGCTGCTGAAGAAGCCGCTGCGGTAAAGCGACGCTTGTTTTCCAGCGCCGGCATTGCGAGCCTGGCGTCACGTTGAGCATGGCACCCGCATCGACTAAGGTTGCCGGCCCCAAGCCGGAATCCATGCCCATGACAAAGCCTGTGCAACGCTTCGCCGCTCCCGCCCTCGATGCGCTCCCTGACGACATCCGCACGCGTCTCCTCGCCGTCCAGGAGAAGAGCGGCTTCGTGCCGAACGTGTTTTTGACGCTGGCCTACCGCCCGGACGAGTTCCGCTCCTTCTTCGCCTACCACGACGCACTGATGGAGAAGGACGGCGGCCTCAGCAAAGCCGAACGCGAGATGATCGTGGTCGCGACCTCGGCAGCCAATCAGTGCCAGTATTGCGTGATCGCGCATGGCGCGATCCTGCGTATCCGTGCCAAGAACCCGCTGATCGCCGACCAGATCGCCACGAACTACCGCAAGGCCGACATCACGCCGCGGCAAAAGGCGATGCTCGACTTCGCGATGAAGGTCTCGGCCGATGCGCAGCGGATTTCCGAGGACGATTTCACTGCGCTCGCGCCGCATGGCTTCAGCGACGACGACATCTGGGACATCGCCGCAATCTCCGCCTTCTTCGCACTGTCGAACCGGCTGGCGAATTTCACCGGCATGCGGCCGAACGACGAATTCTATCTGATGGGACGGCTGCCGAAGAAATGACCGACCGCCGCGAGCGCGGAAGGAACGCATCGCCACAATGCAGCGGATGAGTTCCCGCTTGACGGGAACTCTGTGTTTTCGCAATCGCACACGTTTAATTAAGAATCTCACCCTCAACTAGCACAAACGCCTTGGCACAACTTGCGCAGTTTCCGTCCCCGGAGACGCGGATGAGCCGTGCCTGTTGGGGGGCTTCTCATGAACGTGCGGGCATTTGTTATCGCGACCTGTATTGGCACGACATTCTTCGCGGCCGGATACGCATGGAACTATCAGCCGGAGATCATCAACGCGAACGAGATATGGAGCATGTTCGAATCGGAGCACGGCAAGGCGCGGGCTGCCGTCTTACGCGTCCTCGTTGCGCCGAATTCAGCTCACTTCAACGGCCTGCGAACGATCGATGCAGACCAGGCAAGATACGTATGCGGCTCCGTAAAAGCGATGGACAAGGAGAGGCAGTATGTCGAGGCCGCGTTCGTTTACACCGTCTCGATCGATTTTGCCCGTATCGACGACGACGGCCGGATGACGTCGCAGCGCTCTGCTTACAAGCCCTGCCCAGGCGCGGCCGACGACAAAATTGCCGACCAGAACACGCTGATATCGCCAGGCGCGCTGTCGATGATCAAGACCATCGAAAAAGTCATCCCCAAGTCCAGCGGCGGAACGATGGAACAACAGCTTGGCCAGCTGGCCGGACAGACAGCGGCGGTCGCGCCAGGTTCGGCGGTCCCGCGGAGATCAGCCGGCTCATCGGGTTCCCCAGCCTCGGCAGGGGCAGGATGGGCGCCAGCAGCACAGCATTCAGGTTCGGGCGTGGAGGCGCGACAAGCAGATGAACTGACGTGGCGTGTCAATCAGCCGCCGGCTGCATGGCCGAACTTCCCCTCGGACCATCCGCTGGCGAAATCGGCGCAGAAGCGGACGAGCGCCGAGGCCCTGGCGTTTGCGAAAGGCATCGAGGCTCGCTGGGAGGAGGCCAAATCATCCGGGGTTCCGGCCAAGCGTCCTTCGCCCGAGGAGATCAAGGAAGCATGCCGCGCGCTACTTACGATTGATCCCGCGGACAAGGATTATCCGCGGGCCTGGGCCGCCTTTGTGCGGTTGCGCAAAATCGATCGCGACGCTGCTGGTTGAACTGGCGTGAACCTGTCCTAGCGCTGCGCCATCAACTCGAGCGCCGGGGCAAAGCGCTCGGAAAAAGTCAACGTCTTGGCATGGTGAACTGCGGCAAACGACGCCGAGATCCCGGCTGAAGCGACCACGAGCAGGGCAACGGCGAAAACCAGACAGCGCATTTCGGCCTCCTGTGTGAGCTCGACAATTCCAACAAGTGGCACGGCTTTGTTTCAGCACTGCTTCGCGCGGACGGGAGATGGTTTCACTCAAGAGGCTGTGATCAGATCCAGTTTGCGGAGCCGCATGCCTGCTGCTGCGAGCGTTGCGCCTAATCATCCTCCGCTGGCCCACACCAGCCGGGCAGATAGATCGCATCCTTGCTCTTGGCTGAGGACATCGCCTTCTCGAGCGCCTTGTCGAAATTGGCATCCACAGTCTTGCGCGACAGCTTTCGACGCAGATAGTCGGCCCACAGGAATTCGGAGAACGGCGTGGTGTCCTTGGCGAAGCCGCCCATGCGGCGCAGCTCGCCGGCAAGGCTCCGGAAGGGATCGTCCTTGAGGTCGACGACGGATTTGGGCAAATCGCGGAATGGTCGCCGTTCGCCCTTGGCGTCGTAGGGGTAAACCCAGCGCTTGTTGTCCATCACGCCCCAGAACGCTTCGCGCTCCACCATCCTGAGGTCGCCGACAATGGTGACCAGCACCTCCTTGACGCCCTCGTCGTGCAGCGCGCGACCGAGATGATGATGGTCGATCACGTAATAGCGCTCGTCGGGGCCGTGCACGACGGGGATCATATGCTTGCCGAGCAGATCGGCCTGCTTCTTCTTGTCGTGCTCGCGCCAGCGCTTGCGCTTCTCCTTGACCTCGCGCATCCCGACCGTCATCTGCGTCGGCCGCAGCGACAGGATCGACACCGGATGCACTCTCGGTTCGCGCGTATTGGTCATGGTCGAAAGGCCCCTAACATGGTTGCAGCTGCGTGGTCAGGTTCCCTGGACTATGTCATGGGCACCGCGCCGGCAAATGCATTCGGCTCGGTGGATATTATTGCATCGCACCCTCTGCAGGCCCGGAACGACCCCGGTTCCACGGTCCTTCGTTCGCAGTCCTGCAGGATAGTGCGAACGCGCAATGCACGTGCGCGTTGAGAAAATTTTCTGCAACGCGTTCACTACGTATGCTATCTAAAAATCGCTGCTTCGGAGTGATCCCTGCACCATGACAACCCAGCGGCCCATAAGCTCGGATGACGAGCACCGGGTGCTCCAGTTCAGGCCGCGCACCTCGCCTTCCCCGACGGCCCACCGCGGAAACGCTAGCGTGCAGCAATTGCGCGTCGCGCCCGAGCGGCTCGACCTGTCGCGCTACGAGGAGCCCCGCACCGAACCGGACGATTTCCGCCGTCGCATGCTCGCCAATATCGCGGCGCTGGCCTTCACCATCGCACTGACCGCGATCGGGATCTGGCTCGCGGTGAGCATCGCCGACCTGCGCCGGACCCAGGATTGCGTGCTGATGGGCCGCCGCGACTGCGTCAAGATCACGACGCCGCACATCTAGGCAGGACATCTGGTAAGCAAGACGTCTGGTAGGCCCGCTGGCGCTCCTTCGGCCGAAACGGCTCAGCCGGGGCGTCCCCAGCCCGGTCCCCACACCCGTCCGGCTCCATTGAACTCAGGGCGGCGCTCCGATATACGGGCTTTCGACCCGGCCAGAGGGGGGTTGAGGGCGTCATCGGGCGCGATGCTCACCCATCGTTCCACTCTGGAAAATCTGACAAACATCTGCAATATATCAAAGGCTTAGTGATGTCCTCCACATTCGATCAGGTCGCTACGATCATCGCTGAAACCTGCGACATCCCGCGCGACACGATCACGCCGGATAGCCATGCCATCGATGACCTCGGCATCGACAGCCTCGATTTCCTGGACATCGCGTTCGCGATCGACAAGCAGTTCGGTATCAAGCTGCCGCTGGAAAAGTGGACTCAGGAGGTTAACGACGGCAAAGCGACCACCGAGCAGTATTTCGTGCTGAAAAACCTGTGCGCCCGCATCGACGAACTGGTTGCGGCCAAGGGCGCGAGCGCCTAAGCGCGCGGTCATGCAACTCGAATACTTCCATATGATAGATCGCGTCGTCGACCTCAACGTCGACGCGAAGACGATTGTTGTCGAGGCTCAGGTCCCGATGGAGAGCACCATCTTCGAAGGGCACTTCCCGGGCTATCCCCTGATGCCCGGCGTGCTCCTGATCGAATCGATGGCGCAGGCCTCGGGCTGGCTTCAGCTTGGCGTGCTCAAATTCGAGCGTATGCCGATCCTGGCTGCCGTCAAGGAGGCCAAGGTCCGCGGCTCGGTCTTCCCCGGCGATCTCATGAGCATCGAGGCGAGCCTGGCCCATCAGGGCTCAGGCTACGCCGTGACCGAAGCCAAGATCAAGGTCGGCGGCAAGCTGCGCGCGAATTCGACGCTGACCTTCACGCAGATTCCCTTTCCCCATGCGGATATGCGCGCCCACATGGACGCGGTCGCCAAACGCGTCGGCTTTCCGCAACAGGCCGTATTGCCATGACCGAGACTGCTTCGAAGCCTGCCCAGACGGAAGTCTGGATCACCGGCATTGGCCTGGCCACCTCGCTCGGCGAGGGCCTGGACGCCAACTGGGCCGCGCTTCAGGAGAAGCGCATCAATGTCGACGAGAAGGGCTTTGCACCCTACATCGTGCACCCCCTGATGCCTGTCACCTTCGACAGCCAGATCCCCAAGAAGGGCGACCAGCGCCAGATGGAAGCCTGGCAGCGCATCGGCACCTATGCGGCCGGGCTTGCGCTCGACTCCGCCGGGATCAAGGGCAACAAGGACATCCTGTCGAAGATCGACATGGTGGTCGCCGCCGGCGGCGGTGAACGCGATCTCAACGTCGACACCGGCGTGCTCACGGCCGAGGCCAAGGGCGCCAACGCGCCCGGCTTCCTCAATGAGCGGCTGATGAGCGATCTCAGGCCGACGCTGTTCCTGGCCCAGCTCTCCAACCTGCTCGCCGGCAACATCGCCATCGTGCACGGCATTGGCGGCACCTCGCGCACCTTCATGGGTGAAGAGGTTGCCGGCGCCGATGCCGCCCGCATTGCATTGTCGCGCATCGCCTCCGGCGAGAGCGACATCGCGCTGATCGGCGGCTCGCACAATGGCGAGCGCAAGGACCTGATGGTCCTCTACGAATTCGGCGACTTCAATCTGAAGGACAAGTTCGCCCCCGTGTGGGCGCGCAAGGACCACGCCGGCTTCGCGCTCGGCTCGGCTGGCGCGTTCCTGGTGCTGGAATCGAAGGCCCATGCGGAAGCGCGCGGCGCAAAACCATTCGCAAAGCTGTCGAGCGTCGTTGCCGACCTTGCCCGTCGTAAGACCCCCGGCGACATGGCCGCGACGCTGGAGAAGCTTTGGGCAAAGTTGCCGAAGCGCGACGGCAAGGGCGCGATCATATCCGGCGCGACCGGCGCGGAGCCTGCGACATCAGAAGAGCGCGCCTTCCTGAAGGGCCACGCCGAGTTCCCGGTGCGCTCGACCGGCACGATGTTCGGCCACACCATGGAGACGCAATTCCCGCTCGGCATCGCGCTCGCCGCGCTGTCGATCTCTCGCGGCGCGCTGTTTCCGCCGAACGATTCCACGGGCACCGAGATTGAAATGCAGGGAGCGCCCACCCAGATTGTGGTGGTGGGGGCCGGACACTGGCGCGGCGAAGGCATGGCGCTGGTCGAGGCAGTAAGCTAAAGCGCGTTACGCTTTGGCAGGTTATTGTTTGGGTATGATCTTCTCGGAAAACCGCGTCACGCTTTTTCGGATCATGCTCCAGCTCAAGCGGGGATCGACATGACTGCACCACGCGACAAACTCGGGCGTCCCGTCGTCGTCGTCACCGGCATGGGCATCATGACCTCGCTCGGCAACGGCAAGACCGACAATTGGGCGAAGCTCGTCGCCGGCGAATCCGGCATCCGCACCATCACGCGCTTTCCGGTCGACGGCCTCAAAACCACGATGGCCGGCACGGTGGATTTCGTCAGCGTCGATCCGTTCTCCTCCACCGGCCTGTCCGAACGGATGGCCGAACTGGTGACGCAGGAAGCGCTGGACCAGGCCGGGATCGGCACCAAGGCGGATTTCCCGGGTCCTCTCTTTCTTGCGGTGGCACCGGTCGAAGTCGAATGGCCGCAGCGCCGCGAACTCGGCCGCGCCGTCGGCAAACCCGACTTCAATTACGACGATCTGCTGCGCATCTCCGGTGGCGGCAAGTACAGCCCCTATCACCACCGCTTCATGTTCGGTTCGGTCGCGGCCTACCTCGCCGAGACCTTCGGCACCAAGGGCTCGCCGATCTCGTTGTCGACGGCCTGCGCTTCGGGCGCGACCTCGATTCAGCTCGGCGTCGAGGCGATCCGCCGCGGCGAGACCGATGCCGCGCTGTGCGTGGCGACCGACGGCACCGTGAATCCGGAGGCGCTGGTGCGCTTCTCGCTGCTCTCGGCGCTTTCGACCCAGAACGACCCGCCGCAGGCGGCCTCCCGTCCCTTCTCCAAGAACCGCGACGGTTTTGTCATGGCCGAAGGCGCCGGTGCGCTGGTGCTCGAAAGCTATGAAGCCGCCACCGCGCGCGGCGCAAAAATACTCGGCGTAATCGCCGGCTGCGGCGAGCTCACCGATTCCTTCCATCGCACCCGCTCCTCGCCCGACGGCAAGCCGATCATCGGCTGCATGAACAAGACGCTGGCCGATGCCGGCATGACGCCCGACCAGATCGACCACATCAACGCGCACGGCACCGCGACGCCCGAGAACGACAAGATGGAGTACAATACGACATCGGCCGTGTTCGGCGAGCTCGTCTCGAAGATTCCGGTCACCTCCAACAAGTCGATGGTCGGCCACACCATCTCGGCCGCGGGCGCGGTCGAGGCGATCTTCTCGCTGCTGACGCTGGAGCATCAGCGTATCCCGCCGACGATCAACTACGACAATCCGGATCCCACGATCCTGTTCGACGTCGTCGGCAACAAGGCACGCGATGCCCGCGTCACCGCGGTGATGTCGAACTCGTTCGGCTTCGGCGGCCAGAACGCCTCGCTGATCCTGACCCGCGAACCGGCCTGACCGGACGCATGGCGCTGCTTCCGGCGAGGACGAAGGCCCGCGCGCGGCAGACGGCAAAGTCGATCGGTGGAGGGCTGATCGGCGCTGCCACCGTCGGCATGTTGCGCACCACGCGTTATTTCGATCCAGCCAAGACCTCGGACTTTTTCGCACGCGTCACCAAACTGATCGGCCCGCGCCTGCGCGAGCACCGCATCGGCCGCGCCAATCTCACCGCGGCGTTTCCGGACAAGTCGCCCGAGGAAATCGAAGCCATCCTGATGGGCGTCTGGGACAATCTCGGTCGCGTCGGCGCCGAATTCGCCCATATGGACCAGGTCTGGGATTACGACCGCGATCATCCAGAAAACAGTCGGATCGAACTGCCCAGCCGCAGCATCGAGCTGTTCGATCAAATCCGCGACGACGGCAAGCCGGCGTTGATCTTCGCCGCGCATTTGGCCAATTGGGAATTACCGGCGCTCGCCGCGGTCGCACACGGGCTCGATGCAGCGATCCTCTACCGCCGCCCGAATATCGCCTCCGCCGACCGCATCATCCAGGAGATGCGACAGGTCAACATGGGCACGCTGATCCCGGCGGGGCGCGACGCGCCGCTGCGGCTTGCCCAGGCGCTCAAGGACGGCAAGCACGTCGCGATGCTGATCGACCAGTATCTGACCGGCGGAGTCGAGGTCACCTTCTTCGGCCGCAAGACCCCCGCCAATCCGATGCTGGCGCGCCTGTTACGACAGGTCGAATGCCCGATCCACGGCGTCCGCGTCATCCGCCTGCCCGGCGGCCGCTTCACCGCCGAGATCACCGAAGAGGTCCACCCGGTGCGCGACGCCGACGGCAAGATCGACATCCAGGGCACCACGCAGGCGATCACGAGCGTGGTGGAAGGCTGGGTCCGCGAGCATCCGGAGCAGTGGCTGTGGCTGCACCGAAGGTGGCGGTAGCGGACAGTAGTGCTTACCGCCCCGTCTTCACCCTGGTCCAAAGCCTATTGATGACCCGCTGGGTCGCGGGCTCACGCGCCGTGATGACGAACAGCTTTGCGAGCGTCGCCTCGTCCGGATAGATGTTCTTGTCGCTCAAGATTTTCGGATCGACCAGTTTCTGGCTGGCGAGGTTGCCATTGGCGTAGGACAGGAAGTCCGTATTCCTGGCGGCCACGTCCGGACGGTAGAGATAGTTGATCAGCTCGTAGGCTTCGCTGACGTTCCTGGCATCCGCGGGGATCGCGAGATTATCGAAGAACATCTGCGCGCCCTCCTTCGGGATGGCGTAGCCGATCTCGATGCCGCTTTTGGCTTCGGCAGCGCGGGCGCGGGCCTGCATGATGTCGCCGGACCAGCCGACCACGAAGCAGATCTCGCCGGTGGCGAGCGCGCTCAGATATTCGGACGAATGAAACTTGCGCACGGAGGGCCGCACCTTGGTGACGACATCGGCGGCCTTTTCGAGGTCGGCCTGCTTGGTCGAGTTCGGATCAAGCCCGAGATAGTTCAACGCCGCCGGAAAGATGTCGTCGGCGGAATCCAGCATGTGGACGCCGCAGTCTTTGAATTTCGCGAGGTTCTCCGGCTTGAACACGATGTCCCAGCTGTCAATCTTGGCATCCGCTCCGAGAATCTGCTTCAACTTGGCGACGTTGTAGCCGATGCCGGTCGTGCCCCACATGTAATTGACGGCGTAGACGTTGCCGGGGTCGTAGATCGCGAGACGTTCGGTCACCACCGGCCAGTCATTGGCCAGGTTCGGCAGCTTCGACTTGTCGAGCTTCTGGAAGATGTTGGCCTTGATCTGGCGCTGGAGGAAATAGGCGGTGGGCACCACGACGTCATAGCCGGATTTGCCGGCCATCAGGCGCGTCTCCAGCGTCTCGTTGGCGTCAAACGTGTCGTAGACCACCTTGATGCCGGTCTCCCTGGTGAAGGCCTCGAGAACGTCGGGCGCCACGTAGTTCGACCAATTGTAGAAGTTGACGACCCGCTCCTCGGCCCCGGCAGGAGCGGAGAGCAACGTCAGCGCGGCGGCGATCGCAAGGCCAAAACCACAGCGGCTGACGTTGGTCATCTCCCTACCTCTTGCGCCCGCGCACCGCGTCCGACAGTCGCTCCAGTGCGGTGTCGAGCGTCTCGTCCTTCTTGGCAAAGCAGAAGCGCACCACCGAGGTCACAGGGTCCTGCTCGTAGAAGGCCGAGACCGGGATAGCCGCGACCTTGTAGTCCTTCACGATCCGCCAGCAGAACTCGGTGTCGCTCTCGTTCAGCCCGAGCGGGGACAGGTCGACGGTGAGGAAGTAGGTGCCCTGCGACTTCAGCACGGGGAAGCCGAGGCTCTCCAGGCCCTTGGCGAGGCGGTCCCTGCTCCGCGTCAGGTCCTTGCGCATCGACAGGAAATACTCGTCGGGCTTGCCGAGGCCGTAGGCGACGGCGGCCTGGAGGTTCGGCGCGGTGGTGAAGGTCAGGAACTGGTGCACCTTGGCGGCAACGCGCAGCAACGGCGGCGCGGCGCACACGAAGCCGATCTTCCAGCCTGTCAACGAGAAGATCTTGCCGGCCGAGCCGACCTTGATGGTGCGCTCGCGCATGCCGGGGATGGTGATCAGCGGGATGTGCTTGTGCTCGTCGAAAGTGACGTGCTCCCAGACCTCGTCGCAGATCGCGATGACGTCGAACTCCTGGCAGTAGCGCGCCAGCAGCTCGAGGTCCTCCCGCGGAAACACCACCGCGGACGGATTCAGGGGGTTGTTGAAAAGCACCGCCTTGGTCTTTGAATTGAAGACACTTTTCAGCATGTCCTCATTCAGCCGCCAATGCGGCGGCTCGAGCCGGACCAGGCGCGGAATGCCGCCGGCCTGGCGGATAATCGGCAGATAGGAATCGTACACCGGCTGGAAGCACACCACCTCGTCACCGGGCTGGACCACGGCGAGGATGGCCGAGGTCAGGGCCTCGGTGCCGCCGGAGGTCACCATCACCTCGCTCATCGGATCGAGCTCGAGGCCGTGCCAGTGGCCGTAATGGGTCGCGATCGCCTGACGGAGTTCCGGCAGGCCCATCATCGACGGGTACTGGTTGTAGCCGTTCAGCGAGGCCTCGGCCGCGGCGCGGCGGATGTCCTCGGGCCCGGGATCGTCGGGAAAGCCCTGCCCAAGATTGATGGCGGCATTGTCGCGCGCGGCCTGCGACATCGCCTCGAAGATGGTGACAGGAAGGTCTGCGAAGACCTTGTTGAGGGACGAGCTCTTTGACATCGGCGGGGTCAGCCGCCGACCTTGCTGGGAAGACCCGCCGCCTTCCAGCCCAGCATGCCGCCGGCCAGATGTTTGTCGTAAGGCAGGCCCGCGGCCTGCGCCGCCAGTGAGGCCGTCACCGAACGCTTGCCCGAGCGGCAGGCGAACACGACCTCCTTACCCTCCGGATCGGGGATCGCTTTGGGATCGAAGGTCGAGAGCGGCACGACCACGCCGTAGGGATAAGCCTCGGCCTCGACCTCGTTCGGCTCGCGCACGTCGACGAGGAGATAGCGCCCTTCCGCAACACCCTTGGAGACCTCGTCCGGGGTCAGATCCTGTACTTGATTTGCCACATCATCCTCCAACGTCGCGGGCCGCTGCCGGGGCGATCCCGGCGGCCGGCAACCTCGCCTCTCGGCCCGCGAAAATCAAGCGCTACAAAGGCTTGAGCTGCCTTGCGCAAGTTAAAGCTAAATCGCAGCGACTTGAAGCGCGACCTTCACGATGCCTGAAGCTCCTGCTTCACACCTCACCGCTAGCTCAGTGTCATTCCCCGCGAAAGCGGGGAATCCGGTACGCCGCGGCCTGCCCGTATCCACGCACTGTTTCTGGGTACTGGATCGCCCGGTCCAGCCGGGCGATGACAGCTGCGGAGCTAGATCGTCACCTGGGTGCCGACCTCGACGACGCGGCCGGAGGGGATCTGGAAATAATCGGTGGCGTCGTTGGCGGAACGGCTGAGCGAGATGAACAGCCGGTCCTGCCAGCGCGGCATGCCGGAATGGGCGGCCGGCTTGAGCGCCCTCCGCGACAGGAAGAACGAGGTCGACATGATGTCGAACTGCCAGCCGAGCTTGCGGGCGATCGCCAGCGCCTTCGGCACGTTGGGCGATTCCATGAAGCCGAACTTCAGCGTGACCTTGGAGAAGGTCGGCGAGATCTGTTCCAGCTTCACCCGCTCGGCCGGATCGATGCGCGGGGTCTGCGCGGTCTCGATGGTGAGAATGACGTTCTTCTCGTGCAGCACCTTGTAGTGCTTCAGACTATGCATCAGCGCGGTCGGCGCGCTGAGGGGATCGCTGGTCAGGAACACCGCGGTGCCGGGCACGCGCTGCGGCGGCCGCTTCTCCAGCATGGCCACCAGGTCGGCGAGCGGGAATTCGAGCTTGCGCGACTTCTCGAACAGCAGCCGGCTGCCGCGCCGCCACGTGTACATCAGGATGATCATGAGCGCGCCGAGCGCCAGCGGCACCCAGCCGCCCTCGAACACCTTCAGCAGATTGGCGGCCAGGAAGGTGAGGTCGAGAAACAAGAACGGCGCGATCAGGGCGGCAGCCGTGAACGGCGACCACCGCCATACCTTCCAGATCACCACGAAGCCCATCATCGCCGTAACCACCATGGTCCCGGTGACGGAGATGCCGTAGGCCGAGGCCAGCGCGCTGGAGGAGCGGAATAAGAGCACCAGCAGGACCACTGCGACGAGCAGGAGCTGGTTGATGCGCGGGATGAAGATCTGGCCGGAATGGGCTTCGGACGTATGGCGAATTTCAAACCGCGGCAACAGACCGAGCTGGATCGCCTGACGCGTCAGCGAATAGGCACCGGTGATGACCGCCTGGCTCGCGATAACGGTTGCGGCGGTCGCCAGCACCACCATGCAGCCGCGGAAAAAACCTTGCGGAAAGAGCTGGAAGAACGGGCTCACGATCGCGCCGGGGTCGCCGAGCACGAGGGCGCCCTGCCCCAGATAGTTCAATGCCAGCGACGGCACCACGATGAACAGCCAGGCAGTCTGGATCGGCCGCTTGCCGAAATGGCCGAGGTCGGCATAGAGCGCCTCGGCACCGGTGACCGCCAGGAACACCGCGCCGAGCGTCACGAAGCCGATGATGCCGTGGTGGATCATGAAGGACACGGCGTAGAGCGGGTTCAGCGCGAACAGCACCTGCGGTTGCTGGATGATCGGGTGGATCGCCGCGATCGCGATCACCGCGAACCAGACGCACATGATCGGGCCGAAGAAGGCGGCGACGCGAGCGGTGCCACGGGACTGCACGGCAAACAGACCGACCAGGATGATCACGGTCAGCGGCACGATGTAGGGCTCGAAGTGCAGGGTGACGTCCTTCATGCCTTCGAGCGCCGACAGCACCGAGAGCGCCGGCGTGATCACGGCGTCGCCGTAGAACAGGGCTCCGGAAATGATGCCGAGCAGGACGATGGTTGTTCCGCGGGTGCCGACTGCGCGCTGGGCCAGCGCCATCAGCGCCAACGTGCCGCCCTCGCCGTTGTTGTCGGCACGGAGCAGGATCACGACATATTTGAGCGTCACCACGACGATGAGCGCCCACAGGATCAGGGACAGCACGCCGAGCACGGCCGCCGGCGTCGGCACCCCCTCCGCGCCAGAAGCCGCCATCACCGCCTCGCGGAACGCGTAGAGCGGGCTGGTGCCGATATCACCGTAGACGACGCCGATGCTGCCGAGTGTCAGCGCACCGAAGCCGGCGGTGGTGTGGGCGTCGCCATGCCCATTGGCCGCCGCCGTTTCCGGGGCGGGAATCGCGATATCACTTGTCATGGGAGAGCCTGGTGGAGAGCCTGGTGGCCTCTAAAAATGCTTCACTGCACAACGGCAGAAGGGCGCGGGGCTTATAGGCCTGCGCTGCCGGCATAGCCTAGCCAGATTTTGGACCTTGGCCATGCACATTTGCATGGCTTGGCCGGCCGCCGTTTAGATGGTGACCTGGGTTCCGACTTCAACCACGCGTCCGGTGGGAATCTGGAAATAGTCGGTGGCGTCGTTGGCGGACCGGCTCAGCGCGATGAACAAATGGTCCTGCCAAAGCGGCATGCCGGACTGCGCCGACGCCTTCAGCGAGCGCCGCGACACGAAGAATGAGGTCGACATGATGTCGAATTGCCAGCCCTGCTTGCGCGCGATCGCGAGTGCCTTGGGCACGTTCGGCTGCTCCATGTAGCCGAAGCGCAGGCGGACCTTGAAGAACTTGTCGCTGATCCTCTCCATCCGGAACCGCTCCGACAGATCGACCCGCGGCGTATGCGCGGTCTCGATGGTCAGGACCACGTTGTGCTCGTGTAGCACCTTGTTGTGCTTGAGATTGTGCAGCAGCGCGGTCGGCACGAAGGAGGGATCGCTGGTCAGGAACACCGCGGTGCCCTTGACGATGTGCGGCGGCCGCTTTTCCAGGCTCCGGATCAGATCGTCCAGCGGCACCTCGATGCGGCGCGTTTTCTGGATCAGGATCCCGGACCCTCGCCGCCAGGTCCAGATTGTCCCGGCCATGATCACGCCGAACAGCAGCGGCACCCAGGCGCCTTCGAGCAGCTTCAGAAGATTCGCGCTGAAGAAGCTGATGTCGACCACGACGAAGGGCAGGATCACCGCTGCGGCCGTCGCCGCGCGCCAGTTCCACAATTTCCAGATCACGATGAAGCCCATGATGCCGTCAGCAACCATGGTGGTGGAGACCGCAATACCGTAGGCCGAAGCCAGATTGCTGGGGGTGTGGAACAACAGCACCAGCAGCATCACACCGATCAGCAGCAGCCGGTTTACACGCGGCAGATAGATCTGGCCGGCATGAGTTTCCGAGGTGAAGCGCACCTCGAAGCGCGGCAGGAGGCCGAGCTGCACTGCCTGATAGACCAGGGAATAGGCCCCCGTGATTACCGCCTGGCTCGCGATCACGGTCGCCGCGGTCGCAAGTCCGACCAGCGGCAGCACGAAATGCTCGGGCACCATGCGATAGAAGGAGTGTTCGATCGCGCTGGGATCCGACAGCACCAGTGCGCCCTGCCCGAAATAGTTGATCAGGAGCGCAGGCAGCACGAAGAACATCCAGGCCGACTGGATCGGCTTGCGGCCGAAATGGCCGAGGTCTGCGTAGAGCGCCTCGCCGCCGGTCACCGCGAGGAACACCGCGCCCAGTGTCACCAGGCCGATCGTGCCGTGCGACAGCAGGAATTGCAGGGCGTAATAGGGATTGATCGCTGCCAGCACCGACGGATCGTCGGCGATGTGAACGGCACCCAGCACGGCAAGAACGGTGAACCAGACGACCATCACCGGCCCGAAGGCTGAGGCGACCAGTGCCGTCCCCTTGCTCTGGACCGCGAACAGCAGCGTCAGGATGAGAACGGTCAGGGGAACGACATAGTGCTCGAAGGCGGGCGTTGCGAGCTTCAGACCCTCGACCGCCGACAACACCGAGATCGCCGGCGTGATCATGGAATCGCCGATGAACATGGAGGCGCCGACGACGCCGAGCGCCATCAGGAACCAGCTCCGCCGCCCGAGCGCGCGCTGGCCGAGCGCCATGAGGGAAAGCGTGCCGCCCTCCCCGTTGTTGTCGGCGCGCAGCAGCAGCAGCACGTATTTGGCGGTGACGACGATCAGCAGCGCCCAAAGGATCAGCGAGAGCACGCCGAGCACCATGACCCGCGAGACCGGCTGGCCATGGGCCGCGCCCCTGACGGCCTCGTGGAATGCGTAGAGCGGCGACGTGCCGATGTCGCCGAAGACGACGCCGATGCTCCCGAGCGTCAGGCCCCAGAAACCCGAGGTGACCGGCCCGTCCGGAGCTTCGGTCGATGTGATGCTCGCCGTCATATGAAACTGGAACGCTTCTGCCCGAGAATTGATCCGGCGCCTTTTGACGGTTCCGGTGCCCCTGTCAATCGGCACATCACCATAGCAGGCACCGGGCCAGATGCTGTGACGGCGCAGCAACGGTCGTTGCCCACGCGACGACATGCCTCAGGTAAGATGGTGGCACAAGAGCCCTGAGCCTTTCAGTCCCCGATTGAAGGGGAATTGGCTCTACATCCTTGTTTTGTCGCGCTTCTTCGCGCGAAACAGGGTCCACTTCGCTCGAATGCGCCCTACGGCTTCAGATTCGGCGGCAGCGGCGGATCTTCGCGCATCAGGGTGATGGTCACCCGCCGGTTGGCCGCGAGCGAGGGATCGTCCGGAAACAGCGGCTGGGTATCCGCCTTGCCGGCGACGGCGAAGACATGGGCGGCCGGCAGGCCCTCGCGTTCGAGGATCTGACGCACGGCATTGGCGCGGTCGGCCGACAGATCGAAGGCGCCGTAGTCGCTGCGGGTCGGCACGAATCCAGCCGCGGTGTGGCCGGCGATGGAGACGCGCAGCGGCGTCGCCTTGAGCGGGACAGCGAGCTTCTCGATCAGGCGGCGGGTGCGGTCATAGGGGACTTTGGAGCCGTCGGCGAACATCGAGCGACCGTCCTGGTCCACGATCTCGAGGTTGAGGCCCTGCTTGGTCTCCTCGAACATGATGTGCTTCGACATCTCGGTCAATTCCGGCATGTCCTGCAACGCTTGGCGCAGCGAGGCCGCCGCCAGCGCAAAATTGCGGTCGACCTTGATCTTGGCGCCCGACGTGCGGTCACGATCCTCCTGGTCCGGCGTCGGCGTGTTGGAGGAGTCCTCGGGCTGAATGTGATCGACGTTCTTCAGCCGAGGGCGGGTCGGCAGCCCGTCGGACTCGACGATGCCGGAATAGCGCGCTTCGGTCTGGACACCGAAGGCGTCGCGCATGGAGCCTGCGACGACCTTCAGCTTGTTGGCATCCTGGGTCGAGAACGCGACGAGCATCACGAAGAAGCTCATCATCAGGCCCATCAGATCGGCGAAGGTCACGAACCAGCCGTGACCGCCTCCGTGTGAATCGCCGCGCTTCTTCTTGGCCATATCTCAAATCCCGGCGCGCGGCCTCAGGCCGGCACCGGCTCGCCTTCAGCGTGGCGGTGCTTCTCGGGCAGATAGGCCAGCAGCATTTCGCGGACCAGCGTGGGGCTCTTGGAGTCGCGGATCATCAGGATGCCGTCGATGATCAGCGTGCGGTTGGTCTCTTCGTCCAGGAGCTTTCCATGCAGCTTGTCGGCGATCGGGGTACAAAACAGGTTGGCGACCAGCGCGCCGTAGAGAGTCGCGAGCAGCGCGGTCGCCATGAACGGGCCGAGCTTTGACGGGTCGGTCATGTTGGCGAACATCTGCACCATGCCGATCAGCGTGCCGACCATGCCGAAGGCCGGGGCGCAGTCGCCGATGGCGCGGTAGATCTTGCTGCCTTCATCCAGATGCATCAAAAAATTATCGCGGTCGCGCTCGAGATTGTCGCGAATGAAGTCCAGGTCGTAGCCGTCGGCGACGTAGCGGACGCCCTTGGCGAGGAACGGCTCGTCGGTCTCGACCTTTTCCAAACCCACGGGCCCTTGCTTGCGGGCGATCTCGGCGATGCGGGCGAGTTCGTCGACCAGATCGTGCGCCGACAGACGGCTCATAGTGAAGGCAAACTTGGCGCCGAGCGGTAGGCCGTGGATCAGCGTCGAGAGCGGAAAGCGGATCATGGTCGCGGCCGTCGAGCCGCCGAAGATGATGATCATCGCATGCTCGGAAACGAACATGTGGAGATCGCCGCCCAGCAGCATCATCGTCGCGATGACGACAATGCCCGCCACGAGCCCGATGCTCGTCATGATATCCATGGGAGACTCCAACGCGAACGCAACAACGGCCGTCCTGGCCGATGGCGCGGCCCAACCCCGAACCGCATCGGAAACCCTAGTGAGCCGCGATTAAAGACGCGTAAAGGTTAAGTTGAGCCGGCGCGCCTGGCGGCCGCAGCGCGCTGAAAGGCGCCGGCTTTTGCCGACTGCCGACACGGATCTCAACATTTTGCTAACCATACGGTGTCGCGCGCACCCGTCACCCGTGCACGCGATCCCTTCGGCTGCGGCCCTGCGCCACATCGGGGGCGACCGATCAATTGGTATTCTGGACCCGGCCGGCACCTCATGGCGGAAGGCATCGCAATGGTGACGCTGTTCAGTCTTCTCACCGCGCTTCCCGCAGTGCTGGCGCTCCACATGCTCGAACCCGGGCTCGTCCTGCCGGCGTTCAGCGTGCTGCTCTTTGCCGAGGCGGCCCTCGCCGGGATCGCAGCGCACCTGATCCACATGCCGGACAATGCGGAAGATATCACCCTGTGGGATTTTGCCGGCGGCTTCACCTTGATCGGATGCGCTGCCGCGGTGCTCGGCGAGCCGGATCAGGCCGCCTTGTTCCTGACGGAACAGGGCAGCCTGCGAGCGGCGTCGCAACCGTAGATCATCGCGGTCCCGCCGTTAGTGAATCTCCGCCGAGCGCTTCAGCGCAGCCTTCAACTTCTCCAACGAGAAGTCGGGGCTGCGGGCGATCTCGAGGATCGGCGTCTCGCGGCGGCCACAGAGTTCGGCGGCCTCGGGCAGCTTTGCGGCAATATCGTGCGGAATTACGACAGCGCCGTGCTGGTCGGCATGGATCAGATCGTCCGACTTCACGGTCATGCCGGCGACGCGCACTTCGCCGCCAAAGCTCTCGGCATGCACCCACGCATGCGACGGGCCGATCGAGCCGGCCAGCGCCTGGAAGCCCGGCGCCCATTGCGGAATGTCGCGGATCGAACCGTCGGTGATGACGCCGAGGCAGCCGAGCGCCTTGTGCACGTTGCTCTGCACCTCGCCCCAAAACGCACCGTAGCCGACGTCGGGACCGTCGATGTCCTGGATCACCGAGATGCGCGGACCGTGGCCGGTACCGACATATTCGTAATATGCGATGCGGCGCTTGGACTGCTCTTCCGGCGGTAGTGAATTTTTCAGCACCGAGCGGATCGCGACCGTGCGGGCATAGCCGACGATCGGGGGCAGATCGGGAAATGGGCAGACCAGTGGTTTGGTGGTGTAGCCGATCAGCCGGCGCTCGGGCGCCACGATCTCCATGGCATTGCAGATCGTCGGCGTGTCATAGCGGCCCAGCGCTTCGAGGACGGAAGCGGGCAGCGGCCCGGTCGCAGTATTCGTCACAGCGTTCTCTCCCAGATTGGCGGCCGCTGTTGGTGCGGTGCCGCCTGCACCGGGCGATATAGCCGAGATCGGGCCTCAACCCAACTCAGGGCGCCTCATGGCAGATATCCAAGTCTTGCTGTTCAGTGCCTTGGCTGCTTGGCGCTTGCCGTTCAGTGCAGCCGGTCGGGCCGGTCGTCTTCGCGCGGCGGCTCCGACAGGTTTGCCAGCGTCGGCGCCGAAGGCGGCGAGGAGACCTCGCCTCCAGCCGGCGCGGTGGCTTCCATCGCGCGCGCCTGGTCGCGATAGGATTTGTAGCCGAGCGGCAAAGCGAGCAGATACAGCACCGTTCCGATGGACAGCACGTGCCAGGGATAGGCGATCAGGATCGCGATGAACACGACCACCGCGACGAACGCCGGCAGCACCAGCTCGGGCGGCACGCGCATGCGCTTGGTCTTGCCGGAGAACACCGGCAGGCGCGACACCATCAGGAAGGCGATCAGCAGCGTATACGCAGCCGTCACCGCCGCAGGCAGCCGGCCGAGATCGAGGAACGCGACATAGATCGGCAGCAGCACCGTGATCGCGCCGGCCGGCGCCGGCACGCCGGTGAAGAAGTTGGCGGCAAAGGCCGGCTTGTTGGGATCGTCCATGGTGGCATTAAAGCGCGCCAGGCGGAGGCCACCGGAGATCGCAAACACCATGGCGGCGATCCAGCCGGCATTGCCGAGCTCGTGCAGCTGCCAGAAATACAGCATCAGGCCGGGCGCCACGCCGAAATTGACGAAGTCGGCGAGGCTGTCGAGCTCGGCGCCGAACTTGGACTGCCCCTTGATCATGCGCGCGATGCGGCCGTCGATGCCGTCGAGTGCCGCCGCGAACACGATGGCGTAGACCGCGAGCGACATCCGCCCCTCGATCGAGAGCCGGATCGAGGTCAGGCCGGCGCAGATCGCCAGCAGCGTGATGACGTTGGGCACCAGCATGCGCACCGGGATCGGGCGGAACCGCCGGCGGCGCACATCAGGATCTTTGAAGTCATAAGGCGTCATGGCTCGTCCTCACCTTGGGGCGAGATATAGCAAGCCGCGTTCCCCTCCGCCATTGCGGCGGGAGGCCCCTCAGGACCGACTTATTGGTTAATTGGCACGGTAGGCGCGGCTCGGGTCGTCTCCGGCAAGATCCGCCAGAATCGTCTCGCCGGCAATCGCGGTCTGGCCTTCCGAGACCAGCGCCTTCGTGCCCAGCGGCAGATAGACGTCGAGCCGCGAGCCGAATCGGATCAGACCGAAGCGCTCACCGGCGCCGATTGCCTGCCCCTCTTTGACGAAGCAGACGATGCGCTTGGCGACCAGACCCGCGATCTGGATCACGCCGATCCGCGCCGTCGGCGTCGTGATCACCAGCGAGTTGCGCTCATTGTCCTCGCTCGCCTTGTCCAGCTCGGCATTGATGAACAGGCCGGGCCGGTAGGCGATACGGTCCACCCGGCCCGCGATCGGGCTGCGGTTCACATGGCAGTTGAACACACTCATGAACACCGAGACGCGCGGCAGCGGCCGATCGCCGAGGCCGAGCTCGGCCGGCGGCAGCGCCATAGTGATCATCGAGACGCGGCCGTCGGCGGGCGACACCACGAGCCCCTCGCGCACGGGGGTCACGCGCACGGGGTCGCGGAAGAACAGCGCGCACCATACGGTCAGGATGGTGCCGATCCACCCCAACGGCGACCACAGCCAGAACAGGAGGAGGCTTGCCAGCGCAAAGCCGCCGATGAAGGGATATCCCTCCTTGTGGATCGGCGGGATCTGACGCTGGATCGAATCGAGAATGGACATCGCTATCTGCCGCTCGGGGTTGATGGCGCAGGTCGTCCCGCGCGGTGGTGTTGTTTAGGCCAGAGTTGGGACCGGAGACAAGGTCACTCCGCCGCCGCAGGCGCCGTCAGGACATCGGCGACCGGCGGTGGCTCCCGGTTGGGCGCCTCGCCGGAATCGGCCATCCTCGCCAGTTTCTCGCGCGCCGCCTCGGCCTCGCGCTGCCTGTTCCACATGCTGGCGTAAAGTCCCCCCTCCCCAAGCAGTTTCGCGTGGGTGCCGCGCTCGGCGATGCGGCCCTGGTCCAGCACGATGATCTCGTCGGCGCCGACGATGGTCGAGAGCCGATGGGCGATCACCAGCGAAGTGCGGTTCTTCGCCACGCGCTCGAGCGCACCCTGGATTTCGTGCTCAGTGTGGGTGTCAAGCGCGGAGGTCGCCTCGTCCAGCACCAGGATCGGCGGCGCCTTCAACACGGTGCGCGCGATCGCAACCCGTTGTTTTTCGCCGCCGGACAGTTTCAGGCCGCGCTCGCCGACCTGGGTCTCGTAGCCTTTCGGCGCCATGCGGATGAAATGATCGATCTGCGCCAGCTGCGCTGCCTGCTCGACCTCGGCATCGCTGGCGTCCCAACGCCCGTAGCGGATGTTGTAGCGGATGGTGTCGTTGAACAGCACGGTGTCCTGCGGCACCATGCCGATGGACGCGCGCAAGCTCGCCTGCGTGACTTCGCGAATGTCCTGGCCGTCGATCAGGATCTTGCCGCCCGAGATGTCGTAGAGGCGAAACAGAAGCCGCGAGATGGTCGACTTGCCCGCACCTGACGGGCCGACGATCGCGACCGTCTTGCCGGCCGGCACCTCGAAGCTGATGCCCTTGAGGATCGGACGGGACGGCTCATAGGCAAAGCGCACATCCTCGAAACGCACATTGCCCGCGGAGACCACCAGTGGCTTCGCGCCCGGCGCATCCTTGATCTCAGCCTCGCGCCCCAGCACGTTGAACATCTTCTCGATGTCGATGATCGCCTGCTTGATCTCGCGATAGACCATGCCCATGAAGTTCAAGGGCTGGTAGAGCTGGATCATCATCGCGTTGACCAGCACGAAATCGCCGACCGTGTTGGTGCCGTTGCGCACGCCGATCGCGCACATCAGCATGGTCGCGGTCAGCCCCAGCGTGAAGATCACGGCCTGCCCGGTGTTGAGCACGGCCAGCGAAGTATAGGCCTGGACGCTCGACTCCTCGTAACGCGCGACCGACCGGTCGTAGCGCTGTGACTCACGGGCCTCGGCGCTGAAATATTTGACGGTCTCGTAGTTGAGCAGCGAGTCGATCGCCTTGGTGTTCGCCTCGGTGTCGGCATCGTTCATCTTGCGGCGGATGCCGATCCGCCACTCGGTCGCGATGTAGGTGTAGTACATGTAGACCGCGACAGTGACGAGGGTCGCAAGCACGTAGCGCCAATCGAACTGCCACAGCAGCACGGCCATCAGCAGCGAGACCTCGACGATGGTCGGGATCAGCTGCAGGATCACCATGCGCACGATGACCTCGATGCCCTCGCGGCCGCGCTCGAGCACGCGCGTCAGGCCGCCGGTCTTGCGCTCCAGGTGGAAGCGCAGTGACAACTCGTGCATGTGGATGAAAGTGATGGTGGCGAGCTTGCGCACCGCGTGCATGGCAACGCGCGCGAAAATGCCGTCGCGCCATTGCGTCAGCACCGCCATCACGATGCGCATCACGCCGTAGCTGGCGGTCAGCAGCAGCGGCGAGGCGATCACCCAGAGGTGCCAATTGTCGGCCTGAACTGGCGCACTGTTGGCGCCGGTCAGCGCGTCGGTCGCCCATTTGAAGCTGAAAGGAACCGTCAGCGTGATCAGCTTGGCGGCGAGCAGCAGCACCATCGACCAGACCACGCGCATCTTCAGGTCGAAACGGTCGCCCGGCCAGATATAGGGCCACAGATGCGCCAGCGTGCCCATCAGCGTGGCCCGCTCCAGCGGCCCCCCGGCGGGATCAGGAACGTTGGCGCCGGCGGGCGATTGAGCTTGGTCCATCAAGAAGCCTGAAAAGCCCGTCGAATGCGGGCTGCGTTGCCATTAAGGATTTTCGTTTGTCATATAGAGCCTTACCGATGCCCATGCACCCCGCCAGATGGCGAATCTTGGATTGTTCGTCGTGGTTTACCGGTAGATTTCCGGAAGCCCCGAATCACCGATTGGGCTTGACGCCTCTTCGCTGCAATGCATCATGGCACCAATGAGCACGATCAAAACCGTCTGTGTCTATTGCGGCTCCGGCCCAGGAACCAATCCCCGTTTCACCGAAGGCGCCAAGGCGTTCGGCAAGGCGCTCGCCGAGAACAACATCCGCCTCGTCTATGGCGGCGGCTCGCTCGGCCTGATGGGCTCGGTGGCGACCTCCGTCCTCGATCACGGCGGCACTGTCACCGGCATCATCCCCGATTTCCTGCGGATGCGGGAAAACGCGCTGACGCGCGTGCAGGAGATGATCGTCACCCCCGACATGCACGAGCGCAAGCGACTGATGTTCGAACGCTCCGACGCCTTCGTGGCGCTGCCGGGCGGCGTCGGCACGCTGGAGGAGTTGGTCGAGCAATTGACCTGGAAGCAGCTCGGACGTCACGCCAAGCCGGTGCTGCTGGCCAACATCGATAATTTCTGGGAGCCGCTGTTCTCGCTGCTGTCGCACATGCGCCAGACCGAGTTCATCCGCGCCGGCCTTTCGGTCGACATCCTCAAGGCCGATCGGATCGAAGAGATTTTGCCGAAGCTGAAATCGGCTGCAGCGCAGATCGAAGATGCGGAAAAGCAGCTCGCACCGGAAATGGCGCGCAAGCTCTAGTCCGCAGGAAACGTCACCGCCTCGATCCGGTTACCATCGGGGTCGACAACGAAGGCTGCGTAATAACGCACGCGATCGTGCGGGCGGATACCCGGCGCGCCGTCGGATGCGCCGCCGGCCGACAGCGCTGCGGCGTGAAATGCATCGACCTCGACGGTCGTCTTTGCCCGCAGGCAGATATGGACGCCGCTCTCCGGCGGCACGTGCGGCATGCCCTCGCGCAGATTGATCCAGAATTCGGGATAGGCCTTGCCGAAGCCGATCGTCCGCGGCCGCGTGACGAGGCGAGCGAGACCGAGCGCGGCGAGTGTTGCCTCGTAAAATGTCGCCGAGCGTTGGAGATCGCTGACGCCGACAGAGATGTGATCGATCATGGGTCGCGCCCCCTCTCCTGCTCGTCATCCCGTTTGTGGCACCGCCGCCCTACGCCGGCGCGCCCGACTTCACCAGCTTGTAGATCACCGAATCCATCAGCGCCTGGAACGAGGCGTCGATGATGTTGGGGGACACCCCGACCGTGGTCCAGCTGTCGCCGTTCTCGTCCTCGCTCTCGATCAGGACGCGCGTGACCGCGCCGGTGCCGCCGTTGAGGATACGCACGCGATAGTCGATCAGCGTCAGGCCTTCGATATATTTCTGGTACTTGCCGAGATCCTTGCGCAGCGCGACGTCGAGCGCGTTGACGGGACCGTTGCCTTCGGCCGCCGAGATCAGATGCTCGCCGGCGACGTCGACCTTGACCACCGCCAGCGCCACGGTGACGCGTTCGCCATGCGAATTGTAACGCTGCTCGACATTGACGTCGAACTGCTCGACCTCGAAATAGTGCGGCACCTTGCCGAGCGTGCGCCGCGCCAGCAGCTCGAACGAGGCGTTGGCAGATTCATAGGCGTAGCCTTGCGCCTCGCGCTCCTTCAACTCCTCGACCAGCCGCGACAGTTTCGGATCGCTCTTCTCGTAGGCGATGCCGGCGCGGTCGAGCTCGGCGATGACATTGGAGCGGCCGGCCTGATCGGACACCAGCACCTTGCGGTGATTGCCGACCAGCTCCGGCAACACATGCTCGTAGGTCTGCGGATCCTTCAGCACGGCAGAGGCATGGATGCCGGTCTTGGTGACGAACGCGCTCTCGCCGACATAGGCCGCATGCCGGTTCGGAACGCGGTTGAGCATGTCGTCGAGCGTGCGCGACACCTTGACCAGGGTCGCGAGCTTCTCCGCCGTGACGCCGATCTCGAAGGCGTCGGCAAACTCGGCCTTCAGCTTCAAGGTCGGAATCAGCGAGCAGAGATTGGCGTTGCCGCAGCGCTCGCCGAGGCCGTTCAGCGTGCCCTGGATCTGCCGCGCGCCGGCGCGCACCGCGGCGAGCGAATTCGCCACCGCCTGCTCGGTGTCGTTATGGGCGTGAATGCCGAGATGATCGCCGGGGATGTGCTTCGCCACCTCGGCGACGATCGCTTCGACCTCGTTGGGCATGGTGCCGCCGTTGGTGTCGCACAGCACCACCCAGCGCGCGCCGGCTTCATAAGCAGCTTTCGCGCAGGCGAGCGCGAAACCGGAATCCTCCTTGTAACCGTCGAAGAAGTGTTCGCAGTCGAGCATCACCTCGCGGCCGGCAGCCTTCGCCGCTGCGACGCTGTCGCGGATCGAGGCGAGGTTCTCCTCCTTCGTCGTCTCCAGGGCAACGCGCACCTGATAGGCCGACGACTTCGCCACGAAGCAGATCACGTCGGCCTTGGCCTCCAGCAGCCCGGCCACACCGGGATCGTTGGAAACCGAGCGCCCCGCTCGTCGCGTCATGCCGAAGGCGGTGAAGCGCGCATGCGAAAACTTCGGCTTGGTGCCGAAGAACTCGGTGTCGGTCGGATTGGCGCCGGGATAGCCGCCCTCGACATAGTCGATGCCGAGTTCATCGAGCATCTGGGCGATGATTTGCTTGTCGGTCAGCGTGAAATCGACGCCGTTGGTCTGCGCGCCGTCGCGCAGCGTGGTGTCGAACAGATAGAGGCGCTCCTTGCTCATTGCAGCGCTCCCGACGCGGGTCCACTGCCGAGCGTCTTCTGCATGGTGGTGTTGGCCAGCCATTCGTCGTTGACAGTGATGCTGTTGCGCTGCATGGCGACATAGCCGCGCTTGGCGAAAAAGCCCTGCGCGTTGTCGCTGGCATCGACCGTCAGCTTGTCGGCGCCGCGGCCGCCCGCAAGCTTTTCCAGCGCATCGACGAGCATGGTCGCGAGGCCCTGCCCGGCCACGACCGGATGCACATAGAGCATGCGGATATGATCCTTGCCCTGCAGTGAGGCAAAACCCACCGGTGACCCCTCCAGCGTTGCGATCAGCGTCAGGTCGGAGGCGAGCCCCTTGCCGAACTCTTCGTCTTCCGCCGACGCCATCCAGGCCTGTTGTTGGGCCTCGCTATAGTCCTCGCCGGTCAGCTCTTCGATGCTGGCGGTGAAGATCGCGGCGAGAACCGGCACGTCCTCCGGCAGGAAGGGCCGCAAGCCAGGCTTTGGGAGTGCTTGTGCCATCGTCTTCACCACATCCCATAGAGTTTCAGCGCCAGCGCCACGGCAGCGCCGAGCAGCAGGATTTTCAGCGCGATGTAATAGAACCAGTGCCGCGGAAAAGGCGTATCGGGTCGCTTCATCGTGCGACCTCCCACGTCGTGCCTTCCTTGGAATCCTTGATCGCAACGCCCATCGCGGCAAGCAGATCGCGGATACGATCGGACTCCGCAAAGTCCTTGCGCGCACGCGCCGCCGTCCGCTCCGAGATCAGGCGCTCGACTTCCTTGGCATCGACGCCGCTCGCCTGCTGCTTGCGTCCTTCCCACTGCGCGGCACTCTCGGAGAGAAAGCCGAGCAGACGCAACGAACCCGCGAGGGCACCAACATCGCTGCCGCGCAGCCCATGCAGCGCCGCGATCGCCAGCGGCGTGTTGAGGTCGTCGAGCAGCGGCTCGACCACTGAGGGGGCGGGCTTGCCGGATGCGACGTCAGCCGCAACCCGATACCAATCGTCGAGCGTCCTGGCGCTCTCCTCCAGCGACTTCATCGTCCAGTCGATCGGCGAGCGGTAATGCGTCTTGAGCATATTCAGGCGCAGCACTTCGCCCGGCCAGTCCGCGAGCAGTTCGTGAATAGTGACGAAGTTGCCGAGGCTCTTCGACATCTTCTCGCTTTCGACCTGCAGGAAGCCGTTATGCATCCAGTAGTTCGCCATGCGCTCCCGGTGGAAGGCGCAGCAGGTCTGCGCGACCTCGTTCTCGTGATGCGGAAACACGAGATCGATGCCGCCGCCATGGATGTCGAAGTGCTCGCCGAGATGCTTCCAGGCCATGGCCGAGCACTCGACATGCCAGCCCGGGCGCCCCTGCGCGGCGACGCCGGCGGGTGACGGCCATGACGGCTCGCCGGGCTTGGACGGCTTCCACAGCACGAAGTCGGTGTTGCCTTTCTTGTAGGGCGCGACATCGACGCGGGCGCCGGCAACCATCTCGTCCAGCGAACGATTGGACAGCGCGCCATAGCGCGGCAGCCCGGCATCGGCCGCGTTCATCGCCTGCGGCGAGAACAGCACGTGATCCTCGGCAACATAGGCAAAGCCGCCGGCAACCAGCCGTTCGATGATCTCGCGCATCTCGCCGATATGCTCGGTGGCGCGCGGCTCGACGCTCGGCCGCAGCGCGCCGAGCGCGTCGACGTCAGCGTGAAACTGTTTGCCGGTTTGCTCGGTGACTTTCCGGATCGCCTCGTTCAGCGGCAGGCCGGGGAAATCCCGCGCGGCGCGGTCGTTGATCTTGTCGTCCACGTCGGTGATGTTGCGGACATATTTGACGTGCGCCTCACCGTAGAGATGGCGCAGCAGCCGAAACAGCACGTCGAACACGATCACCGGCCGGGCATTGCCGATATGGGCGAAGTCATAGACCGTCGGTCCGCAGACATACATGCGGACGTTCTTGGCATCGAGCGGCACGAAGGTGCGCTTTTCCCGGCTCAGCGTATCGTAAAGGCGCAATTCCATAAGGATACCCGTCGGCTGTTGGCCGGGCGTCCAGTGCTCTCAATGGTTTTGAGAAAAGACGGCTCCAGCCAGCGAATCGCTAGCTCGTAATCTCGCGGCAAATGGCGCAAATGACGAGGAGACCGTTCATGACGGAACATATGGGCTATGAGGCGGCCCCGCGTCAAGAGAGCCGCGAAAACGCCGTCTTATCTCCGCAATGCGCAGCCGCCGCGCGCAGATGGTTCATCTCCTTAACCATTTGAGCCCATTCTGGAACTGGCAGTTCACATTTTTTGCCCCGGTGTTTTCATGCGATCATTGCTCGCGCTCATGTCCTGCGCCTCCATCCTTGCGGCGTCCAGCGCTCTCGCGGAGACCCGCGTCTTCATCATCCCAAACCAGGCGGACGGCTACGGCGTCGATCAGTGCCTGGCCAAGAGCGACAAATGCGGCGCGCAGGTCGCCCGCACCTACTGCCAGTCACGCGATTTTGCCCAGGCTTCGGCCTATCGCCGGGTCGATCCCGACGAAATTACCGGCTCTGTCCCCAAATCCGGCGCAAACTGCTCCCATGGCCATTGCGACGAATATGTCGCAATCACCTGCCAGCGCTGAATTCGCTCGGAACTGGCGTACCTTAGGCCCAATCGCTGGCCTCTGAAACGACGTGACGATGCCGCAGGAAGCGGCTATGGGAGGGCGCGCTCCGGCCTCCCTACATCACGCGTGGCCGTGACCTCGCTAGAATGGCGGATATGCCTGAATTTTTGTCTCTCTCCCGTGCTCGCTCGATCCTTGCCTGTGCCGTGCTCTTCAGCACGGTTGCGCTCGCCAATAACGCGTTCGCACAGGCCGGCTCGCCGGGACCGCCGCCTCAGCCCGGCCAGAACGGGCTCGGACCCAACCCGATGTGCGCGCGCCTGGAAGGTCAGCTCGCCGGTCTCGATCGTGGCGGCGGCGGTGATCCCGCGCGCGAAGACCAGATCCGCCGCTATCAGGAATCTCAGACCAAGCAGCAGGCCGAGCTCGATCGTGTCACCATGCAGGCCAAGCGCATGGGTTGCGATTCCTCCGGCTTCTTCTCGCTGTTCAGCGGCCAGTCGGCGCAATGCGGTCCGGTCAACACCCAGATCCAGCAGATGCGCGCCAATCTGGACCAGATCACCGGCAATCTCGAACGCCTGCGCGGCGGCGGCCCCGGCGGCTTCAGCCCCGAGCGTGACAACCAGCGCCGCTCGGTGCTGGCAGCGCTGGCGCAGAACAATTGCGGCCCGCAATATGCCAATGCGGCGCAGTCGCAAGGCGGCGGCAATTTCCTGAGCAATCTGTTCGGCGGCAACAACCCCAATAATCCGCAAGGCGTGCCGCCGTCCGATCTCGGCCCGCAATCAGGCACCTATCGCACTGTGTGCGTGCGCACCTGCGACGGCGCCTACTTCCCGGTCTCGTTTGCGACCGTGCCGGCGCGCTTCCCCGACGACGAGAAGACCTGCAAGGCGCTGTGCCCGGCCGCCGAGGCCGTGCTCTACACCCATCGCAATCCCGGTGAAGACATGAACTCCGCGGTCTCCACCAGCGGCCAGCCCTACACGGCGCTGCCGACCGCGTTCAAATTCCGCAGCGAGTTCAACCCGTCCTGCTCCTGCAAGGCCGCGGGCCAGACCTGGGCGGACGCGCTCAAATCGGCCGACGACAAGGCGTCGGCCGAACAGCAAGGTGACATCATCGTCACCGAGGAGAGCGCCAAGAAAATGCAGCAGCGGCAGCTCAACAAGGGCACGCCTGCCGCCAATGGCAAGAAGGGTGCGACGCCGACCACGGCGGCTGCACCTGTCGCGACTCCGCCTGCCGATACCGGCACCGCTACGACCTCGTCCGAGAACAAGCCGATCCGTTCGGTCGGACCAAGCTTCTTGCCGCAGCAGCAGAAGTAGGTCACGTCCTCCGCTGTCATGCCCCCGCGAAAGCGGGGGCCATCCTGTACGCTGGCATCAGCTGGTTTTCACGACGACCGGCGCAGCGTACTGGATCATCTGCTTTCGCGGCTGATAACAGCGAAATGGGTGGCGAGACCGTTTGCCTCGCGAATCATCCAATCAATTGCGCGCAAGAGTTCCCCGACCCGGCCGCCGCCAAGCGGCGCTGTCGGGTAGCGCCCCAAGACACGAACAAATCTAGGCGTCGCGCGCCGGGCGGCGTGCTCAATATAGTCTACACCGACACCGGGATTCGCAGCCGTTTCGAGTTCGAGGGCCCGTGCGGCGTGGGCCGCCGCGCCAAGAATGTGCCTGACCTGGGTCGATCGAGCCAGGGGATGAAGATACGCCGCGGATGAGGCACTCATCGCCGCGCGTGCGGCTTGGCTGGCTGCCGCACCTTTGGATTCGTTTGCTGCCTTCAGCGCTGCCCAGGCTGCATCGCGCAGGGTCTTTACCCGCTTGCCTCCCTTCGCGAAGGTCCGCGCTGCTTCGACTGCGTCACGCGGCCGGAAATCCACTGGATGCGCCCGCTCGAATATTTCCAGCACGTCCGCGGCGTTTGCCGCCGCATAGGCTGCAACCTCTCGGAGATCATCCATGTCAAGGGAGATTTCGTCTGCCATGCTTTCGCCCACCACCAGCTCCGGAGCACACCTATGAATGCTCTATGGTCGAATTCGATCGCCCAAGCAGGATGCCAGAAGATATGGATCACCTCATTGGATGACGACAGCGGAATGCAATCTCCAAGCTACCCGAACTGGCACCCCCTACCCCTCAAACGCGTCGATCGAGGCTTTGCTCCCACGCGAGACCAGCGTCTCATCCGGAGCGGCGAGCTGCTCGCCTTTGTCGCGAAAGCGGTTGGTGATGGGATAGCGGCGGTCGCGGCCGAAATTCCTGGCTGTGACCTTGACGCCGGGGGCGGCCTGGCGGCGCTTGTATTCGGCGACGTTGAGGAGATGGTCGATGCGGGTGACCGTCTCGCGGTCAAAGCCCGCGGCGATGATTATATCGAGCGGCTCTTCGCGCTCGATGAGACGCTCCAAGATGGCATCAAGCGCGTCGTAAGCCGGCAACGAATCCTGGTCGGTCTGGTTCTCGCGCAGCTCCGCGGTCGGCGGACGCGTGATGATGTCGGGCGGGATCACCTCACCGGCCGGCCCCAGCGCCCCCTCGGGCTTCCACGAATTACGCAAGCTTGCCAGCCGAAACACCTGTGTCTTGTAGATGTCCTTGATCGGATTGAAGCCGCCGTTCATGTCGCCATAGAGCGTGGCGTAGCCGACCGACATCTCCGACTTGTTGCCTGTGGTCACCACCATCAGGCCGGTCTTGTTCGAGATCGCCATCAGCAGCGTGCCGCGGGTGCGGGCCTGGAGATTCTCCTCGGTGACATCGGGCGGCAGATTCTTGAAGACGCCGGACAGGATGGTCTCGAACCCGTTCACCGCCTCCGCGATCGGCAGCACCTCGTAGCGGATGCCGAGATGGCCGGCGAGCTCGCCGGCGTCCGCAATCGAGCTTGCCGCGGTGTAGCGATAAGGCAGCATCACGCCGTGCACCTGATCGGAACCGAGTGCATCGACCGCGATCGCCGCGCACAGCGCGGAGTCGATGCCGCCGGAAATGCCGAGCAGCACACCAGGAAAGCCATTCTTGGCGACGTAGTCGCGCAGACCCAGCACGCAGGCCGCGTAGTCGGCGTGGTCGCCCTCGGGCTGCGCGGCGATCGGACCGGTGCAGCGCCAATCGTCGCCGCTTCTCGTGAAGTGCAGTGTGGTGATGCTCTCCGCGAACGCCGGCAATTGCGCTGCGAGCGAAAGGTCGCCGTTGAGCGCGAAGGAAGCACCGTCGAACACCAGCTCGTCCTGGCCGCAAACCTGGTTGAGATAGACCAGCGGCAGACCGCTCTCGGTGACGCGCGCGACCGCGACCGACAAACGCACGTCAGCCTTGTTGCGGGCGTAAGGAGATCCGTTCGGCACAAGGATGATCTCGGCGCCGGTCTCGGCCAGCGTCTCGACCACGTTCTCGTAGTCCTCGGACTCCTCCAGCCAGATGTCCTCGCAGATCGGCACACCGATGCGCACGCCGCGCACTGTGACGGGGCCCGCGGCAGGGCCGCGCGAAAACAGCCGCTTCTCGTCGAACACGCCGTAGTTCGGCAGATTGCATTTGAAGCGCAGGCCAGCGATACGGCCGCCATCGAGCAGCGCGCAGGCATTGTAGAGCCTGCCCTCCTCGACCCAGGGCGTGCCGACCAGCATGGCCGGCCCGCCATCGGCGGTCTCGCGCGCCAGCGCTTCGATCGAAGCGCGGCAGGCCGCCTGAAAGGAAGGCTTCTGCACGAGATCTTCCGGCGGGTAGCCGGCGATGAACAATTCCGGAAACAGCACGAGATCGGCACCGTCGGCGGCTGCCTGCACGCGCGCCGCGCGCGCTTTCGCGGCATTGCCCTCGATGTCGCCCATGGTCGGATTGAGCTGGGCGAGCGTGACCGCGAATGCGTTGAGACGTTCGGTCATGGCGCTCCGATCAGAGCATGATCCGGAAAAGAGTGAAGCGGTTTTCCGAAAAGAGCATGCTGAAAAAACAGTTTAAAGCGCGATACGCGCTTTAAAGAAATCCCAATCGCTCGATGATGGCGATGATCCAGAACGCGCCGGCCATCAGCAGCGCGACACCGACCGCGGCCGAGCCCATGTCCTTGACCCGTCCGATCTGCTTGTCGTGATCCATGGTCAGCCGGTCGGCAAGCTTCTCGATCGCCGTATTGAGCAGCTCGACCACCAGCACGAACGCGACCGCGCAGATCAGCTCGACCGCCCGCATCGCGGTCGCGCCGACGAACCACGCGAGCGGCAGCGACAAGAGGAGCGCAACGATTTCCTCGCGGACGGCCTGCTCCGAGCGGAACGCAAAGGCCAGACCGTTACGGGAATTGATCGTGGCCTTCCAGATTCGCAGCAAGGTCTCAGAGCCCCGCTGCGACCGGCATCGGCCTGACCTTGCCGGCGCGTTCCTGCTTGAGCAGTTCTGCGACCAGGAAAGCCATATCGATGGATTGCTCGGCATTGAGCCGGGGATCACAGACCGTGTGATAGCGGTCGTTGAGATCCTCGTCAGTGATCGCGCGGGCGCCGCCGAGGCACTCGGTGACGTCCTGGCCGGTCATCTCCAGATGCACGCCGCCGGCATGGGTGCCTTCCGCGGCGTGGATCGCGAAGAACGACTTCACCTCGGACAGGATGCGGTCGAAGGGGCGCGTCTTGTAACCCGACGTCGAGGTGATGGTGTTGCCGTGCATGGGATCGCACGACCAGACCACCACTTTGCCCTCGCGCTTTACGGCGCGGATCATGTTCGGCAGATGCTCGCCGATCTTGTCGGAACCGAAGCGGCCGATCAGCGTCAGCCGGCCCGGTTCGTTGTCGGGATTGAGCACGTCGATCAGCTTCAGCAGTTCGTCGGGCTTGAGCGACGGGCCGCATTTGAGCCCGATCGGATTCTTGATGCCGCGGAAATATTCGATATGGCCGTGGTCGAGCTGGCGGGTGCGGTCGCCGATCCAGATCATGTGGCCCGAGGTCGCGTACCAGTCGCCGGTGGTGGAATCGACCCGGGTCATGGCCTGCTCGTAGCCGAGCAGCAGGGCCTCGTGGCTGGTGTAGAAATCAGTGGCGCGCAGCTCGGGATGGGCCTCGAGATCGAGGCCGCAGGCGCGCATGAAGTTGAGCGCATCGGAGATGCGGTCGGCCAATTCCTTGTAGCGACGGGACTGCGGACTGTCCTTGAGGAAGCCGAGCATCCACTGATGCACGCTGCCGAGATTGGCGTAACCGCCGGTCGCGAACGCACGCAGCAGGTTCAGCGTCGCGGCCGACTGGCGATAGGCCATCAGCTGGCGCTGCGGATCAGGGACGCGCGCTTGCTTGGTGAAGGCGATGTCGTTGACGATGTCGCCGCGATAGCTCGGCAGCTCGACCCCGTCGATCTTCTCCATCGGCGAGGAGCGCGGCTTTGCGAACTGGCCGGCGACGCGCCCGACCTTCACCACCGGGACGGCGCCGGCATAGGTCAGTACCACCGCCATCTGGAGCAGCACGCGAAAGAAGTCGCGGATGTTGTTGGCGCCGTGCTCGGCAAAGCTCTCGGCGCAGTCGCCGCCCTGCAGCAGGAAGGCCTCTCCGGCCGCGACCCGCGCCAGCGCCTTCTTCAGATTGCGCGCCTCGCCCGCGAACACCAGCGGGGGAAAGGTCGCAAGCTGCGCCTCGACGTCGGCCAGGGCCTTGGCGTCGGGATAATCGGGCACCTGTAGCACCGGCTTGCTGCGCCAGGACTCGGGCGTCCACCGCTCGGACATCGCAATCTCTCCGTGAAGCAAAAAGCACAACCTGATCTGTGGGTTGCGAGGGTCGCCTTATACACAGGCTGGCCACCGGCCGCCAGTTGAAATCCGTCTGGCACTGCAAAGCCTTGCGGGGAAAGCCAAATTCGCATTTGCTGGGAAACGGCTTGGAAACTGGCAGATACCTTCGGTCCATGGACGCGGCACTGGACGACGTTTTCATCGACGAGATCAGCTTCCCGGCGACCGACGGGTATGCGCTGGCTGGCACGCTATTCCTGCCCCGCGGCACCAAACGTCATGCCGTGTTGGTCAATTCGGCGACTGCCGTCCCGCGAAAAATCTATCGCGGCTTTGCCTCCTATCTCGCCCATCGCGGCTGCGCAGTCCTGACCTACGACTATCGGGGCATCGGCGACTCCCGGCTGCCGGCGATGGTTGGCTACAACCAACCGAAATCGCTGGTCGGCTTCAAGGCCTCGATGTCGGACTGGGCCGCGCTCGATGTCACCGCCGCAGTGCACTGGATGCGCGAGCGCTACCACACTCTGCCCTTGGCCTATGTCGGGCACTCCTTTGGCGGCCAGGCGCTCGGGCTGATCGCGAACAACGCGGACATCTCGCGCGCCGCGTTCGTGGCCTCGCAGGCGGCGACCTGGCGGCTGATGACGTCGCCGGAAAAATACCGCGTCTTCGCCTTCATGAATTTTGTCGGCGTGCCGCTCGTCCACGCGCTCGGTTACGCGCCGGGCTGGGCCGGCATCGGCGAGGATCTGCCCAAGGGCGTCTTCCTGCAATGGGCCGAGTGGGTCTCGAGCCCCCGTTATCTCTTCGATTCAAAGCTGCCGGCGCTGGAGAATTTCGCCAGGTTCAAGGGCGAGTTGCGCACACTCTGCTTCTCCGACGATCCCTGGGCGACGCGGCCCGCGGTCGAGCTGCTTGCGAGCGGATTCACCGCAATCAAGCCGGAGGTAATCAACGTGAAGCCGTCCGACGTCGGCGCCAAGGCGATTGGCCATTTCGGCTTCTTCCACCCCGAACATCGCGACACATTGTGGCGTGGCGTCGCGGAATGGATCCAGGGAGAATAGACAGTGCTTACCGGAGGATCGTGGTCAGCGACGAGTAGCGCTTGTTCGGCTTGGCTTCGCCCGGCGCGAATTGCGCAAACGCCTCGCTGACGCGGACCGCCGGCGGCGTATCGCCGGCGAAACGAAACTCCTTCGGCCGCGGCGCATAGAAGCTGGCGCTGTAATAAACGTCGTCGAAGCGCGCCTCGCCGATCCCGAACATTGCGTCGCACGCAAACAGAAGTGCGTAGACTCCCGCGATTGCGACGACGACCTCCCTGAGAACTGACATGCTGATGCCCCACCCTTTTGCAGGCAGGATGCACGCCGGTTCCAAAGCCGGGGTTTAAGGCCGCGCGGTTCTTGTCCGCACGGTTTGCCGCAGCTGAGCGGAATGCAGACAATTTTATCGATCTCGAAAAAGAGCCCGCCTCCACGGGTGGTCAGGCGGGCTCCAGGCTTGGCCGCTCGGGAGGTATCAAACGGCCAGATTCATCCAGACCGCCTTGGGCTCGGTGAAATTGTCTAGCGCGGCGGTGCCGTGCTCGCGGCCGAGGCCGGAGTCGCGCTCGCCGCCCCAGGGCAGCCGCACGTCGGTATAGCCATAGGTGTTCATCCAGACTGTGCCCGCGCGCGCTCGCTTGGCGAAGCGCTGCAGCTTGCCGATGTCGCGGCTCCAGACGCCGGCGGCGAGACTGTAAGCCGTGCCGTTGGCAATCCGCAAAGCGTCGGCCTCGTCCTTGAACTTGATGACACTGACGACCGGGCCAAAGATCTCTTCCTGCGAGATCCGCATCTCGTGCGCGACATTCGCGAACACCGCGGGGCTGATGAAGTAGCCGCGATCGCCGACCTTCTCGCCACCGGTGACGAGGGTCGCGCCCTCCTTCCGGCCGATGTCGACATAATCGAGGACCGACTTCATCTGCTTCTCGGAGATGACGGGACCGAGCACCGTCTTGCGGTCGAGCGGGTCGCCGATCCTGAGCAACTTTGCGCGCGCCGCCAGCCGCTCGACGACCTCGTCATAGGCCTTCTCCTGCACCAGCACGCGGGAGCCGGCCGAGCAGACCTGGCCCGCATTGAAGAAGATGCCGGAAGCCGCAGCTTTCGATGCGGCTTCGAGATCGGCATCGTCGAAAATGACGTTGGCCGACTTGCCTCCCAGCTCGAGCGAGATGCGCTTGAAGTTGCTTGCGGCGCCCTTCATGATTCCCCGCCCGACACCGGGAGAGCCGGTGAAGGTGACCTTGTCGACGTCAGGGTGATTGACCAGCGCGTCGCCGACGACGCGGCCGGGGCCAGTGACGACGTTGAAGACGCCCGCCGGCAGGCCGGCTTCGAGCGCGAGCTCGGCGATGCGTAGCGCCGACAGCGAGGTCAGCTCGGCCGGCTTCATCACGATGGTGCACCCGCAGGCCAGCGCCGGCGCGAGCTTCCACATCCCGATCATCAGCGGGAAATTCCAGGGCACGATCGCCGCGACCACGCCGACCGGCTCGCGCACGGTGTAGGTCAGGGCATCATCGCGCACGGGCACGACGTCGCCGCTGATCTTGTCGGCCCAACCGGCGTAGTAGATCAGCGTGTCGACGGCGGCCGGAAAATCCTGCCGCGATGTCGCGGCGATCGGCTTGCCCGCATCGATCGACTCGAGTTCGATGATCTCCTCGGCGTGAGCCTTGAGCAGGTCTGCCCAGCGTAGCAGGATCTGGCCGCGCTCGGACGCCCGCATCGTGCGCCAGGGGCCTTCGAAGGCCCGGCGCGCGGCCGCTACTGCATGATCGACATCGGCCTCGTTGCCTTCGGCGACGATGGCGATGACCTGCCCGGTGGCCGGATTGAGCGAGTTGAATGTGCGACCGGAGCTCGCCGGGACGCGGCGACCGTCGATCAGCAGATGCTGCGGCCGGGACATGAACTCGGTGGCCGGCGAGTGTGCAAAGTCATATGCAACAGACATCATATTCCTCCAGTTCTGGTATACCAGACTAGGCGCCTGTGGACGGGAGTAAATATGATATGGATTGCAAATGGACCGCGGTCATATGAAATGTAGTTCATAGGGAGGACCAATGCTTCAGATCGAGATCGAGGCCGTCTGGCGGTTTCGCCGGGAGGGCAATCCGCGCACCGCCGTCATCATGCTTGGCGTCCTCAACGAGATCAGGAGAACCGGGAAGATCACCAGCGCGGCCAAGGATGCGCACCTCTCCTATCGCCATGTCTGGAATCTGATCGAGCAATGGTCGGAGTTCTTCGGCACGCCGCTGGTGGAAACCCAGCGCGGCAAGGGCTCGAAACTCACGCCGTTCGGCGAGCGGCTGGTGTGGGCGGGCGAGCGCATGCAGGCCCGGCTCGGACCTCAGCTTGAGAATCTGGCACAGGAGCTGGCGAGCGAGATCAAGCCGTTCCTCGAGCAGCGCCCGTCGGTGATCCGCGTGCATGCCAGCCACGGTTTTGCGGTCGCAAAACTGCGCGAATTCCTCGACCGCGAGCCCGGCATCGGCGTCGATCTGCGCTATGTCAGCAACCAGCATTCGCTGGTCTCGCTGGCGCAGGGCGCCTGCGATCTCTCCGGCCTGCATCTGCCGCACGGCGCGCTGCGCGCCCAGGGCATCAAGGCTGCGCGCGAATTGCTCGATCCGCGCGAGGATCGCATCATCAGCTTCGTCACACGCGAAATGGGATTGATGGTCGCGCGCGGCAATCCGCTGCGCATTGCTTCGCTTGGTGATCTCACCGGACCCAAAGTCCGCTTCGTCAACCGCGACCACGATTCCGGCACGCGGCTTCTGTTCGACCAACTGCTTGCGGCAAACGGCATCGACGAGAGCAGGATCAACGGCGCGCAGCAGATCGAATTCACCCACGCCGCGGTCGCAGCCTATGTCGCGAGCGGCATGGCTGATGCGAGCTTCGGCGTCGAAGCCGCCGCCCGGCATTTCGGCCTCGATTTCATCCGGCTCCTGACCGAGGATTATTTCTTCGTCTGCAAGCGCGCGTTCCTGGACACCGGGCCGATGCAACGCATCCTGGAGATCGTCCGCAGCGCCGATTTTCGCGCAGCCGTCGCCACCCTGCCCGGTTATGTGCCGTCGGACACGGGCACCGTCACCGGCGTGAAGGCGTTTCTGGAGATGCACGCCGTGCGATGATGCCGGAGGATGCCATCGCCTTCCGCGCCGGTCAGATCGCCGGCTCGCCCTTGAGCGCCGACATGACCCGCTCGCCCTGCGCGGTCAGCCGGTACGTCACCAGCGGACGGCTCGACGGCGGCTTTCGCGCGAGCTCGACGATGTAGCCGCGCACCATCAGGGCTTCGAAACTGCCGTAATAGCCGAACATGCTGATCTGGTTCTGCCTGAGCAGCTTGAACTCGCGCAAGAGCCGTATCTCGTTGCCCGACAGCAGCGACCGGCGCACGCGCTGAACGAACCGCGCGCGCTGCTCGAACCAGTTTTTATCCGGCAGTTCGTGCGAGGCTGGTGCGGGGGCCCGTTCGCAGGGACGCGCGTCCTGCGCAATCTCGACCATCACCTGCGGCAGGCACGGCATGCTGCTGGCGACAACCGCGTCCTTCGCAACGTCGAGCAACGCGAGCGGCCAGCGCCGCTTGTTGTCCACCATGACCGGCGGTGGCACGACGCTGTCGCGCACCAGCTGCTCGAAGCGTCCGGCGGTCACGCCGACATAGGCCGCCGCGCGACGGCGATCGACCAGACGCGTGTCCGGCGCGACCTCGCAAACAATGTTCTCGTCCACCCGGGATCCCCTGGCGCCTCGTTGCGCATGGCATGACGGCCCGACAGGACCGGCCAAGCCGGCGGCGAACCTAGGTGGGAGGAGCGCACTCGAAAAGCACAGAATTTCGTACACGTTGATGCCGTTTCGGCAACGGCTATAGTCCGGCCGGGGGTCCCATGCGATTTCACTCACCAGCCATCCAGTACTTCCACGCCGTCCGCCGCACCGGCTCGATCCGGGCCGCTGCGCGCATGCTGAACGTTGCCTCGTCGGCCGTAAGCCGCCAGATTCTCAAGCTTGAACAGGAGGTTGGGTCACCCTTGTTCGAGCGCAATGCGCGCGGCCTGACGCTGACGACGGTCGGCGAGATGTTGGCCCGGCACGTCATGAACGTGCTCCAGGACCTCGACCGCTTCCGCTCGGACGTCGCATCCCTGGCGGGGACTTGGCACGGCACCGTCAGCATTGCCTGCATCGAGTCGCTCACGGAGTCGGTGCTGCCCGACCTGATAGCCTCCCATCGCGGCCGCGCCCGGCGCGTCAGCTTCACCACCGAGGTGAAGGGATCGTCGGACGTGCTGGAGGCCCTGAGCCGCGGCGAGGCCGACATCGGCATCGCCATGGCGCTGCGGCATCCGCCGGACCTGCGCCAGGTCGCCTTGAAACGGTTTCGCCTGGGCGCGGTCGTCGCGCGCGAGCATCCACTGGCGCGCGGCAAGACGGTCACGCTGCCCCAATGTCTCGCCTTTCCCGTCATCCACGCGCTGCCGGAGCTGTCGATCTATCATCTGCTCCAGCCGCTGATCGCGCAGCTCTCCGAGACACCGGAGCCGGCCATCCAGGCCAACTCGATCGACCTCATGCGCGAGCTCGCGGCGCGCGGCGTCGGCGTCGCCTTCCAGACCCAGCTCGGCATCAGCAGGCTGTCGCGCGACAGCCGGCTCGTCTTCCTGCCGCTCGACAATGCCGGCAGCCCGGTGTGGTCAGATCTCGGCATCTACGTTCGCGCCGAGCGCACCCTCCCCGCTTACACGGAATCCTTCCTCCAGGAGCTGGTGCGCGAACTGGGCGAGCGCGAGCGGCGGGAAAACGCGGCGCATCCGCAGATCGCCTGATCAAACGCCGACGGTCTGACGTTCAGCCGTGGCCGACCCCCTTGCGCTGGCCGCTATCGCCGAGGCGGTCGACCCAGGCGATGCCGATCGCGGAGATGATGAAGGTCAGGTGGATCAGCACCTGCCACATCACGCCGCTCTCGGTGAAATTGCTCCGCGTCGTGCCGAGATTGCCCGCCTCGATGAAGGTCCTGAGCAGCGAGATCGAGGAGATGCCGATGATCGCCATCGCAAGCTTGATCTTGAGCACGCTGGCATTGACGTGGCTGAGCCATTCCGGCTCGTCCGGATGACCGCTGAGGTTCAGGCGCGAGACGAAGGTCTCGTAACCGCCGACGATCACCATCACCAGCAGGTTCGAGATCATCACGACGTCGATCAGCCCGAGCACGACCAGCATGATCTGCTGCTCGCTGGCGTCGAACGAGTGCACGACCAGGTGCCAGAGCTCCTTCAGGAACAGCAGCACATAGACGGCCTGCGCGACGATGAGGCCGACATAAAGCGGGACCTGCAGCCAGCGCGAGCCAAAGATGAGTTGGGCAAACGGGCCGATTTGCGGCGCCGGCACGGAATCCGCCGAAGGTGCTTTGGGTTCCGACGTCATTGATCACTCCGGATGATGGACAGGCGCGTTGCCTCAGAGACTCGCGATCACAGGCGCGAGCTCGAGCGATCCGCGATAGATCATCTCGAAGGCGACGTAAACGATGATGGCGAGGCCGACATAGCCGATCCAGCGCTGCTTCTGGAGCACGCGGCCGAGCAAATCGGCGGCGACGCCCATCAGCGCGACCGACAACAGCAGGCCGAACGCGAGGATGTAGGGATGCTCGCGCGCAGCGCCCGCGACCGCGAGCACGTTGTCGAGCGACATCGAGACGTCGGCGGCGACGATCTGCACCGCCGCCTGCCTGAAGGTCTTTCGGGACGCAGGCGCAGCGCTGCTGCCGCCATGGCTGAACGCGAGCTCGTTCGCATGCGCGGACTGCTCGCGCAGCTCCCGCCACATCTTCCAGCACACCCAGAGCAGCAGCACGCCGCCGGCGAGCAATAGCCCGATCACTTGCAGAAGCTGGGTCGCGACGCCGGCAAAGACGATGCGCAGGGCGGTGGCGGCGATGATGCCGACGACGATGGCGCGCCGGCGCTGATCGGCCGGGAGGCCGGCTGCGGCAAGGCCGATGACGACGGCGTTGTCGCCGGCGAGCACGAGGTCGATCAGGACGACCTGAAGCAGCGCGGTCAGCGCTTCGGTGGTGATGAATTCAGTCATGATTGGTCATTTTTCAGTGCGGACGGATCGAGCCAGTGCGGCTTCTTCCGCTCTACCCAATCCAGAACCTTGGCGCGCCCGGAGCGCAGCGCGGGCACGTCTTCCGCGAGCAAAGCGAGGCCGAGCGGTAGCATCCAGACGCCGAGCACCGGCAGGAAGGAGAGCACGCCGCCGACAATCAGCAGCGCACCCGAAGGGATTCTCACCCAGCGGCTGGATGGCTTGAGCAGATAGGTGACGGTGTCGCCCATGCGCGGCGGCAGGCGACGGACAAGCTTGTCGAGGCGCGGGTCGCCGCCAGCCATCTGGCCGCTAGCGCCCGCAGTCCCTGTCTTATCCTCGTCCGAAACTACGCTCATGCTTACTCCTCGGCGGCGATGCGCTGTTCGGCGCGCACTGCACCCGGCGTCACCTGCTTTGCGCGCGGCAGCACCAGCGTCAGCAGACGCAACAGCTTGATAGCCTGCACTTCGTGGGGATGCACGTCCTCGTCTGCGGCCGCGACGCGCTCCGACAGTTCCATCAAATGAGCCGACAGCGGCAGGTCTGAAACCGGACGCAAATTCTCGATCACCACATTGGCGAAATCCGGCTCCTCGAGTCGTTCAGCAAGCTCGTCGAACATCGCGTAGAGCCGGTCGTCCGAGATATGCGGCGCCAGCTTGCGATCCCGGATGAACCGGACGACCTCGTCGCGTTCGACCGGCGAAACTTGCCGGTCGGCGACGGCAACCAGCGCGCCGACGATCACCAGTGCCACCGCAGCCTGCTCGTTCAGGCTGGACGGCTCGGTGATCTCGATTTCGATCGGATTTGAATGCTTGGCGTCGGACATCGTTGCTCCCTTATCTTGCGAAAGACCGCACGGAGCTGCGATGGGGACGATTCGGTCGGAGAGACTCTCAAGAAGGCCCGACGATCGGCCGATCCATCGCATTCGCGCGGGACAGGTCATCCGACATCACGAGGTTTTGCCGACAGCGTCGACTTCCTCGCCAGAGGGGCCCGGATTCTTGTTCGTTTCACACATAAAGATGGGGCTGTAGAAATCAAGACGACGCGACTGCGACCAGCCGCCGCATCGGGTTCCGTGTTTCCACATTGGCTAAGCAGTTCTGCGCGCTCCGCACCTGCGATCATGTCTTTTACTGTCATCGCCCGCGCAGGCGGGCGATCCAGTACTCCGAGACGTCCGTAGTTTGTCGAGAAGCCGCAGCGTACTGGATTCCCCGCCTGCGCGGGGAATGACAGCGGAGTGCGGAGCACTCAGCCTACCCCACCTGCTCGACAAGATGCGCCCGCGAGGGCGACGGCTCGAACCTGTCGCCGAAATATTGCGTCTCGTGCGCCACGAGGTCGTCGCGGAATTCCATGATACTCACGACGTAAGACGGCACCCCGTCATAGGTCAGCACGAATTCGCTCACCCAGAGATCGTTACTGCCGACGATCCGCCGAACCGTGAAGCGCTTCTTGTTCGGCTGCACGAACCGGCTCTCTTGAATCTTCCTGCGACCGCGGATGCGCTCGCCGGACTGCGGATAGTCGAGCACCGCGTCCTCGCGATAGATGTCGTGCTCGGCCTCGAAATCGTTCGCATCCGAAGCATCCCAATGGCGCTGGAGCGCGGCCAGCTTGCCCTGATCATCCATCGTGATCTCCCGTTGTACCGACTGCGTTTACGTTACGCATTTCAAATTGGCCTCAGGGCCGCCGGTGGCAAGGCTTGCTCGCAACGTCTAACAACGACTAACGAGCCAAAAACCCCATCCGATGCAATGATGACGGCAGAACCGCGCAGCCAGATCGGGAACACGCAATGGCACGTCTGCTTTCGGTCAATGTCGGCCTGCCGCGCGACGTCGCTTGGCAGGGTCGGACCGTCCACACCGGCATCTGGAAGGCACAGGTCACAGGCCCGCGCAGGGTGCGCCGGCTCAACATCGATGGCGACGGCCAGGGCGATACGGCCGGTCATGGCGGCGAACATCGTGCCGTATTCGTCTATCAGGATGAATCCTATCGGTACTGGCAGGAGCATCTGGGTCGATCGAACCTCGTTCATGGCCAGTTCGGCGAGAACTTTACGGTCGAGGGCCTCGCCGACACCAACGTGTGCATCGGAGACCGCTACAGGATCGGCTCCGCGGTGTTCGAAGTGACGCAGCCGCGCGTCACCTGCTACCGTCTCGGCATTCGCATGGACGAGCCGGACATGGCCGCGCTGCTCGTCAGGCACGGGCGGCCCGGATTCTATTTCCGTGTGATCGAGGAAGGCGACGTCGAAGCCGGTGACGAGATCACACAGATCGCTGTGGGACCCGAGCGCATGAGCGTGTTCGAGATCAATGCGCTGCTTTACCTGCCGCCTCATCCGCGCGAGCGCCTGGAGCGCGCGCTGCGGATTCCCGCGCTGAGCCGCGGCTGGCGCCGTTCTTTCGAGGCGCTGCTCGAGCAGCAGAAGGACAACAAGACCGCGGGAAACGCCGGGGTTGGGCCGGCGGCGAGCCCAGCTCCGGCCTGGCGCGGATTCCGCTCCTTTCGCGTGGCGCGAAAGATCGCCGAAAGGGGCAACGTGACGTCGCTGATCCTCGAACCCGCCGACGGACATCCCGTGGCGGCCGCCCTGCCCGGTCAATTCGTCGTCATCAAGCTCGAGCCCTCCGGTGCGCAGGCGATGACACGCAGCTATTCGCTGTCGAGCGGCGCCGATGCCGCGTCCTATCGCGTCAGCATCAAGCGCGAAGTTCACGGCGCCGCCAGCCGTTACATTGCCGACGAGCTGCTGGCCGGCGCTGCCGTGCAACTAGGCGCGCCACGCGGCAGTTTCACGCTCCGGCAAGATGCACGCCCCGTCATCCTGTTGAGCGCCGGCATCGGCGTCACCCCTTTGCTCGCAATGCTTCACGCGCTCGCCGCCGAAGCGACGACGCGGGACGTGTGGTGGCTGCACGGCGCTCGCAATGGCCGCGAACATGCGTTCGCCGCCGAGGCGCGCGAATTGCTAGGTGGGCTCTCTCGTCACCATAGCCACGTCTGCTACAGCGCGCCTGACCCGGACGATCGTCTCAATGTGGCGTTCGACACAGCCGGACATCTCGACGCACGCCTGCTCCAGACCCTGAGCGTGCCGCGTGACGGCGATTTCTATCTGTGCGGACCGGCAGGTTTCATGAACGATCTGAAAGCTGGCCTCACCACGTTGGGCGTCGCACCGGATCGCATTCACACCGAATTGTTCGGCGCCGGACCGTCCTTGACGCCCGGCATAGCGTCCTCCCCGCAGAAGCGGGCGCACCCGCCGATCGGTGCCCCCGGCCCCGGCCCGATGGTTTCGTTCGCCCGGAGTGGCCTCAATGTCCGCTGGGGACCATCCTATGCCAGCCTGCTGGAATTGGCCGAGGCGTGCGACGTCCCCGTGCGCTGGTCGTGCCGGACCGGCGTCTGCCACAATTGCGAGAGCGGGTTGATCGCGGGGACGGTTGACTATGCGCCGGATCCGCTCGATCCGCCGGCGGACGGCAATGTCCTGATGTGCTGCTCACGACCCCGAAACGACGTCGTGGTTGATCTGTAAAAGTGGGAGAGCGCAATGCGACCTGACATGATGCCGGGAGTAACCTTCCCGGATTACGAACTCAGCGACCACACCGGCAAGCACCGGAAGCTCTCCGAACTGCAGGCGGGCGATCCAATGGTGCTCGTGCTCGGCCGCGGCGGATTTTGTCCCAAGGATCGTCGCCAGGCCGAAGGCTTGCTGCAACTCCATCGCGAGATGGAGGTGGGCTATTGCCGGATGGTCACGATCACGACCGACAACATCACCCAGACCAGCGAATATCGCAGCGGCGTCGGAGCGCACTGGCCCTTTCTCTCGGATTCGCGGCGCCTCGTTCAGAAGGATCTCGACATCGCCGAATACACCGACCCCGTCCATAATCCGATGATTCCGCACGTGATCGTGCTCGAGCCCGGCGTCGTCATTCACAAGATCTACAACGGCTACTGGTTCTTCGGCCGTCCAACCGTCGAAGAGCTCCGCCAGGACCTCAGGGCAGTCGGCATGAAGTGCCGGCCGGATTGGGACATCGCGGCGCCCGGCCTCAGGGCACTGTGGGACCAGGGCCGCAGGGAGCATTTTCATCCCTACGGCAAGGCTTACGTCGAAACTCTCGGCGAACGGGATTAGAACCACATTCCGACATCGTCCGCCCGGGCGAATGCCGGTTCGGAATGTGGATGATCCAGATGAAGACCAATCCCGACCGCATGGGCGCGCGCCAGATCTACGAGGCTTTGAGAGATCAGATCCTGGCCAGGGTGTATGGGATCGACGGGGTGCTGCCGTCCTCCCGCGCGCTGGCCGGTGAGATGGGCGTGGCGCGCTCGACCGTCACGATCGCCTACGAACAGCTCGCCGCCGAAGGCTTCATCGAGACACGCCATGGCGCGCGACCGCGTGTGGCTCGCGCCGTCGTCGAGCGAGGACGCACGCGCGTAGTGTCGCGGCCGTCGGCGCGGAAGGTGCGGCTGTCGGCCTTCGGGAGCCGGTTGCTTCAAGACCCGCCGCGCTGGTCTGAGCCGCCGCGCGGGCTCGTCGCGAACTTCCGCTATGGCGAGCTCGCGCCGTCGGATTTCCGGTACTGGCATGGAAAAAGGCCGTGACCGCTGCGATGGCGCGCAAGCCCGAACGGCTGGCCTATGACGATCCCTGCGGAGCGCTGCGGCTGCGGACCGCGCTTCAAGGCTATCTGTGGCGGTCGCGTAGCGTCCGCTGCGAGGTCGATCAGATCGTGGTCGTGAACGGCTCGCAGCAGGGCCTCGACATCTGCGCGCGCCTGCTGCTCGATGCCGGCGACCGCTTCGTGATGGAGGATCCCGGCTACCAGATGGCGCGGCATACTTTCGCAGCAACGGGCGCCGAGGCGATCCCGATTCCCGTCGACGTGGACGGACTGGAGACAGCGCGGCTCGATGGCGTCGAAGCCCGCCTCGCCTATGTCACGCCGTCGCACCAATATCCGCTCGGCGGCGTCATGCCGATCGGCCGCCGGCACCAATTGCTCGCCTGGGCCAGGGCAAACGACGCCTACGTGATCGAGGACGATTACGACAGCGAGTATCGCTACGATACCAAGCCGATCCCGCCGCTGCACGCGCTGGAAGGCGGCGGCAATGTGATCTATCTCGGCACCGTCTCCAAGACGCTCTCGCCGACCTTGCGGATCGGCTTTCTGGTGGTGCCCTCCGCCCTGCGATCCCTGATCGCCGCCGCCAAGCAGATCATGGACCGGCACACGCCGCTGATCGAACAGGACGCTCTCGCGTCGATGCTGGAAAGCGGCGCCTATGACGGCCACATCAGGCGCGTGCGCCGGCGCAACGCCGAACGCCAGCGGGCGCTGCTCGACGCGCTTCGCCGCAGGTTCGGGGACCGCGTCCGGATCGAGGGCACGGCCGCCGGCCTGCACATCGTGGCGTGGTTCGACGACCTGCCGCAGAAGCGAGAGGACGCGTTGATCAAGGCGGCCCATGCAAAGGGCGTCGGCATCTATTCCGTCTCTGCGCTGTTCGTCGGACCTCGCCGACCGCGGAAGACGGTCGGCCTCGTCATGGGCTATTCGGCATTGGAGGTGGCACAGATCGAGCGCGGCTGCAGGCTTCTCGCACAAGCCGTCGCCAAACTGGACTGATCAAATAGACGATAACTGGCAGTTTCTTACAGGCCAGATTCCGGCTATCTCCAGAGCAACACCGGAGATAGACATGTACATCCCTCCCGCCTTCAAGGACGACATCGAGAGCATCCGAGCGACCATTCGCGGCGCCCGCCTCGCCAGCCTGGTCACGGCCACCAGCGAAGGCCCCGTCGCCACGCCGCTGCCGCTGCTTCTCGACGAGAGCGAAGGCGAACATGGCGTGCTGTACGGACATGTGGCGAAAGCCAACCCGCAATGGAAACTGCCGCCGATCGGAGATGCGCTGGCGATCTTCAGCGGTCCCGACGCCTATGTGACGCCGTCCTGGTACGCGACCAAGCAGGAAACCGAAAAGGTCGTGCCGACCTGGAACTACGTCGCGGTGCATGCCTACGGCCCGGTCGAATTCTTCCAGGAGCCCGAGCGCCTGCTCGACGCCGTGACGCGGCTCACGAATAGGCATGAAGGATCGCGTGCAAAGCCGTGGGCCGTTACCGATGCCCCCGAAGATTTCATCGCAACTCAGCTGCGCGGAATCGTCGGCGTGCGGATTCCCGTCGTGCGGTTCGAAGGCAAGCGCAAGATGAGCCAGAACCGTCCCGAGGCTGACCGTGTCGGCGTCGCGCAAGGTCTCGCAGCGAGCGAGAACGCTGGTGATCGCGAGGTTGCGCCATTGATTCCGGTTCCGGTTTAGTAGCCACTTGGTTCCCGACACTCGCTGTCGGGAACCATCGTCCTGTCAGGTTCGTTGATACATTTCAGCAAGCATCTCCTGACGGAATTCCTATGTGCCGCTGGATCGCATACCGGGGCGAGACCACGTCCTTCGAGCCCTATGTCACCGAGCCCGAGCATTCGCTCATCGCGCAAAGCATCCGCTCGCTCCAGTCGACGGCGGGCTCGAATGGCGACGGCTTTGGTCTCGGCTGGTACGGTGAGCATCCGGAGCCTGGTCTTTATCGTGAAACACGCCCCGCTTGGTCGGACGAAAATCTCCGCTACCTCTGCCGCCATTTGCGCTCGCATCTGTTCTTCGCCCATGTGCGCGCCGCCACCGGCACGGCAGTGACGCGGCAGAACTGCCATCCCTTTGCCTGCGGCCAGTGGATGTTCATGCACAATGGTTTCGTCGGCAGCTGGAATCGCCTACGGCGCAAGGTCGAGGCGCTGATCCCCGATGCCTACTACCCCTCGCGGACAGGCACGACCGATTCGGAAGCCGTGTTTCTCGCCATGATGGGCGCGGGTCTCGACGCCGATCCGCTCGGCGCAACGCATCGCGTGCTGCGAGCCCTCGTCGGCCTCGTCAACGAAGGCGAGCTTCGTGAGCGGCTACGCTTCACCAGCGCCCTCGCCAACGGCCGGGATCTCTATGCCTTCCGGGTTGCGGTCAACGATGCCGCCAACACGCTCTATTTCCGCGAGGCTGGCGGCCAAGTCATCGTCGTCTCCGAGCCGTTCGACAAGGAAACAGACTGGACGGAAGTGCCCGCGAATCACGCGCTGGTCGCACGTGCGTCCGAGAGCGCGAAAATTGTTCCGTTCGATCTTGCCATTTCCAGTGAGGTCGACGCGGAACCCGCTCCTGCCAGAAGGATTATCGCCCGCGGGTAAATACCTTGGCCGGGTGGCACGATGACATTGGCGTCAGACGTCTTGAAACTGCTGCGGCTCGATTCCTCCGAGGACAGGCAGCACCTCGTCATTCGCTCGGCCGGCGGACGCGGCAAGGCTGCGGAATATTCGTTCGGTATCGAGGAGGAATACTTCCTCGCCGATCGCCGCAGCCTGGAGGTCGCGATCCAGACCCCCAATGAGCTATTCGAATCTGCGAATTGGTCGACAGGCGGCCAGGCGATGCGGGAGATGTTACAGTCGCAGCTCGAGGTCGCCACCAACGTGCATGTCGACGTCGCCGACGCGCGCGAAGAGCTTCGCTTCCTGCGTCGCGAAGTCGCAAACGTCGCGGCACAATACGGCTTCGTGATCATGGCCTGCGGCACGCACCCGACCGCGGTCTGGCGCATGTCGCAGCCGAGCCCTAAGCCACGCTACGAGGAGATGATTGAGGATCTGCGCAGCATCGGCCACCGCAACCTGATGTGCGGCATGCACGTGCACGTCCAGTTGCCCGATCCCGAAAAGCGCATGGCGGTGATGCGAGCGATGCTGCCGCATCTGCCCTTGTTCATCGCCCTGTCGGCCTCCTCCCCGTTCTGGAATTCACACAAGACCGGACTGAAGGGCTATCGGCTCGCCGCCTATTCCGAGCTGCCGCGCACTGGCCTGCCCGAATTATTCGAGAGCCGGCAGGATTACGACGAATATGTCGGCGCGTTGCAGCGCTCGGGCGTCATCCCCGATGAAAGTCACATCTGGTGGGCCATGCGCCCCTCGATGAAGCACCCGACCCTCGAGCTGCGTGCGCCCGATACCTGCACCTTCGTCGACGACGCCGTTGCCATTGCCTCGCTCTATCGCTGCCTGACCCGCTATCTCTACCTGCGACCTCATCTCTCGAAAGAGGTCACCGCGGTCGAACGCGCAATTGCGGTGGAAAACAAATGGCGCGCCCAGCGCTACGGCACCGATTGCATCTTTGCCTCCAAGGACGGGCCGGTCGAGATCTCCGAGCTGCTCTCCCGTGTGATCGAGGACATCGCCGAAGACGCCGCCGCGCTGAACTGCATGGCCGAGGTCGAACACTGTCGCACCATCGTCGAACGCGGCAGCTCGGCCGAATTCCAGCTTCGCGCCTTCCGCGACAATGCGGAAGACATCGCCGCCGTGTCGCGCTGGATCGCAGACGCGACGATCTCGGGCACGAGCACCCCCGCCGCAGGCGTTCCCGCGCCTTCATAGCGCCCGCGCAAGCTTCGCGAGCAACAATGTCGGTCCTGAATGCGTAAGGTCGCGGAGAGAACGATGAATCACGTCAAATGTTGCGCTGGCTGTGGCCATGGCCTCATTCCGATGCTCTCGGCCAAAGGGCGCGCGGAGCTCAGCTGCCTCTGGTGCGAGCTCATCGAGGCGCGTGCAGTGGACATGGCGAAGTGGGCTGACAGCCCGTACGGCAAGCCCGAGCGGACCGTCCGTCGAGCTTTCGAATGAACGGCTTCAGACACCCGGCCGCCGACTTCTCCTGATCGGCGCAGCTGCGCATCCGCGCCAGAATGCCGCCAAATTAGACAAGACACGTCTCGTCACCAGGATTGCAGACTGGGCGAACATGGCCATGCAGGCTGGTCAAGCGTGTCATCTAACCTCAAGTGCAACCTCGATTTTCATCGCGTGGCGGCGAGTCGCAAAGCCTTGCGTGCCGCGCACCGCCTCGACTGGCCTAAAATTCGCAAGGCAGCATCAGGCCTGATCCCCTGCTCTCAGCAAGATGCGTGCGCCGAGACAGGGTGAGCGGGCCAGATCGGAGAATGCCATGAACGTGCATGCCACCGGCGATCCCAAATTCACCGGCCTCACCCGCCCGGACGGCGCGCCCCTTCGCCTCAACGATCAGGAGTTCGTGGCGATCGATCGCGACCGGAATGCGAAGTTCGAGGCAACGTACCGGCCGCAGGCCCTCTACAATCGCGCCAACGAGGGTTTCCACGCCAACAACGAAACCTTCCTGCTGCACGAGGTCGCGACCAATCTGCCGATCTATCTGCCCGACACCGGCCCTACCGACTTCCATCTTCATCTGCCGCCGGGCGGCTTTCAGCTCGTGCTGGTCACGTCGGGCGCGTTCACGTTCGACTATGACGGGCGCTTCTATAATGTCGGCCCCGGCGCGGTGATGCTGCAAAGCGCGATCGTGCACCGACAGCTGTTCTACACCTGGTCGGGACTGTCGACCGAAGAGAATCTGAAGACGCCGCAGACGGTGGTGCCGGATCCAATCTCGATGGGCTATTCGGGCAAATTCCTCGAAGCCTTCATCACTGACCCGACGACGTTTCCAAACCCGACCATCGTCGGTCCGGACCAGATCAACGAAGCCGAGACGCCGCGGGTGGCATGGAGCCACTCTCTGCATGATCGCCCGGTCGATGCAGGCTTCTGGCTCCAGGACCCCTTGGGGCTGGATGCGCTGTTCAAGCCGCTCACCGACAGCCCGATCAAATCGGCCATGCCGGTTTACGTGCGCGATATCGGGATCGAGGCTCCGAGCGGTCACCTCGTCGCCGGCCACATCATCGCAACCGATCCGCGCGGCCAATCGCTCTTGTCCAAGAGCACGTCGTCAGCGGCGGACACCACATGTTTCGCCAAGGGCGAGGTCGTGATCTACCGCGTGATCCGCGGCACGGCCGAATTCAGGAACAAGACTGGCGAGACCTTTGAGCTCGCGGCCGGCGATGTGGTGACGGCGGGCAAGAACGCCACAAGCCTCGTCGGTGTTGGTGAGAATACGCAGATCCTTCGGCTCGGCCTTCTCAAGGGCATGAACGACCTCCGCAGCTGGACGCCGACGCAACGCGACGAGATCGACGGCCTCGCCGGTCAGATCATCACGCAGAAGGACATCCGTCCGCTGCGCACCGAGGGCAAGCCGGTCGGATACCTGTACGGCTGAGCGGAGTTACTCCGCCGCTTGGCGGACGTGGCGAGCGGTCGGGGTGCGCATGGTGACGAGCTCTTCGGACGCGGTCGGATGCAGCGCGATCGTCGCGTCGAAATCGGCCTTGGTCGCCTTCATCTTCACCGCAATCGCGACTGCCTGCGTGATCTCGGCTGCGGCATCGCCGACGATGTGACAGCCGAGCACACGGTCGGTTGAACCATCGACGACGAGCTTCATCAGCACGCGGGTATCGCGGCCCGACATCGTCGCCTTGATGGGCCGGAACGTGGTCTTGTAAATGTCGATATGGCTGAATTGCGCGCGGGCTTCCGTCTCGGTCAGGCCGACGGTGCCGACCTCCGGCTGCGAGAACACGGCGGTCGGGATGTTGGCGTGATCGACCTGCACCTCGCGCTTGCCGAACACGCTGTCGGCGAAAGCATGGCCCTCGCGGATCGCGACCGGCGTCAGGTTGAAGCGATGGGTGACGTCGCCGATCGCGTAGATGCTGTCGACCGAGCTCTTGGAGAAATGGTCGACCGCGATGCCGCCGTTCCGCGGGTTGATGGCGACGCCGGCCTTCTCCAGGCCGAGATTGGCGACCGCGGGATGGCGGCCGATCGCGAACATCACCTGGTCGGAGGCAAGGCTCGATCCGTTCGACAGATGCGTGGTGAATTCCTCGCCGTGCCGATCGACCTTCGTCACCGTGCAGCCGGTCAGGATGGTGATGCCCTGCTTCTCCATCTCGGCGCGGACATGGGCGCGAACATCCTCGTCGAAGCCGCGAAGAATGTTGTCGCCGCGATAGATGACTGTGACGTCGGAGCCGAAGCCGGCGAAGATGCCGGCGAACTCCAGCGCGATGTAGCCGCCGCCCTGGATCACGATCCGCTTCGGCAGCTTGGCCAGGTGAAACGCCTCGTTGGAGGAGATCACGTGCTCGATGCCGGGAATCGGAGCGCCGTGATTGGGCGCGCCGCCGGTGGCGATCAAAATGTATTTTGCAGTGATCTTCCGGTCGTTCTCGAGCAGGCGGACGGTGTGCTTGTCCTCGATCACCGCGCGGCTCTTGACGATTTGCGCGCCCGACTTCTCGACATTGGCGGTGTAAGCCGCCTCCAGACGCGCGATCTCCTTGTCCTTGTTGGCGATCAGCGTCGGCCAGTCGAAGGTCGCAGACGGAACGGTCCAGCCAAAGCCGGCGGCGTCCTCGATCTCATGGCGGAAATGCGAGCCGATGACGAACAGCTTCTTCGGCACACAGCCGCGGATCACGCAGGTCCCGCCCATGCGGTACTCTTCCGCGATCATGACGCGGGCGCCGTAGCCGGCCGCGATGCGGGCGGCGCGCACGCCGCCCGAACCGCCACCGATGACAAAGAGGTCGACGTCGAATTCAGCCATTGTCCACTCCGACCTCTTTCAGAACATGATCCGGATTCCGATCAGATAGGGACTGTCAGATCTCCTTGCCACGCTTGCGCATCTCGGCGCGGAAGGCACCCATCACGGTCTCGGAGAAGTTCTGAGCCCAGGAGTTCATGAAGGCCATGCTCAGCCCGATCGCGCGCGGCTCGGCTTCGATCAGCTTCTTGCCCAGCGGCGACTTGTAGAAGGTGACGAGATCCTTCAGCTCCTGCTCGGTGAACTCGCTGGCATAGACCTGCGCCATGCCTTCTCCGATCTCCTTTTCGCGGCCTGCCAGCTGCTGGTTGACGACCCCGGCGACCTCGGTGAGATCCTTCTGATAGTTGAGGTTCTGCTGGATCAGCGCGATCCTGGTCTTATCGACCAGGCCGGGCACGGCGTTGGCATACATCGCACTGGCGTTCTTGATCGCGAGGATCTCCTTGGCGGCCGCGATGGCCGTCGGCGACGATTTCGGCGGAGCCGCCTGCTGGGCCCCGGCCGGGGCGACCGAGAGGGCCAGTCCCACAGCGAGGGTCGCGACCGGCAACAATTTCAAAACGCTCTTCATTCCTAGTCTCCTTTCGGCTTTCGCCGTTCAATCACGCGAATTCCCTCGCCACCCGCCAAGACAGCCGAGCTGGCCAAGCCGATGAACAAACCATGCTCGACGACGCCGGGGATCGCGCTCAACGCCGTGGCGAGGCGGGCGGGATCCTCAATCTTTTCGAGCTGGGCATCGAGGATCCAGTGGCCGCCATCGGTGACGAAAACGTGGCCGTCCTTGCCGTTGCGGACCGCCATCTGCCCGGAAACGCCGCATTCCGCAAACGCCTTCTCGATCGCGCGACGCGTTGCGCCGAGCCCGAACGGGATGACTTCGACCGGCAGCGGAAAGCCGCCGAGTGTCGGCACCCATTTGGTGTCGTCGGCAATCACGATCATGCGATCCGAGGCGGCCGCCACGATTTTCTCGCGCAACAGCGCGCCGCCGCCGCCCTTGATCAGATTGAGTTCGGGATCGATCTCGTCGGCGCCGTCGACGGTGATGTCGAGATGATCGATCTCATCCAGCGTGGTCAGCGGCACGCCGCAGCGGATTGCATCGAGACGCGTCGCCTCGGAGGTCGGCACGCCGATCACTTTCAGTCCGGCGCGGACCCGCTCGCCGAGCAGCTCGACGAAATGTTTTGCAGTCGAGCCGGTACCGAGCCCGAGCTGCATGCCGTCACGGACGTCCTCGAGGGCGCGCGCCGCAGCCTGCCGCTTCAACTGGTCCATGTTCACGTTTGCGCCGTCCCTGAATTACGAGTGTTAGGCTTGCGGCGGCCTGTGTAGCCTCGTTTTCCCTCGGAGAACAGGGTCTGGGGGAACAGGCCTCCGGACCCACCTTATAAGGTGATCTTATGGCTTCGGCCCTTGCGCGGGCGGGGCCGGGCCGGTAGCGCTGGACCATGACCCCCTCCCACACCATCGTCTTCGATCTCGACGGCACGCTTGTGGATACCGCGCCCGACCTGATCACCGCGCTCAATTACGTGCTCGACCGTGAAGGGCTGCCGCCCGTGCCGATGGCCTCGGCCCGCAACATGATCGGCGCCGGCGCCCGCAAGCTGATCGAGCGGGGGCTGGAGGCCGAGGGCCGCAGCGTCACGGTGGCCGACATGGACCGGATGACGGCCGATTTCATCGGCTATTACGCCGACAATATCGCCGTCGAATCCCGGCCCTTCGAGGGGCTGGAGGCCGCGCTCGACCATTTTGCGGTCCAAGGCCATCGTCTCGCGGTCTGCACCAACAAGCTGGAATGGCTATCGAAGCGCCTGCTGGATCAGCTCGACCTGAGCCGGCGCTTCGCCGCGATCTGCGGCGCTGACACTTTTGGCGTCCAGAAGCCCGATCCGACCATTTTCCGGGAAACGGTGGCGCGGGCCGGCGGCGAGGTCAAAGCGAGCATCATGGTCGGCGACGCCGGACCCGATGTCGGCGTGGCCCGGCGCGCCGGAGTTCCCGTGATCGGGGTCAGCTTCGGCTATACGGACGTCCCGATTGCCGAGTTGAAGCCGGACCGGCTGATTCATCACATGCGCGACCTGCCGGCCGCCGCCAGCAGCCTGATGACCGCGCAGGCAGCTCTCAAGTAGCTGAGATAGCTTAGTTATTCCACGGAATCCGGCGTTAACCATCTACTAACTATGTGCGGCCGGCCGGTTGCTCGGTCGGAACGACACTCCTAAGTTTGTCCGGGGATGTGGCGGTTCGTCGCAATAGGTCGATGGTCATGCGTCGTGTCATCGCGATTGCGCTAGCTGGGGTCAGTCTCTTGGGAGCAGCGAGCCTTGCCGGCTGCTCCTCGATGTCTTCGACGTCCTGGGACATGTTCAAATCGGCCCCGCCGACCGTGCAGGTCCGGCTCGAATCCAATCCCCCGGGTGCTGACGCCACGACCTCACTGGGTGCCGGCTGCAAGACGCCCTGCTCCGTCGCGGTTCCCGCCCCCGACGCCCCCTTCACGGTCGCTTTCGCGCTCCCAAAATACCAGCCGGTGAGCGTACCGGTGAATGTCATCAGGAATCCCGGCGACTTCACCACGCCCGCCTCGATCACCACCGACCCCAACCCGATTTTCGCGGAGCTCCAGCCGGCCGTTCCGCCAAAACGGTCCGCAAGCCGCACCGCCCGAAGAAACCGAAACCGGCGGCGGCCGCGGTCGCCCCGGCTGCTGCCGCACCGGCTGCGGGCTCGCCTTTCCCCGATCCGAACGCGGGCAAGCGCTGACCTCCGTCATCCCCCATTTGTCTCTGACGCATTCGATGCTTAGATTGCTTCCAGGACACCGCTGAAGCAAAACTGCTCGCGTTGCCGCAAGTGACAAGGCATTTGGTATGAACGGACTTTCCGCGAGCCCCCTGTCGAGCACGATGACCGATCCGTTCGGACGGACCATCTCGTATTTGCGCGTCTCCGTCACCGACCGCTGCGACCTGCGCTGCTTCTACTGCATGTCGGAAGACATGACGTTCCTGCCCAAGGCGGACCTGCTGACGCTGGAGGAACTCGATCGGCTCTGCTCGGCCTTCATTGCCAAGGGTGTGAAGAAGCTGCGGCTCACCGGCGGCGAACCGCTGGTCCGCCGTAACGTGATGACGCTGGTGCGCTCGCTGTCGCGGCATCTCAAGAGCGGCGCGCTGAGCGAGCTGACGCTGACCACCAACGGCACCCAGCTTGCGAAACATGCCAGCGAGCTCGCCGATTGCGGCGTCCGCCGCATCAACGTCTCGCTCGACACGCTCGACCCGCAAAAGTTTCGCGAGATCACCCGCTGGGGCGAGATCGACAAGGTGCTGGAAGGCGTCGAGGCGGCACGCGCCGCGGGCCTCGCAGTCAAGATCAACGCCGTTGCGCTGAAGAACCTCAACGAGGACGAACTTCCCGACCTGATGCGCTGGGCCCACGGCAAGGGCATGGGGCTGACGCTGATCGAGGTCATGCCGATGGGCGAGATCGGATCGGGACGAATCGACCAATATCTGCCGCTGTCGCTGGTGCGCGCGCGCCTTGCCCAGCAGTTCACGCTGACCGATCTGGCCGAGAGCACCGGGGGGCCGGCGCGCTATGTCAGCGTCGCCGAGACCGGCGGCAAGCTCGGCTTCATCACCCCGATGACCCATAATTTCTGCGAATCCTGCAATCGCGTGCGCGTCACTTGCACGGGAACGTTGCACACCTGCCTCGGCCACGAGGATGCCTCCGATTTGCGCAAACCTCTGCGTGCATCGGACGACGATTCGCTGCTTGCGGATGCGATCGACCGCGCCATTGGGCTGAAGCCCAAGGGCCACGATTTCATTATCGACCGCCGCCACGACCGCCCCAGCGTTTCCAGGCACATGAGCGTCACCGGCGGCTAACATCGGCTGGCCGGCCGCGGCTTATTCCCCTTAACTATCAACAAACTTCCGATTGACTGGCGGCACGCTCGCTGGTTTGGTGCGGCAGCCTCATGCCTGCGCGGCGAGACAAGCCAACGCGCCCACTCGGCGCAGTCAAGACGGCCGGGGCAAATCGGGGAGGACCAATCTTGCAAGCGCTCCTGAAGCTGAGCAATGGAATTGACGCGTTCACACGTTGGACGGGCAAGCGTCTGGCTTGGCTGATCCTGCTCGCCGTCGTCATCTCGGCGCTGAATGCGATCATCCGAAAGACATTGGACACGTCCTCCAACTCGTGGCTCGAGCTGCAATGGGTGCTTTTCAGCATCGTGTTCCTGCTATGCGCGTCCTGGACGCTGCTCGACAACGAGCACATCCGGATCGACATCTTCAATAGCATGATGCCGAAACGGGCTCGCAACATCATCGACATCATCGGGCACATCTTCTTCCTGATCCCGCTGACCGTTGTCATGATCGTGACCGGAATACCGTTCTTCCTGCGCTCGCTCCAGATCAACGAGCAATCCGGCAATGCGGGCGGCCTGCCACAATGGCCGGCAAAAGCGCTGATCATGATCGGCTTCGCCCTCCTGCTCGTTCAAGGCATATCCGAGCTGATCAAGCGAATCGCGATCATGCGCGGCATGATCCCGGACCCACACGAGTCGCAGGTGTCCGCACTGGAGGCCGAGGTCGAGCACCTCGTCGAAGCGATCGAAAAGAAGTAGCCGTTGGCGACGGTTTAGGGGGAAGTCATGACCGCGTTTATTATCGCCAATCTGGCGCCCATCATGTTCGCGACGCTCGTGATCGTGCTGCTGCTCGGCTACCCGGCAGCATTTTCGCTCGGCGCCGTCGGCCTGTTCTTCGCCATCATCGGCGTTCAGCTCGGCCAATTCCACCCGGACTTTCTCCAGGCCCTGCCGGAGCGCGTCTACGGGGTCATGAACAACGACACGCTGCTCGCCATTCCCTTCTTCACCTTCATGGGATTGGTGCTCGAGCGCTCCGGCATGGCGGAGGATCTGCTCGACACCATCGGCCAGTTGTTCGGCACCATCCGCGGCGGCCTCGCCTACGCGGTGGTGTTCGTCGGCGCGCTGCTTGCGGCGACCACCGGCGTCGTGGCGGCCTCGGTGATCTCGATGGGCCTGATCTCGCTGCCGATCATGCTGCGCTACGGCTACGACCGCCGCGTGGCGACCGGCATCATCGCGGCCTCCGGCACGCTGGCGCAGATCATTCCGCCGTCGCTCGTCCTGATCGTGATGGCCGACCAGCTCGGCAAGTCGGTCGGCGACATGTACGAGGGCGCGTTCATTCCGGGCCTGGTGCTCGCCGGCCTCTATGCGGGTTACGCGTTCCTCGTGACCATGATTTTCCCGAAGGCGGCGCCTGGTCTTCCCAAGGAGGCGATCGGCTTCCGCGAGGAGAGCGGCGACCGCGGCCTCAAGTCGCTCGGCGTGCTGTTCCTGGCGAGCTGCGTCTTCGGCTGGTTCATGATGCGGAATTCGGAGACACACGGCGCCGACTTCGTCGTGCTCAGCATGTTCTTCGGCATCCTCTTCGCGTTCTTCGTCGCCGTCGCGAACTGGGTCCTCGACAAGCTGACGGGCTACCGCTTTCTCTCGAAGATGGCGCAACAGACCACCTTCGTCATGGTGCCGCCGCTATTCCTGATCTTCCTGGTGCTGGGCACGATCTTCATCGGTGTCGCGACGCCCACCGAAGGCGGTGCGATGGGTGCAGCCGGGGCCCTCATTCTCGGAGCCGCGAAGCGGCGGCTGACCTGGGACCTGATCCGTCAGGCTACCGAATCGACGGCGAAGCTGTCCGCGTTCGTCGTCTTCATCCTGGTCGGGGCACGCGTGTTCTCGCTCACCTTCTACGGCGTCAGCGGCCACGTCTGGGTCGAGCACCTGCTGACCTCCCTGCCCGGCGGCCAGATCGGCTTCCTGATCTTCGTCAACGCCTTCGTCTTCGTGCTGGCGTTCTTCCTCGACTTCTTCGAACTCGCCTTCATCGTGATCCCGCTGCTCGGGCCGGCTGCCGAGCATCTCGGCATCGACCTGATCTGGTTCGGCGTCATCCTGGGCGTCAACATGCAGACGTCGTTCATGCATCCGCCGTTCGGATTTGCGCTGTTCTATTTGCGCTCGGTCGCGCCGAAGGAACGTTATACCGATCGCGTCACCGGCAAACGCATGGAGCCGGTCACGACGGGACAGATCTATTGGGGTGCGGTGCCGTTCGTCGTCATCCAGATGATCATGGTGCTGCTCGTGATCATGTTCCCGTCGATGGTGATGCACTACAAGGGCGTGCAGTCCACCGTCGATCCCAACAGCATCAAGATCGATATTCCCCAGATCGATCTGCCGCCGCTCGACTTCGGCCAGCCGAAGCAATAGCGCCCGGCCCGCCTGCAAAAAAGAACCCGGAGCGAAAGCTCCGGGTTTTTTCGTTTGGGCCGATCGTGCGCTCTGCGATCAGCTCTGCGAGTTGCGCGCCATGAAGTTGTCATAGCCGACTTCGGCGACCTGGAACCACTGATATCCGTTGTTCGAGAACGCGGTCAGCGATTCGTAGACCTTCTTGAAGTCCGCGTTGGTAGCCGAGACTTCGGTGTGCAGCTCCTTTGCCGCCTTGAAGCAGGCTTGCATGACCTCGGGCGAGAACGGATGCAGCTTGGCGCCGGCCGCGAGCAGGCGCCGCAACGCCGGTGGATTGGCCTGGTCGTACTTCGCCATCATCCAGTTGTTGGCGTAGTGCCCCGCCTGCTCGAGGATGCTCTGATAGTGCTTCGGCAGAGCATTCCACTTGTCCTGGTTGACGAAGGCGAGCAGCATCGGCCCGCCTTCCCACCAGCCCGGGAAGTAATAATGCGGCGCGACTTTCACGAAGCCGAGCTTCTCGTCGTCATAGGGCCCGACCCATTCCGCTGCGTCGATGGTGCCCTTCTCCAGCGCCGGATAGATGTCGCCACCGGCGATCTGCTGCGGCACCGCGCCGAGTTTGGCCATCACTTTTCCGGCGAAGCCGCCGATGCGGAATTTCAACCCGCTGAAGTCCTGGGGCGTCTTGACCTCCTTGCGGAACCAGCCACCCATCTGACAGCCGGTGTTGCCAGCAAGCAGCGAGACGACGTTGTACTTCTTGTAGAACTCGTTGAGGATCTCCCTGCCGCCGCCCAGCATGTACCAAGCCTGGTTGATGCGCATGTTCGGTCCGAACGGCACGGCCGAGCCGAAGGTGAAGGTCGGGTCCTTGCCGAAATAATAATAAGACGCGGTGTGGCCGATTTCGCAGGTGCCGTTCTGCACGGCATCGAGCACCTGAAGGCCCGGCACGATCTCGCCGCCGGCAAATGTCTGAATCTGGAATTTGTTGTCGGTCGCTTCCGCGACCATCTTGGCCATCATCTCGGCGCCGCCATAGAGCGTGTCGAGCGATTTCGGCCAGCTCGTCGGCATGCGCCATTTGATCTCGGGCGTCGTCTGCGCGATCGCTGGAGCGGCGAGCGTGGCGACACCCGCCGCACCAAGCCCGGTGACCTTGATGAAATCTCGTCTTTTCATGATGTCCTACCCTGATGGATTGTGACGATGGGCCTTCTTGCCGAGGCTTGGAGGCCAGCATGGAACATGTGTCGTCCGATTTCCATCCCTCACGATGTGAGGGACGAAAATGCCCAGCTCCCGCGCCATCCGGTCCTACGACTTTAGGCTTAGATCTATAGCCGGTGATCGGAAGACGGAGCACGAAGTGGTGCACACCCGTTGGACGGCTGGCGACCACACGGCGCCATCGAGACGGCGCAGGTTCAACCTGCCGCCGATCCGGCCGCCGAATTGGGGCCGGCTGGCTGCACGCCATCCGCCAGCCTGAACCGCAGCGTGAACTGCGCGCCGCCCCCCGGAAGATTCTCCACCGCAACCGTCGCCGCGTGATCATCCGCCACCGCGCGCACGATCGACAGCCCGAGGCCGGCACCGTCGCTGCGCTGGCGGTCGGCGCGCCAGAAGCGAAGGAAGATCAATTCGCGCTCGGCTTCCGCAATTCCCGGTCCGCAATCGCGCACGCGCACCGCACCGTCTTCGCTCACATCGACATCGACCGACGTGTCCTTTGCCGTGAACTTGATGGCGTTTTCGGCGAGATTGAAGATCGCGCGCTGGAGCATCACGGAATTGCCGTGGATCAGCACCGGCGCCTCGGTGCCCCTCAGCGCGATGTCCTTGTGCTGCGCGATCGCGAGCGGCGCGATCGAACCGACCACCTCGGCGCAGACCGCGCGCAAATCCGCGGTCTCGCCGGGATCGAGCACCAGCGTGTCGAGCTCGGCGATCTCCAGTAGCTGCGCGACGATGCGGCTCATGCCCTCGATGTCCGCATGCAGCGCATGCCGTGCGGCGCCATCGCCGAGCGTCTCGATCCGCGTGCGCAGGATCGCGAGCGGCGTGCGCAATTGATGCGCGGCGTCGGCGGTGAACTGCCGCTGCACCCGAAAGCCGTCCTCGAGGCGGTCGAGCGCCTGGTTGACGGCGGTGACGAGCGGCATGATCTCGCGCGGAATCTGCTCCGTCGGCAGGCGGATGTCCGTGCGCGCCGGGCCGATATTGCTCGCCTCCTCGGAGGCCTTCCATAGCGGCGCAACAGCGCGGCGAAAGATGATGATGTCGATGCCGAGCAGGACCAGCAGGATCGGAATGGTGATCCATCCGACCCGCCGGAAGAAGTTCGATACGATGTCGTCGATGATGACGTCGCGGTGCGCGAGGTCCTCCGCGACGCGAATGCGTATCACCTTGCCGTCGATGGTGCGGGTGACTCCGGCCCCGGAAATCGTTTCGGAGAGCGGCGGTGGCGCGGCCGCCGCAGTGCCGGTCTTGCGCCGCGACGAAAACAGCAGATTCCCCCCGGCATCGCGAATGTCGTACTGGTAGCGGCCATAGGCTTCTGAATAAAGGCCCTTGAGACTGTCCGGCAGGTTGAACGTCAGCAGCCCGTCGGGCTGGGCGACGATGCGCTCGGCCAACACCTCGGCCTGCGCGCGCATGGCATCGCGATGCAGCTGGTCGATCTCTGAATTGAGCAGCCAGAACAGCACCAGCGGCAGGAAGATCGCGACCACCGCGACCGCCACGATGTGCAGGAACACGATGCGCCAGATCAGCGATTTGAACGTCGGCGACCTCCCATGGATCCCGGCGCGGAATCCGGCGTGAGATCCGATCCGGGCCACGCTATTTCTCCTCGGCCATGAGATAGCCGACGCCACGGATGGTGTGGATCACGACCTTGGCGCCATGCTCGGCGAGCTGCTTGCGCAGCCGCGAGACGTAGACCTCGACCGCGTTGGAGGCGACCTCGCCATCGAGGCCGAAGATGTGGTCCTCGACGTTCTTCTTCGGTACCACCCGCCCCTGCCGGCGCAGCAGGATCTCGAGCACCGAGGTCTCGCGCGCGGAGATGATGCGCGGCTGGTCGTCGACGAAGATCTGGCGGCTCTCGGTGTCATAGACGAGGTTGGCGAGGCGCAGCGAGCGGCCAAGCAACTGGCCCGGACGGCGCAGGATCGCCTCCAGTCGCGCCACCAGCTCCTCCATCGCGAACGGTTTTGCGAGATAGTCGTCGGCGCCGCTGCGCAGGCCGCTGACACGATCTTGCAAGCCGCCGCGGGCGGTCAGCACCAGCACCGGCAACGGCTCCATCTGCCGGCGAAGCTCACGCAGCACCGACAGGCCATCGCCGTCGGGTAGTCCGAGGTCGAGGATCATCGCGGCATAGCTGACGCTGCTGACCGCCTCGCGCGCTTCGGCAGCGCTGCCGACGATGTCGCTCTCATAGCCGGCCGCCGACAGCCCGCCGGCAACGAGCCGCGACAGCTCGGCATTGTCCTCGACGATCAGAAGGCGCATCGCATTTTCCCGCGGGATGTTCCGGTGTCACCGCACGGCTTCCGCCGCATCTTCGCTGTCTTCCATCATCCGGGGCATCTCGGCCAGCGAAAAAGCACCCGGCGGGCCGGCCGCTCCCTTCCGTCAGGTTCCTGTAAGCCAGTCCGGGCACGAGCGGATGAGGTCGCGGATGGCCCGGAAATTTACCTCCTTGGGCCCCGCCGCCGTCGGCCCTGCCGAGGAACGAACACCCCCGCGAACCGTTCAACTCAGCTGCAACATTTCTCATTTGATGGGGCGTCGTGCAGACCACCTAAGGTAATGCACATGCGCCTTGCACGACGAACACGTTCCAGCTCCCTTCTATCCGATTGCTTGAGCGCCATCACGCGACATCCAGGCGCCGCCGCGTTTGCTGCCGCAGGTACCATCGTTGCGGCTACCGCAATCATAAACCGGCGGCTCGCGAACAAAGCGCAACGCGATAATCCTCCGCAGGGTCGGTTCATCGACGTCGAGGGGGTTCGCCTGCACTATTTGGAACGCGGCAGAGGCAAGCCGCTGGTCTTGTTTCACGGCAATGGCAGCATGGTCCAGGATTTCGTCTCGAGTGGATTGATCGATCTCGCAGCCGAGAACTACAGGGTCATGGTGTTCGATCGTCCCGGTTTTGGGCATAGCTCGCGGCCAAGGCACGTCGTCTGGACTCCGGATGCCCAGGCGGACCTGTTCAAGAAGGCCCTCGATCAGTTGGGCGTCTCTCAAGCGATTGTCCTTGGCCATTCATGGGGAGCGTCGGTTGCGGTTGCGCTGGCGACAAGACATCCTTCGTTCGTGCAGGCTCTCGTATTGGCCTCGGGCTATTATTTCCCGACTCCCCGCGCGGACAGCGCGGCGTCGGTGCTGTCCGCCCTACCGGTGGTCGGGGACGTCATCAGCTCCACGATTTCGCCGCTAGCCGGTCGGATGATGTGGCCCGCGATGTTGCGCAAGCTGTTTGGCCCCCGGCCGGTCCCGAACAAGTTCGCCGGCTTTCCGAAAGAAATGGCGTTGCGCCCATCACAGATGCGGGCCACAGCGGCCGAAGCGACCATGTTGATCTCCGCCGCATTCTCAGGTTCGAAGACTTATGCAGAACTCAAGATGCCGACGATCATTATCGCGGGCCAGAACGATCGTCTGATCGATATCAAGCAGTCGGTCAGGCTGCATGGCGAGGTCAAGCAGAGCAAATTGCACCGGATCGACGGAGCGGGACACATGATTCATCATTCCGCAACCGCTGATGTGATGGCGGCCATCGACGAAGCTGCTGCCGAGGCCGTGTTGACCCATGGACGGGAAGGCCCAGGCGTTTCGCGAAGCAACGCGTAATCGCTCACGAACAACGCCGCTGATCGCCGTCGGCGAACCTCACGGCTCGTTTGCGGAGGATCGCTTCTGAGCCAACTCGGGCGCGGGACCACACTTCAACCCGCCCTCTCGGTCGAACGGAGACCTTTTCGACCGGGTATGGTATCTGTCGATCGCCCGTTGGCCGAGGTGCCGATTGGTCAGATAAAGCGGGAAAACGAAGCACAATGGTTCCTAGCCAGGTGACGATGCCCTTGTGGCACGAAAAGCACCTCCGGGCTGCCACTCGCGCCGCCGGTGTCGCTCTATGGTCCTGGAACGTTGATACCGACGCAATCACCATGGATGAACCCGCGTACGACCTTTGGGAGGTGCCCAAGGGCGAGCAGAAAATTACGTTCGAGATACTGTCCAAGAACATCCACCCCGCCGATCTTGAGAGGGTGAGATCGGCATTTGCCGCTACTCGCGCAGTCGTTGGCTCTTACGAGATAGATTTTCGTATTCTGACCGGCAGCGATATCCGTTGGATTTCCGCGCGGGGCCAGGGCGACGATGTCGACATCGCGGATCGAACGATGTTCGGTATTTTCCTGGACGTCACCCAACGCAAGCAAGCCGAGGAAGCCAACGAACTCCTGGCGGGCGAGATGAGCCACCGGCTGAAAAACCTTCTCACCGTCGCAACGGCGCTGACGCAAATGAGCTCACGCTCGGCAGCATCAAAAGAGGATATGGCCCAGGAGCTGACCAGTCGCCTGATGGCTCTTGGACGTGCTCAGGACCTTGTGCGCCCGGTACCGGGACGAAATAGAGAAGGGACGCTTCTCGGAGACCTCATCTCTGTTCTGCTTGCGCCGTACGATGAGGAAGGAGCCAGCGTTCGTATTCGTGTCTCGGTCCCCAAGATGAACGTGGGAGAGGCTTCCAGCACAGCACTCGCCTTGGTGATGCATGAACTGGCAACCAACTCTGCGAAATACGGTGCGCTGTCCCTTTCAAGTGGCACCCTGGACGTATCGTGCAACGCTCACGAGGACGAGGTCGTGGTCAAGTGGACGGAGCGGGGTGGTCCCCCCGTTGTCGCTCCAACAAAGCTCGAAGGCTTTGGAAGCCAGTTGGTGCACCGAAGTATGGCCGCCCAGCTTGGCGGGACTATAACTTTTGACTGGTCGGAAGAGGGTGTGGTGGTCATCCTGCGCATGAGCAAAGACCGTCTTGCGAATTGATGTTGAGCTGATTTCCCGCGCCCACTCCTGTCACCCGTCTGCGATTGGCCCTTGGCTTTACTTCGTACGACGCTCCTGAAAAGCCTCTCTGAGTTCGGCCAGTTCATCGCTTGTCGCTCCCAATTCCACATCGGCACGGCTTGCAGGTAAATCCCTGTAAGCAATCGGCTGATCGAACTGGCTGGCCGTAAAGTCGTACCGCCGACCACCGATGCGATTGTAAAAATGGTCGCCGGCCGGCAGCGGCGTCCTCAGCAACTCGCCGCCGAAGAGCTCGTGAATCAGCAGCGAGGTGACGTTGCATTGCCCTGCCGCCGGATTGCTAGCCGTCCATTGACTGGCGGTTGCCAACGACCAGGCCTTGCGCAGCGCGCTTTGAACCTCATCGGGATCGAAGCTCATCATCAACCCCAGACCACCGAGGCGGAAATTTCGGATTATGCGATAATGCCTTTATGCCACTGTTTTGCCCGACGAGTCAAACGGGCGCGCTGAAGTACTCGCGCCTGCCCGCTTTGACGCCCAACAATACGAAATTGCCATCGCCCGCGCGATGCTTGGGCTGCCTGCCAATTAGTTCCATCGCATCAAGCTGTTGGCTGCACTCGCAACGCCTTGTCCTCTCACCCCTCGTCTACTGTGCATGGGGTTGTTTTTCAGATTTTTTGTTGGACGCCCGCCCGTACCGCGGCGACAACGCCGCTCCGCAGCGTCGCCCCAAAGAAAAAGCCCGGCCTCGCGAACGAGACCGGGCGTGTCGTCTTGCGACTTGCTCGAAGATCAGCCGCGGGTGCGCGAGCGGATCATGAAGCTGTCGTAGGTGTATTCGGCGACCTGCCACCACAGATATTCGTCGGAGCGGTAGGCCTGCATGGCGTCGATCGACTTCTTGAAGTCGGGATTCTTGGCCGAGATCTCGCCCCACAATTCGTTGGTCGCCTTGAGGCAGGCTTCCAGAACCTCATTGGTGAACGGGCGAAGCTGCGTTCCGCCGGCGACCAGACGCTTCAGCGCGCCGGGGTTCACCATGTCGTAGCGCGCGGCCATCCAGGTGTTGGTGTTGACGGTCGCGTTGGTGAGGATCGCCTGATAGTTCTTCGGCAGCTCGTTCCACTTGTCGATGTTGGCGAAGGCGTGAACGGTCGGACCGCCTTCCCAGAAGCCCGGGTAGTAGTAGTACTTAGCGACCTTGGCGAAGCCGAGCTTCTCGTCATCGTAGGGACCGACCCATTCGGCCGCGTCGATGGTGCCCTTCTCGAGCGACGGATAGATGTCGCCGCCGGCGAGCTGCTGCGGCACCACGCCGACCTTCTGAAGCACCTGGCCGGCAATGCCGCCGATGCGCATCTTCAGGCCCGACAGGTCGGCAACGGTCTTGATCTCCTTGCGGAACCAGCCGCCCATCTGGGTGCCGGTGTTGCCGCAGGGGAAGCCCACCACGTTCGTCTTCTTGAAGAACTCGTTGGCGAGCTCGTTCCCGCCGCCTTGGTACAGCCAGGAATTCTGCTGGCGTGCATTCAGCCCGAAAGGCACCGACGCGAAAATCGCGAAGGTCGGGTCTTTGCCGACGTAATAATACGACACCGTGTGGCACATCTCGACGGTGCCCTTCTGGGTCGCATCCAGCGCCTGCAGGCCCGGGACGATTTCACCCGCCTGGAAGACCTGAATCTGAAACTTGTTGTCGGTCATCTCGGCGACGTACTTCGCCATCTGCTCGGCACCGCCATAGATGGTGTCGAGCGACTTCGGGAAGCTCGACGTCAGGCGCCACTTGATCTCGGGCGAGGACTGCGCGATCGCCGGCGAGGCCACCGCGGCGGTCGCCGCCGCGCCGGCTGCCGACACTTTCAGGAAATCACGACGCTTCATCTTCAGTCTCTCCTTGTTGGGGCGTTTCCCCTAACTTCCTCTTTGCTGCCGCTCATTCCGGCGACGCGTTCTTGGGCCGCGTCGAACCGAAGGGGCTTGACTGCCGTGGGCCTTTAACACGGAAGCCCTGCTTTCGAAACGCGACATTGGCATGACAGGGCTCTACGAAAGTCGCATGTCCCCAAGGTATTGGTTTCAAGGGATCGGCTTGGATCCGCTTAGGCCGCGGCGATGACGCCCTTGAGCTGGTCCCGCACCTGTCCCGCAATGGCGCGGTAGATCGCCGCATGGGGACCATCCGGCTCGCTGTCCACTACGGGCGTGCCCGCATCCGAGGTGGCGCGAATCGCCATGTGCAGGGGGATCTCGCCCAGGAATGGTACCCCGAGCTTCTCGGCCTCGTGGCGCGCGCCGCCATGGCCGAAAATGTCGGATTTCGTGCCGCATTGCGGGCACTGGAAATAGCTCATGTTCTCGACGATGCCGAGCACGGGCACGTTGACCTTCTTGAACATCGCAAGCCCCCGCCTTGCGTCGATCAGCGACAGGTCCTGCGGGGTCGAGACGATCACGGCGCCCTTCAAAGGGACGTTCTGCGCCAGCGTGAGCTGGGCATCGCCGGTGCCTGGCGGCATGTCGACGACGAGCACATCGAGCTGGCCCCATACGACGTCGCGCAGCATCTGCGTCACTGCCGACATCACCATCGGCCCGCGCCAGATCATCGCGGTCTCTTCCTCCACCAGGAAGCCGATCGACATGATGGCCAGGCCAAAGCGCCTGAGCGGAATCATCTTGCGCTCGTCGTTCAGCTCCGGCTTCTCGTGCAGGCCCGTCAGCCGCGGCACCGATGGGCCGTAGATGTCGGCATCGAGCAGCCCGACCTTGAGGCCGAGATCGCGCAGACCGAGTGCCAGGTTGAGCGCGGTGGTGGATTTGCCGACACCGCCCTTGCCCGAGGCGACCGCGATCACGGCCGCGACGCCCGGAATCTCGGACTGCCGCGCCATCGGCGATTGGGCGCCGCCCTGCGGCGGCGGCTTGTGGGCGTGGACGGGCTGCACGCCCGGCGTGCCGCGGCTGGGAGTTGGCGGCGGTGGCGGCGCCGCGCCGGCCTTCCGCTCGGCGGTCAGCGCCACCATGACGGTGGTGACGCCGGGAATGGCGCGCACCGCGGCCTCGGCCTCGGCCCGGACGGATTCCCAGGCTCGCGCTTCGGCGGCATCGACATTGATCGAGAAGAACACCTTGCCGTCGGCCGCGCTGATCGCGCTCAGCACATTGGCATTGGTGAGCGCGACCCCGCGGGGCGACTTGATCCTGGCGAGGCTGTCGAGAACCTGTTGCTGCGTCACGCTCAAAGCGCATCTCCTAGAATTCAAGATGCCCCATTAGAGCGGAAACGCCCAAAAGGCTACTGCCTGCCGATATCGTCAGCCATCTCGGCGGGCGCGGCCCCCTGCTCCAGGGCCGCCTCGTAGTTGAGCTCGATCATGACCCCGTTGGGGTCGTGGACGAAGATCTGCCAGAGCTCACCGCCGGGCACTTGGCGGGAGTCGAACTTCATCCCCTTTGAGGCCAGCCGCTGCTTCATGCCGTCAAACCCGCGGCTGGCGAAGGCGACGTGGTGGACAACGCCGGAATCCGGCTTTTGTGGCTCGGCAGTCGGAGAAATATCGACGAGGTGCACCACCGGCTTTCCCTCGCTGTACATCCAGGCGCCGGGGAAGGCGAAATTCGGCCGGGCGCCTTTTTCCAGGCCCAGCACGTCCTCGTAGAAGCGGACGGTTTCGGCCAGATTCCGGGTCCGGACATTGAAATGATCGAGCACGCCCACGCTTACGCCGCCCATGCCTTCGCTCCCTTTTTTTGAAGTCCTTAGGTCCACCATCCTAACACAGGCGGGGGCCAAACGAACCCGTTGCCCTCCGGCCTCAAGGGTTTATGGTGCGCCCGATCTGCCGCAATGGCGGAACCGGACGGCCCTCGCCCGGCAAGAACCGTAAAACCCAAACTACGGACAAGGTACTACAGATGGCTAAAGTCGCTTTCCTCGGTCTCGGCGTGATGGGCTTCCCCATGGCCGGACACCTCGTGAAAAAAGGGGGCCATGAGGTCACCGTCTATAACCGCACCGCGGCCAAGGCGAAGGAGTGGGCGGACAAGTTCGGCGGCAAGACCGCGGCGACCCCGAAGGCCGCGGCCGAGGGCCAGGATTTCGTGATGTGCTGCGTCGGCAACGATAACGATCTGCGCGCGGTCACGATCGGTGCCGACGGCGCGTTTGCCGGCATGAAGAAGGGTGCAACCTTCGTCGACCACACCACCGCTTCCGCCGAGGTCGCGCGTGAGCTCGATGCGGCCGCGACCAAGGCCGGCTTCAAGTTCATCGACGCACCCGTGTCCGGCGGCCAGGCCGGCGCCGAGAACGGCGTGCTGACGGTGATGTGCGGCGGCGCGCAGGACGCCTATGCCGGCGCCGAGCCGATCATCACAGGCGCCTATGCGCGGATGTGCAAATTGCTGGGGCCCGCCGGCTCCGGCCAGCTGACCAAAATGGTCAACCAGATCTGCATCGCCGGCCTCGTCCAGGGCCTCTCCGAGGGTATTCACTTCGCCAAGAAAAGTGGCCTTGACGTCGCCGCCGTGATCGAAACCATCTCCAAGGGCGCCGCGCAGTCCTGGCAGATGGAGAACCGCTACAAGACCATGAACGAGGACAAATACGATTTCGGCTTCGCGGTCGAATGGATGCGCAAGGATCTCTCGATCTCGCTGGCCGAAGCCCGTCGCAATGGCGCCAATCTGCCGGTGACCGCGCTCGTCGACCAGTTCTACGCCGAGGTCGAGAAGATGGGCGGCAAGCGCTGGGATACATCGAGCCTGCTCGCGCGCCTGAATCGCTGACACCTCACGAAGTGATCCTGCCTTGCTGACCGCACTCGCCGCAATCTTCATCCTCGCCTATGCGGCGATCGCGCTCGAGCATCCTATCGGGGTGAACAAGAGCGCGTCTGCGCTACTCGGCGCGGGCGTGCTCTGGACAATCTACGCGCTCGCGACCGGCGACCACACGCTGGTCGGCCGTCAGCTTGACGAGTCCGTCGCTGCCACCGCGCAGATCGTGTTCTTCCTGGTTGGCGCGATGACCATCGTCGAGGTCATCGACGCCCATGACGGTTTCGAGGTCATCACCTCCCGCATCAGCACGACCAGCCAGGTCCGTCTGATATGGCTGATTGGCTTCGTTACCTTCTTCCTCAGTGCAATCCTCGACAATCTGACCACCACCATCGTCATGGTCTCGCTGATCCAGCGGCTGATCGCCAAGCGCGACGACCGCTTGCTGTTCGCCTCCCTCATCGTCATCGCCGCAAATGCCGGCGGCGCATGGACCGTGATCGGCGACGTCACCACGACCATGCTGTGGATCGGCGGACAGATTTCGCCCCTGAAAATCATGAGCGCGGTGTTCCTGCCCTCCTTGCTCAACCTGCTGGTGCCGCTCGCATTCATCAGCTTTTCACTCAAGGGCAAGACCATCGCACCACCGCCGAAAGAGGACGGATTGCAGGGCGTCGATCCGTTCGAGCGGAACGTGATGTTCTATCTCGGACTCGGCGTACTGATCGCGGTGCCCGCCTTCAAGACGGTCACGCACCTGCCGCCCTTCATGGGCGTCCTGCTCGGGCTTGGCATCGTGTGGTTGGTCGGCGAGATCGTTCATCGCAAAAAGGATGAGCATGTCCGCGGTCCCCTCACGCTTGCGAATGCGCTGACGCGGATCGACATGGGCTCGATCGTATTCTTCCTCGGCATCTTGCTCGCGGTCGCCTGCCTCGAACATGCCGGCCTGCTCTCCATGGTGGCCAAATGGCTGGACACCGCGATCGGCCGACAGGACATCATCGTGATCGTGCTCGGCCTGCTCAGTGCTGTCATCGACAACGTGCCGCTGGTCGCCGCGACGATGGGCATGTACGACCTCGCGCATTATCCACCCGACAGCTTCATCTGGGAGTTCATCGCCTATTGCGCCGGAACCGGCGGCTCGATCCTGATCATCGGCTCGGCCGCAGGCGTCGCCGCCATGGGGCTCGAGCGCATCGAGTTCCTCTGGTACGCCCGCCGCATCGCCGTTCCCGCGCTCGCCGGCTATCTGGCGGGCGCCGTGGTGTACATCGCGCAGCACGCGGCGCTGCATTGAGCGGCTCACGCCGGATCCAAAATTAACGCCGGGTTAACGTAATTCTTTAGCTCCTTAAGTCACCTCTTAAGGATTTCTTGCCAGAGATAGAGAATGCAGAAGGCCCGTCCCGCGCGGGCAGGAATTGTTGTTGTGCGATGAGTAAACCCGCTGAAAAGCCCGAGGTTGTGCAGCTTCCGGCCGAGCCGGTGAGCGTGCCGTCGGCGAGCAATCGCCGGGCTGCGGCACAGCGGGTGCGCGAGGCGCGCGATAAGTTAACGTCGACCAGTGGAACCCGGCCGGCTTTCGATGCCGAAATGCTGCGCCAGTACGCCCAGACGCGGCTGTCGGCCTCCTATGTCGTGATGCTGCTTGTGGTCGCGACAGGCGTGCTGTTTGGGCTGTGGATGCAGCCGATCCCGGCCGCGGCCTGGACCGCCGGCATGCTTTGCATTCATGCCGCAATGATCCGCAGCTGCCACCGCTTCCTGGCCGAGCCCGCCTCGCCCGCGGCAACGCGCGCATGGCAGACGCGTTTCGTCGTGCTCGACCTGCTCTATGGCCTTTGCTGGATGGCGATCCTGATCCATCCCGTGCTCGACATGATCACGGAAACGCTGATGATGTTCCTGATGCTGCTGGTGATCGCAGTATCAAGCATGCTGGCCGCCAATCTGCCGATCGCCGCCCTCGCCGCCACCGCACCGGTCGCGGTCGCGATGGCGCTGAGCTTCGTGATGACTGGCTCGCTGGATAATTACATCCTGGCCGCGCTCGCCGTCGCCGCCGAAGGCTATTTCGTGTTGCTGGCTCACCGCCTGCACTCTTCGACCTTCGCCACGCTCGAGGCGCGGGCCGAGAAGGACGCGCTGATCGGCGAGCTCGAACAAGCCAAGGCGATCTCGGACGAAGCGCGCCACCGCGCCGAATCCGCCAATGTGGCCAAGTCGCGCTTTCTGGCGCAGATGAGCCACGAACTGCGGACGCCGCTCAATGCAATCCTCGGCTTCTCGGAAGTGATGAAGAGCGAGATTTTCGGCGCGCATGCCGTGCCGGTCTACAAGGAGTACTCGGCCGACATCCACAATTCCGGCGTCCACCTGCTCAACCTCATCAACGAGATCCTCGATCTGTCGCGGATCGAGGCTGGCCGCTACGAGCTCAACGAGGAAGCGGTCTCGCTGGTCGGCATCGTCGCCGACTGCCATCATTTGATGAAGCTGCGCGCCTCGAGCCGTGGCATCACCATCCACGAGGTGTTCGAGCAGGCGATGCCGCGGCTGTGGGCCGACGAGCGCGCGATCCGCCAGGTCGTGCTCAATCTGCTCTCCAACTCGATCAAGTTCACTCCGCAGGGCGGCGAGATCTGGCTCAAGGCCGGCTGGACGGCCTCAGGCGGACAATATCTCTCGGTGAAGGACACCGGCTCCGGGATTCCCGAGGACGAGATCCCGGTCGTGCTCGCATCGTTCGGCCAAGGTTCCAATTCGATCAAGTCGGCCGAACAGGGCGCCGGTCTCGGCCTGCCGATCGCCAAGAATCTGGTCGACCTGCATGGCGGTACATTCACGCTGAAATCGAAGCTGCGCATCGGCACCGAAGTGATCGTCACCTTCCCGCCCGAGCGCGTGATGAGCGCGCTGGCGCCGATGTCGGATGATTCTCCGCCGCTCCAACCCGAGAGTTCCGCGGTGGCGGACGAGAAGCGCCGGCCCCGCCGCAAGCCGATCATGAGCGCGGGTACGGGCTCGTAACGAGATGCTTGCAGACATGCCCGACCATCCGCCACTATGCCCCAATGAGCAAAGAAACGCCGTGCGTGGCGGTCTGCATGATCGACCCCAAGACCAGGCTGTGCTTCGGCTGCGGACGCACATTGCCGGAGATCGCGCGCTGGCACGCCATGGAGAGCGCGGAGCGGCTCGCCCTCATGGCGCTGTTGCCGGCGCGCATGAATCAGGCTGGACTTCCGCCCATCGCGGGATCGCCGAAACACACCTGACCGGTCGGCGCGCATCTGGAAATGCGCAATGATCCGCTTTCTGCTCGTCTTCATCATGCTCGCCTGCACGGCCGGTGCCGTCGTCGCCTATGGCGATTCCGACCAGATCGCGCGCGCAAGCAGCAAGGTCTCGCATATCTTTCGCACGCAGACCGCAGCGCCCGCGCCCGCCGTGCAGATTCCGCGCGGCCAGGGCGGCGAATTCGCGCTGCGCGCGAAGATCAACGGCGTGGCCGCACCGATGGTCATTGACACCGGCGCGACCTCGGTGGTGCTGACCTGGGAAACCGCGAAGGCGATCGGGCTGCCGCTCGAGATGCTCGAATACGATGTCGATCTCGAAACCGCGGGCGGTCACACCAAGGCGGCCCGCCTCACGATCGACCGCCTCTCCGTCGGCAACCTCGTCGAGAAGTCGGTGCCGGCCCTCGTCGTGCAGCGCGGACAGATGAAGACCAATCTGCTCGGCATGAGCTTCCTCGATCGCCTGGAGAGCTGGGGCGTGCGCGCCGACAGGCTGATGCTCACGGGTTATCCGGAGCTCCAGACCAGTCGCCGCCGCTCGCGCCTGGCAGTCGACTAGACTCTTGCAATCCGGCTCGTCATGCGATTACGGCTAGGCCGCCGCCTCCGCCAGTGCGCGCGCACCGACACGCGCAATCGCTTCGCGTAGCACCTCGAGGCCAGCGCCCGGCTTCACCCCCTGCTCGGCAAGATGCCGGCGGAAGGCGCGCGCGCCGGGGACGGCGTGGAATGCGCCGACGAAATGCCTCGTCATGGAGTGCAGCCTCGTGCCGCGCGCGAGCTGCTGTTCGATGTAGGGCATCATCGCTTCGAGCGCATCCTGCATCGAGGCATGCGGCGCCGCCTCGCCGAAAATGCCAGTATCGACCGAGAGCAGCCGCCACGGCTCCTGATAGGCGGCTCGTCCAAGCATCGCGCCGTCAACGTGATCGAGATGTGCCCTTGCCTCGTCGACACCGGGGATGCCGCCGTTGATGATGACAGGCACATCCGGCATCGCGCGCTTGAGGCGATAGACGCGATCATAGTCGAGCGGCGGGATGTCGCGATTCTCCTTTGGTGACAAACCGCTGAGCCATGCTTTCCGGGCATGTACGATCAGCGCATCGCAGCCGGAGTCAACGACTGCGTGCGCAAGGTTGTCGAGCGCGACTTCGGGATCCTGGTCGTCGATCCCGATGCGGCACTTCACGGTCACGGGCACGGCCACCGCACCCTTCATCGCCTCGACGCACCTCGCCACGAGATCAGGCTCTGCCATCAGGCAAGCGCCGAAACGGCCGTCCTTCACGCGGTCGGAGGGGCAGCCGACGTTGAGGTTGATTTCGTCATAACCGAACTCCTCGCCGATCCGCGCCACCAGCGCCAGCTCGCGTGGATCCGACCCGCCGAGCTGAAGCGCGACCGGGTGCTCGACCAGGTCGAACCCAAGCAGCCGCTTCCGGTCACCATGAATGATGGCGCCAGTGGTCAGCATCTCCGTATAGAGCAGCGCCCGCCTCGTCAGGTGACGGTGGAACACCCGGCAATGCCGGTCGGTCCAATCCATCATGGGCGCCACGGAAAAGCGATATTCTTGATATTCCAAGTAGTTATCCTATCCTTACAATGGACTAGAGCAGGAACAAGTGCACACGTGTGCACTCCAAACTAGCCAAAATTGCACACGTTTGTACCGCGTTTGATCTCCCGGTGCACACTAGCGCACATGAAATCCGGGTGGAGCGCACACGCGGTGCCGACCTTTAAGAAGCTCAAGTCGGGCAGCTGGCGCGTTCAAGTCAGGAGGAATCGTATCGCACTTCGTAGTCCTGGCCCGTTAGCCACGCGGGCGCGATCTTGTTTGCGTCCCCGTGCGGTCTTCTTCTTCGCTGCCATCTGCTCCTCCGTCCGCGAAACTCATCGCGGTGCGACGCTTCAAGGAATCGCGAGTTCCTTCAAAGAAGCTGTTGCGAGCGCGAGGCCGAACGAACGCGAGCGACGCAGCATCGCGGCTCCAACTTGGTGGGCTTTTCCATTTTCATTTCCTCGACCGCCTGCACGAAGGCTTCGTCGCGCCGCATGAGCAAAGCGGCCATTTGGCGCACGTCGCGCGAGCTGGTTTGCTCCGGACTTTCGCCCGGAGCCCGCTCCCATTTTCTTGCAGATGCTTCTCTAGATCCTCCTTTCCAAAACCCACGGCTCGGGAAAACTTGGAACTTCTCAGCCCAGCGTAGGTTGGTTGCCGATCGTTGAACTCAGGAGCCGAAAATGAGCCGCGGAATGCCATCGATGACCGCCCTCTTGGGTATGCTCGCAATCGCGGGGTATCAAAATCGGGACAAGCTGGCGGACATGTTTCGCAATGCGACCTCCGGCCAGCCGGCGGGTGCCAAGGATTCCCTGAGCGGCATGCTTGGCGGCCTAGCGGGCACCGGAGGCGTGGGTTCGCTGCTGAACGGCGGGATCGGCGAATTGCTCGAGCACTTCAGGCAGAACGGGCAAGGCGATACGGCTCAATCCTGGATCAATCAGGGGCCGAACCGCGAAGTCACCCCGCCCGAACTCCAGCAGGCTATCGGTCCGGACGTCCTTCAAAAACTGGAGCAGCAGACCGGCTTGTCGCAGCAGGAGATTCTCGACCGTTTGTCCCGAGAGCTTCCGACTGCCGTGGACAAATACACGCCTGATGGACGTCTTCCGGCTTCATCGGCGGGATAACACCACAGCGATCGAGGGAGAGACATGAGCATTATCTGGACGATCATCATCGGTTTCATCGCAGGCGTCATCGCGAAGTTCATCATGCCCGGCGACAACGAGCCCTCGGGTTTCATCCTGACCGCCATCCTGGGAATAGTGGGCGCGTTCGTTGCGACCTATCTTGGCCAATCTCTCGGCTGGTACCGGCCAGGAGAAGGCGCAGGACTAGTGGGGGCAGTGGTAGGCGCCATCATCGTGCTTTTCGTCTACGGTTTTGTAGCCGGTCGCAGCCGTCGGGCCATCTAACCACAGTGAACGGAATTCTGCGCGTTAGCGGAGAATTCGCCCGGTGTGAAAGGCGATCGGCAAGATGAAATGGATGCTCGTTGTCCTGGTGGGAGGCATGACCCCGGTCAACACCGACCTGGTTTTCGACAAGTTCGCCGATTGCCTTGCCGCCGAGGAGCAGATGCGAAAGCACTATACGGACGCTTTCGAGGCCTGGGACCGATGGGCCGCGGCCAATATCGAGCGACGACGCGAATACTCAAAGGTCCGCGACCTCCAGGCCAAACGCCTGCTCAGCAACATCGGTACGTGCGTTCCTCATGCGGGCGGCGACCCCGCGGCGCTTCAGCAGCAGAGCAATCCGACACCTCCTCAAACTCCTCAAGCCGCACCTATGCCTCAGCCAAGTCCGAAAACGTGACGTCTGTACGTTTCGAACAGGCGCGGCCGCAAACGAATGTTGCAGCTGCGCTTTCATCGCCCCTGCCTTCATTGTTCTCGCCCCGCGCTGACCTTTGGCCTGCTGACGATTATAGGTGCACGCCTCAATGTTGCCCTGACGGACCTGCGGGCTGACGATGTCGGCCGAACTGTAGGCGAGAATGGGCGCTGCCGCTTCTCGAGCGCAAGAAGCGGCTCAAGGCCCTCCTGCCACGCCACAAGCTGACCGCGTTCAGCAAGCACCGCAAGGGCAGCGGCACAAAATTCTTTGCAGAGAAGCCGATCTGAGACATCTCGAAGGCGTCATGGCCAAGCGCGCCGACAGCCCATACGCGTCCGGACGCCGGACCGCCGATTGGCTGAGGTAAAGACCGCACAGCGGCAGGAGGTAGTGATCGCCGGCTTCACGGCGCCGAGGCGAACCCGGCCCTTCTTCGGCGCCCTCGTGCTGGCGGTACGCGACGACGATGCATGGCGGTACATCGGCCACGTCGGCACCGGCTTCAGCCACCAAGTTCTCGAAGAGCTTCACCGCAAGCTCGTGAGGCTCAAGACAGCCAAGTCGCCCTTCCCCGGCCAAAGTAAAGGATGAGCGGGTCACGACCTGGGTGCATCCTTCGTTGGTCGCGGAAGTGAAATTAGCGGAGTGGACCAGCAAGGGCGAGCTGCGCCAGCAAGTCTATCTCGGCCTGAGGTCGGACAAATTGGCCAAGGACGTCGTTCGCGAAAAGAAATGGCCGCGAAAATAGTATGCCGAGACGAAACGTGGACCCCAGGAGTTCAACCAGCGGTGCGCTCGGATGCCGAAGGCCACGGCGGCAGGGGCGGCAGTCCGAGGGCCTTACGTACTGGTCCGAACGACCTCCGGTGAGCTGCGCATGCACCAAGCCTGGCGAGCGCCTGATAATGAGCCGGCACCGGGTAGCCCTTGTGATCCGCGAATCCGTAGCCGGGGTGACGCACATCGAGCGTCCGCATTATGCGGTCGCGCTCGACTTTCGCGAGGATGGAGGCGGCGGCGATGCTGGCGGACTTGGCGTCGCCTTTAATGATGGACTGCTGAGGGATCTCGATTTCCTTCAACCGCTTCGCGTCAATCAGCAAGTGCTGCGGCGCCAACCCTAGCCCCCGGACCGCACGCTGCATCGCCTGGATGCCTGCCCAATAGATGTTGATCGCGTCGATCTCCTCGACCTCGACGAATGCCACACACCAACTCTCTGCCTTTTCCTTGATCTCCTTCGCGAGTTCTTCGCGAGCGGCGGCATCGAGTTTTTTCGAGTCGTCAATTCCGATTATCCGCGTGCCGGGTTTCAGGATCACGGCGCCGGCGGAGACTGGCCCGGCGAGAGGGCTCATTCCCGCCTCGTCCACGCCTGCCACAATATGATGGCCGCTTGCCCAGAGAGAGGTCTCGAAGCGGAGCATCTTTCGCAGGCGCTGCCCTTCGGACCTGTTTTCGGAGCGCCGTTTATCGATGGAAGCCAGGATGGCACGGGCTCCCGCGCGGGCGTCGGCCCGTAAGACCTGCTCGACGCTGGCCTCGAGGGGTCTTTTCTCGACGACATAGCGCCGCCGCAATTCATCGAGTGAATACTGGGACATGGCGGCCTTCCTGAAGATTGACTGCGAGAAGCGTGTCGGTGAAATTTGTGGCGATTGTCTGAAGCTAGACCATGCCGTCATCGACTGCGCAGCGCCTTGTCGAAAGAACCGGACCGGCTCTCCATCTGAGGTCCCGCTGTTCTGGAGGCCACTGATCCCGCCTCGCGTCCACCGACCTCCGAGCGGAACCAACCGGTGTCTTCATCCCTTTAGAATGAGTGGAGCCTCGATCCCAGGGTGCTTCCGAGGGGACCGGCCCATGCTCCGACAAACCAGCAACGAAGAAGAGGTTCTGGACCGCACCGCCGAGGTCGCGGCCACCATCGCGGAAGAAGGCCTCCGGTACGTCAGCGACTCCGCGCCGGGGTACACGCGCAAGCGGACTGGAACCACTTTCAGCTACTACGACAAGGACGGCAAGCGCATCACCGATGCCGCCGTCATCCGACGCATCAAATCAATCGGCATCCCGCCGGCCTACGAATCCGTGTGGATCTGCCCGTCTTCGAACGGCCACATCCAGGCAACCGGGCTCGATGCGCGGGGCCGCAAGCAGTACCGCTACCACGCAAAATGGCGCGAGTTGCGCGACCAGAACAAGTACGAGCACATCATCCAGTTCGCAGCCGCGCTGCCAGCGCTGCGGGAGCGGGTCGCCGCCGACATGAAGCGGGACGGACTGCCCCGCGAGAAGGTGCTGGCCACGATCGTCAGTCTTCTGGAGAAGACGTTGATCCGGGTCGGCAACGCCGAGTATGCCGAGAAAAACAAGTCCTACGGGCTCACCACTATGCGTCGCAAGCACGTCGCGGTCGGGCGCGGCGTCCTTCGGTTCGACTTTACGGGCAAGTCGGGCAAACAGTGGAAGCTTCGCGTCGAGGACAAGCGGATAGCCGCGATCGTGAAGCGCTGCGCGGAGATCCCCGGACACGAGCTCTTCAAGTACCTGGACGACGACGGACAGCCCCGCACCGTCGATTCCGGCGACGTCAACGCCTACATCAAGGATATCACGGGCGAGGACTTCAGTGCGAAGGATTTTCGGACTTGGGCGGGAACGGTTCTGGCGGCGTTGGCCCTGACCGAATTCAAGAAGTACGATAACCAGGCCGAGGCGAAGCGCAACGTCGTCGCCGCCATCGAAAGCGTCTCGAAGCAACTCGGCAACACACCGGCGATCTGCCGCAAGTGCTACGTGCACCCGGAAGTCCTGAACGCCTACATGTCTGGTGACCTCGTGAAGATGATTGATGCCAAGATCGCGCAGAAGTTCAAGCGCCAGTACGCCAAGCTCACTCCCGACGAGATCGTGGTGCTGGCATTTCTCCGCAAGCGTCTCAATTCTCTGAAGGCGCCCGCCTAGCCTCGCGTACCAGTCTCCGGACGCCCGCGTCCTCCTCGATGCCTGCGCGCACGCCTCGGCAGGTGCCGGAAGCTGTCGAAGGCGAACAGAAGCTGGCCGGCGTGCTTGTTATTGTCGGCTTGCTTGCCGCCTTCGCGCTTTCTAATCTCGGCCAAACGTAAAAGGGCATTGGACGCCTTCTGAATCAATCACGTGTTGTCGGCCCACCTGCCAGAGTAAATAAATTCAGGCGCTGCTTTGAGGTCAGCCGCCGTCGCGTTCATCGTGGCGTGCCATTCTTTTGTTTGACCGAGTTCGGACGTATCGCCACGTAATGGCCCCCTAGACCGAAGAAGCCCCCCTTGCAACGACAACTTTTTACTAGCTCCTCTATTCCGAAACTTCGATTGCAATGGGTTGGTGATCGGATGCGTCCGTCGCTTCGTTGACCTCGATGCTGCGAACGTAGCCGGTCAAATCTTCCGTCACGAAAATGAAGTCGCGGCAGTCGGGCCCCTCGGCCCACTGCGCGCGGTCGTAGATTCCGCAAGTCGGCGCACGCGCGCGGCCGGGACGATCGGCGGTCCATGCATCCCGATACGCCAGACCAGGCCGGCCAGATCGGGCAATCAATGCGTGCTGAGGGTCGGCAACGTCAAAATTGAAATCACCACACAGCAGGCTCGACGCCGCGACGGTCTGACTTTCATACGGCTCATCGTGCCGGGAGCCGGCCTGCTTCGGACTCATTGACGCGTCCTCCTGCAAATCCAGCAGGCGAGCGATCTGTGCCTCGCGCTGGCCGGCCGAATGGAACTCGAGATGCGTGTTGACGACGCGGACCACGCCAAACGAGGCCTGAACCGTCACCTCCAGGGCGTGACGGCGCATGCTCCGCACCGCGGCTGCGGCGGGCCATGGCAGCAGATGGTTTGCAATCTGCAGCACCGGCAACCTCGACAGCGTCATGTTACCGAAGCGATGGAGATTGCCATCAGGATCGACAGTTTCGATCGCGGGCCGGAATATTGCGGAGTAGCCGGGCAAAAGGGCTGCCAGCTGTTCGCTCTGATCCGCTCCATCACCAAATCTCGAGAAGTTCGCGCTCACCTCCTGGAAGCAGAACACGTCCGCATCGAGCGTCTGTCGGGCGACGGCAACGATCCTTGCCAGATCGGTCACGCCGTCGCAGCCCTTTCCGCACTGTATGTTCCAGGTGAGAAGTCTCATTAACGGATGCCTGCACGCATGAATGACTGGACGAACTGACGCTGGAACAGCAGAAACGCGATCAGCAGCGGCGCCATCGTCATCACGGTTGCCGCCGTGATCACTGACCAATCCACGCCGGTCTCAGGCGCGCCGAACACGGCCAGCCCCACGGTGAGCGGCCGCGCTTCCACCGAATTTGTGACGATCAACGGCCACAGGAAATTGTTCCAGTGATAGCTGACGGAGACGAGGCCAAAGGCGACGTAGGTCGGGCGAGCCAGCGGGACATAGACCCGCCACAGGATTCCGAGCGGACCCGCTCCCTCGACCCGGGCGGCTTCAACCAACTCCTGGGGCACACCCTTGAAGGTCTGCCGCAGCAGGAAGATGCCGAAGGCGCTCGCGAGATAGGGCAGCGCGATCGCAGGGATCGTATCGAGCAATCCCAGCTTGGCGATCGCGCGGTAGTTCTCGACGATCAGGACGTCGGGCATGATCATCAGCTGGAGCAGAACGAGGGCGAAAGCGATGCCGCTGCCCCTGAACCTGAAGCGCGCAAAGGCATAGGCGGCCAGCGTCGACAGGATGAGCTGACCAACCAGGATCAGCGTCACCAGCACCACCGTGTTGAGATAGTACCGAGCGAACGGCGCCTGGTTCCAGGCCCGGGCAAAATTCTCCAGCGTCCACGGCGCGGACAGGCTGAACGACGTGGCGTAAGCGGCCGGATGCAGCGCGCTCCAAAAGGCATAGGCCAATGGGGCAAGCCAGATCAAAGCCAGGAGCCATGCTGCGACGGCCTCAATGGGGCGTGTCCGGCCTCTCATTGATAGTGGATCCTGCGATCGAGATAACCGAACTTGATCAGCGCAACCGAGCTCAGCAGCATCAGAAGCACAACCGTCAGCGTTGCCGCGTAAGAGGAATCTTGGAAGGTGAAGGCAACTTCATAAATGTAGTAGAGCAGCAGCGTGCTGGCGTTGTTCGGACCGCCCTTGGTCATGATGACCAGATGGTCCACCAACTTGAAGGAGTTGATGACTGCGTTGATCGCCACGAACAACGTGGTCGGCATCAGCAATGGGAACGTGATCCGGCGGAACGTGTACCACCGGCTCGCGCCTTCGATGGAAGCGGCCTCCTCGAGGTCCGGCGAGAGCTGCTGCAGCGCCGCCAGGTAGAAGATCATGAAGAAGCCGGCCTCCTTCCAGATCACCATCACGACCAGACAGCTCATCACCGTCGAGGGATCGCCCAGCCAATTCCAGCCGCCGAAACCGAAAAGGCCGCGCAACTGATCCAGCAACCCGTAATCCGGCGTGTAGAAGAACAGCCAGATATTGGCGACGGCGATCATCGGCAGCACGGTCGGCGTGAAATAGGCCAGTCGCAGAAAGCCGCGGCCGCGTATGTTGCGATTGACCCAGATCGCCATCACCAGGGCCAGGGCAATCGAGGTCGGGATCGTGCCGAGCGCGAACCAGAAATTATTGACCAGCGCCTTCCAGAAGATCGGATCGGCCGCCATGGACCGATAGCTGTCAAGCCCGACGAAGGCCTCCGTGCCATTGCGGCGCGTGACGAACAGCGAATGCCGGATCGTCGCCAGAATCGGAAAGTGCGTGAATGCGAGTAGCAGGACGGCCGCTGGCAGCAGCAGCAGCCAGGCATTCACGGTGTTCCACCACGCTTGCGATCGGGCACGGCGCGGGGCTATTGGCGATGAGACCATGGAGTCGGACATCTGTGAGCCGGCGGGATGGCGGTGGCGCGCCATCCCGCCACGTCCCTATTTGTAGGCGCGCAAGACGCGGTCGGACTGCTGTTGCGCGGCGGCCAGCGCTTCCTGCGGCTTCTGCGCGCCCGTGATCGCGGCCTGCACGGCATCCCCGATGAACTTGTAGATGCGGCCGTTCTCATGAACGGAGAGCTCCGGCACCGCGTGCTCCAGCTGATCGCGCGCAACTGTGGCCTGCGGGAAGGCCTTTGCGTAGGCCTCCATCGTCGGCGTCTTGTAGGCGGCCGGCGACACTGCCACGTAGCCGGTCTTCATGCTCCATTCGGCCGCGCGATCCGGAGCCGTCATCCATTGAATGAACTTGACGGCCGCCTTCTGCTGTTCGGGAGACGCACTCTTGAAGATGTAGAAATTGCCGCCGCCGGTCGGTGATCCGCGCCGCTCTCTGGCCGGCAGCATGGCCACACCGAACTGGAATTTCGCGGCGTCCTTGACCGCCGTCAGATTGCCGGTGGTGTGCCACATCATCGCCGTCTTGCCTTCGAGGAAATCGTTGCGCAGCGTCGCCCAATCGATGCTGCCGGCCGGGGCGACGTTGTGCTTGCGCGACAGGTCGACCCAGTACTCGAGGGCGGCGACCGTCTTCGGAGCGGTCAGATAGACCTCGTTGCCGGGCTCGTTCATCATCTTCTGCCCGTTCTCGATTGCCAGCGCCTGCAGCATCCAGTAGGCATATCCGGTCGAGGGAATTTCGATGCCCCAGCGCGTCGTGTTGCCGCCATCCTTCTTGACCAGATTCTTCGACATCTCGACCATTTCGTCCCAGGACGCCGGCGCCTTCTCGGGATCAAGGCCCGCCTCCTTGAAGGCGTCCTTGTTCCAGTACAGCACGATGGTCGAACGCTGGAACGGCACGCTCCAGGTCTTGCCGTCGATCTGCCCGTTCGCCATGAACGCCGGATAGAACTCCTTGAACCAGGCCTTGTCGCCGACGAGATCGTCAAACGGCACGATCGCGTTCTCGTCCATCAGCGTGAACACGTCGGTCGACAGCAACACCGACAGTTGCGGCGGCTGCCCGCCCTTCATGGCGGTCATCGCCTTAGTCATCGTATCCGTGTAGTTGCCGGCATAGACCGCCGTCATCTTGACGTCGGGATTGTCCTTCTCGAAGCGCGAGACCATGTCGTCGATGATCTTGGTGACGGGACCGCCGACCGCGACCGGATAGTACATGGTCAGATCCACCGCGGCGGCCGGGCGTGCAGCCATCGAGAGTACGGCAAACGCCGCTGCCATCAACATCGTTCGTCGCGCAAACATGGGACAATCTCCTTCGTTACTGCGTTTGAAACAGCCGCTGCTATCGACCGGATATCGCCCGCTGGCCCTCTGTGACGATGGTCTCCAAGCGAGTTTCCGAACTTGAATCGAACCGATGCTCGAGCCCGGGTTCCCACGCGATCCGGACATCCTCGCCTGGCCGAACCTTGCTGAAACCTTCGAGCCGCACCGAGATGGGCTGACCGTCGACCTCGCACAGAACGATGCTGTCGGCCCCAAGATGCTCGATCGCCCTGACGCGCGCAAAACGGTCCCCGCCCGACACGATGCGGATATGCTCCGGCCGGATGCCGATGAGATGATCACCCTGGCGCAACAGGTTCATCGGCGGCGTGCCGATGAACCGCGCCGTGAATGCCGTCGCCGGCCGGTTATATAGCTCCTCTGGTGTGCCATTCTGCTCGATACGACCATCGCGCATCAGCACGACGCGATCCGCCATCGTCATGGCTTCGGTCTGATCGTGGGTCACGTAGACCATCGTCATTCCGAGCCGCTGTTGCAGGGCGCGGATCTCCGTCCGCATCTCATGCCGCAGCTTGGCGTCCAGATTTGAAAGCGGCTCGTCCATGAGGCAGACCCGCGCTTCCGCAATGATGGCTCGTCCCAGTGCAACCCGCTGGCGCTGGCCGCCAGATAGCTGCGACGGCTTGCGTTCAAGCAGATGCGCAAGGCCAACAATCTCGGCCACACGCCGGAGCCGCTCGTCTCGTTCCGCGCGCGACACGCGACGCACACGCAGTCCGAAGACGATGTTCTCGGCTACGCTCAAATGCGGAAACAGCGCATAGGACTGGAAGACCATGGAGATATTCCGCTGCGCCGGGGTCAGATGGGTCACGTCGACGCCGCCGATGGCGATCGTACCCGCATCAGCATCCTCAAGGCCGGCGATCAGCCGCAGCGTGGTCGACTTACCGCAGCCGGACGGTCCCAGCAGCACAAGCAGCGAGCCCTCGTTCGCCGTCAGACTGACGTCATCGACGGCGCGCATCGCGCCCCAGAACTTGGAGACATGACTCAGCGTGATCGCTGACATGGCCTGTTCGCTCTCACCGTGATGCAGCCACGCCGCTGGCGACGGCTCGCTGCAACGGACCAATGCAACGCCGCTCACCGCAGACAGACCGGTCCATGCGCCCTCCCTCGTGCCACGCGCATTCGTCGGCGTAGCCACTACGATGTTCATTTGAACATAGCGTAACACCATATGAAACAGAAAATTGCGTCCTTGGAGTTCAAATGATACTTTCGTTTAGAACGGAGGGCCTATGCTCAGGACCGCCACGACCCGTCAGACCTACATACTAGAGATCGTGCGCGAGCAAGGCTTCGCCTCCATCGAGCAGCTCGCGGTGCGTTTCGACGTCACTCAGCAGACCATTCGCCGCCTCGTGAATGCACTCTGCGACCAGGGCCTGCTCCGGCGGGTGCATGGCGGGGTCGGCCTCCCGGTCCAGAACCAGAACCTCGCCTATGGCAGCAGGCACAGGTTGAACGCCAGCGCGAAACGGCGGATCGCGCACGCAACCGCCAACCTCATCCCTGACGGGACGTCACTGATGATCGGACTTGGCACGACGCCCGAATACGTCGCGCAGGCGCTCTCCCGCCGTCGGGATCTGCGGGTGATCACCAACAGCCTGAACGTGGCCGCAGCATTCGCGCACAATCCGGACGTGGAGATCAGCATCGCGGGCGGCACGCTGCGGCAACTCGATCGCGATATCATTGGCGAGTCGGCTGCACGCTTCTTCGCAGGTTTCCGCGCCGACTTTGGTATATTCGGCGTCGGGGGGATTGATGAGGACGGCACGCTGCTCGATTTCCATGCCGATGAAGTCACGGCGCGTCAATCCATTGCGGCCAATTCGCGAACGTCCGTGCTAGTGGCCGACATCACCAAGTTCGGTCGCAATGCGACGGTCCGGGGCGGCCACCTCGACGACTGCCACCATCTCGTCATCGATGATCGATTGCCTGGATCGTTTAAGCCAATCGCGGACAGGTATGGCGGTCTGATCCACACGGCCCGCGACGCCCGCGCAGATTTCGAACGCCTTGGCCAAACCTAGCGGACAACATAGACCCCCTTGCTCAGATCGATCGCGGACTTCAACGCACGGCCGACAATCCGCGCCGCAATCGGCACTGAGCCAGTCCCACGTGCCGCACACCTACGGGGCGAGCTCGAGCGGTGGGGAGGTGTTTTCCCGGTAATCCGAGTCCTCGGCTTGAACCGATTCAAGCGTGTTTATCCGGTCTATCTCGGAACAGGCGCTTCCGATTCCAGCAGGGACGCGGCCTTGAGATCGCTCCAGAGCGCGCCCGGCACTGTGGTGGTCAGCGCTGCCACATTGCGCTCGACCTCCTGCGCATTATGCGCCCCGAGAACCACGCTCGCGACCGCGGGATGACCCAGCGCAAAATGTAGAGCGGCCGTCGGCAGCGCTACGTCATGAGCTGCGCAGATACGCTGGATCTCAGCAACCTTCGAAAGGATCTGCGGCGGTGCGTCTTGATAATTGTACTTGGCGCCCTTGATGGCGCCCGTCGCCAGAATCCCCGAATTGAACACGCCGCCAAGCAGCACCGCGATGCCCTGCTTCAGCGCCAGCGGCATGAACTCCTCGAGTGCTGGCTGCTCCAGCAGCGAATAACGCCCGGCGAGCAGCATCACCTCGAAGGACCCGGCCTGCGCAAAGCGCACGCACATCTCCGCCTCGTTGACGCCGATCCCGATGCCCGCGACCACACCTTCGGAACGAAGTTTGTCCAGCGCTACATAGGCCCCGGACATCGCTTCGCGAAACCGATCCTCGATCGCGTCCTTACCGTGGGTCCACACATCGACATCATGGATCAGCAACAGGTCGATCCGGTCGGTGCCAAGCCGCAACAGCGACTGCTCGACCGAGCGCATGGTGCCGTCATAGGAATAGTCGACGACGGCTCGGTGCGGCTGTCCACCAATAAATCCGGACCGAGTCTCCGGCTGGTGAAATGGATCCATCCAGCGACCAGTTTTTGTGCAAAGCACCACATCCTTGCGCGGCACGCGCCGGAGCGCCGTTCCGCAGCGATGCTCCGACAGGCCGTTGCCATAGTGCGGCGATGTATCGAGCAGATTGATGCCGAGCTCGAAGGCACGGCTCGCCGCGGCAATTGCAGTGTGGTCGTCGAGCTCGAGAAAGAGATCGCCGAGCGGTGCGGTTCCGAACCCGAGGATGGAAACTTCGAGACCGGTCCGGCCAAGTGTGCGGCGCGGCAGAGCTGATTGCGAAACCATGGTGGATTGCTCTCCCTTCTCCGCGCCTCGATCCGCGCTAGTCTCATTGCAGCGACGCGCAGCGTATGTATTTGCCGTCAGGTGTCAACGCGAGGATTACGGGTCTCGTACAAGACTATTCCGCTCATACATTCGGGTTGCTAAGAAAAGCGGAACCGGCACGCGGGCACTTCACGGCCTGCGGCAACGAGGAGGAACGATGCTCCCCTATGTTACGCACGACGCACGCTTTGCCCGCCTGGTCTTTGGTCACGCCAATCTCGAAAAACTCACCAGCGGCTGCCGCTGGGCCGAAGGACCCGCTTACTTTCCGGCCGGCCGCTATTTGATCTGGTCCGACATTCCGAACAACCGGATGATGCGCTTCGACGAGACGGATTCGTCGGTGTCGGTGTTCCGCTCGCCGAGCTTCAACTCGAACGGCAACACGACCGATCACGAGGGGCGGCTGGTCACTTGCGAGCACTTCATGCGCCGCGTCACCCGGACCGAGCATGACGGCTCCATCACGGTGCTTGCCGAGCAGTTCGAAGGGCGTCGGCTGAACTCGCCCAACGATGCCGTGGTGAAATCGGACGGCTCGATCTGGTTTTCGGATCCGACATACGGCATCGACAGCGATTACGAGGGCCAGCAGACCAAATCCGAGATTGGCGCCTCCAACGTGTATCGGATCGATCCAGCGGGCGGCGAGATCAGCCTCGTCGTCTCTGACCGCGTGCAGCCGAACGGGCTGGCGTTCTCGCCAGACGAGAAGCTGCTTTATGTCGCCGATACCGGCGCGACCCACGTCGACGGGCTGCCCGCGACGATCTGGTCCTACAAGGTCCAGGGAAACAAGGTCGCTGGGCCCTCGCTGTTTTCCACCTGCCCCGACGGCCTCTACGACGGATTTCGCTGCGACATCCATGGCAACGTTTGGACGTCGGCGGGACGGAGCGTGTTCTGCTACGCAGCCGACGGGACACATATCGGCACCATTCCCATCGGCGAGATCGTGGCGAATGTCTGTTACGGCGGTCCGCAGCGCAACCGTCTCTACATTTGCGGACAGACATCGCTGTATTCGATCTTCCTCAATACGCGCGCGGCCGTGTAAGGGAAAAGGCGGCGCGGGCGGCGTGCGGCGCCATCCTCAGCCGTTCTGACCGCGCTTTCGCCGGCCGTCGGTGCCCTCGTCGCCCTGCAGATCGGATTCAAGTTCCTCGATAGCGCGCGATCCGAACTTGCCGGTCTCCGAGCTCGCTGATACGGTGTCGAGCAAGGCAGTTCGTTTCGCTAAAATTTTGATTTACGATGATTTCCAATTTGTAAAGAAGGTGGGCCACCTTTAGGCCGGCCATCTAGCTCGTGACGCGTTCGCCCCGCCCGTAGACGAGCAGCATGAAGATGATAACGAGACCATAGATCACTTGGCGGCCCGCCTCCGGCATCTCCATGATCGACAATACACTGTTCAGGAGCACGATCAGGACGACGCCGATCAGCGTGCCGAGATAGCGGCCGCGGCCGCCGAGGATGTTGGTGCCTCCAATCACGACGGCGGCGATCGAGGGCAGCAGATAGGCGTCTCCCATGCCTTGGTAGGCCTTGGTGGAATAGCCGGCGAGCAGCACGCCCGCGAGCGCGGCAGCAAGGCCGCAGAGGACGAAGCAGACCACCGTGACGCGGCGCGTGTTGACGCCGGCGAGATAGGCCGCCGCCTCCTTGTTGCCGATGGCGTAGATGTAGCGGCCGAGCGACATGCGCTGCAGGATCACGACCACCAGCACGGACACCCCGGCCCAGACGAACAGCGCGTTGGGAATGCCGAGCGTACGATCGCCCGCCAGCATCCGCATCAGGTCGGTCGCCCCGGTCTGAGGTGCGTAGCCGCCAGTATGCGCGACCATCAGGCCGCGCATCACGGCATTCACGCCCAGCGTAAAGATCATCGAGGGGACCCGCAGATACGCGACCCCGACGCCGTTGACGAGCCCGACAAGAACGCCGACCCCGAGCCCGACCGGAATTGCGAGAGGACCGCCGACCGAGGTCGCCATCATGGCCGCGGCCGCGAGCGTCCACGGCACCGACAGATCGATCTGCGCTATCAGGATCACGATCATCATGCCGGCCGAGACGATCCCGAGGAACGCACCGATCTGCAATTGCTGCAGAAGATAGGTCGGAGACAACAGGGGAGCGCTGCCGAAACGGGCGAATGTGTAAACCGTACCCGCGACGAGAATGACGACGATGAACACCGCCGCAATCAGGATCGGGCGATCGTCGCGCGAGAGGCTGAATGAGGCCGCCGTCATCGAAACAGCTCCAACGTGTTCTTGACGCGCAGCATACCCAACGCGCCGATGCTGACGGCAGCGAGCAGGATCACGCCCTCGAACAGCGGCTGCAGAAGAGGGGCAATGTCGAAGATGCGGAAGAAGAAGGAAATCACGCGCAAGACCATGGCGCCGAAGATCGACCCGATCGCACTGCCGGTTCCGCCAAGCAGCGAAGTGCCGCCGATCACCACGGAGGCGATCGAGTTGAGCGTATAGGCGCCGGCCTGCGGAATGTCCGCATTCCCAGACGAAGTCTGGATAGCAAGGAAGAGACCGCCGCAGCCGGCGAAGAAGCCCGCGAGCGTGAAGGCGGCGATCTTGGCGCGCTCGATCGGAAGGCCGGACATATAGGCTGCGCCCTCGGCCGAGCCGATCGCATAGACGGCGCGGCCGAGAACGGAGCGGCGGAACGGCACCCATACCAGCAGCGGAATGAGAACGAGAAGCACGAAGGGCACCGGGATCCAGGCGAACGGCGCAAACCAGGCAGCCGCGCCATCGTCGAAGATGTGCACGGTCGAGGCGAAATCGCCGAGCGAGTTAGTCAGCGCCCAGTTCAGATCAACATCGATCTTGCCGCCCGGGGTCGGACGCAGGAAAAGCGCGATGCCGATGTAGACCGCACCGGTCGCAAGCGTCGCGATGATCGGCTGGATGCGCCCATAGACGACGACGCAACCATTGATAAAGCCGGCAGCCGCGCCGATCACAAGGCACACGGCGATCCCGAGCAGAATGCCGCTCACGCCGCCCGGAAAGGTGCCGAGGCCGAGATGCACGCCGAACAGGTCGAGATGCAGCGGCGCACCACCTGCCGCGCCGGTCAGGAGGTAGCTCGCAAAGCAGCCGACCATGGTCATGACCGCTCCGACGGAGAGATCAAGGCCCGACATTAAGACCGGCACTGTCTGCGCCATCGCCAGCATGGCGAGCGCAAAGATTTCGTCGCCATTCTGCACCAGCACGGCGGAGGAGAAACCGCGGGGATGCGCGGCGTTGTAGAAAATGTAGAGGGCACAGAACAACAGGATGGCGGTGACCAGACCTATGTTCTGGCGGATCCTGATCGCGAGATCGTCAAGCATGCGCCGCCCCCGCTGCGGTATCGGTGTCGACATTCAGGGAGCTTGCGACAATGTTGGTCTCGGTGAGGTCGTCGCCCTCGAGCTCGCGCACGATGCGGCCGTCATACATGATGACGACGCGGTCGCAGCAGCCGATCAGCTCGTCATAGTCGGTTGAGTAGAACAGGATTGCGGCGCCCTGGTCGGCGAGTTCGCGCATCAGCCGGTAGAGCTCCTGCTTGGTGCCTACGTCGATTCCGCGCGTGGGATCGTTGAGCAGGATGATGCGCGGATCGGTCATCAGCCATTTGGCGAGCACGACCTTCTGCTGGTTTCCACCCGACAGCGTCGAGACCGCATCACTCGCTGCGTCCAACTTGATCTGCAGCCTCGCGATGGCTCGCTGGATCGCGGTGCGTTCCTTCCCGGTATCGATGAATGGGCCAGTGGAAAGCGCGTCGAGCGATGCGATCGCAAGATTGTCTGCGATCGACATCGGCAGCATCAGTCCTTCGGTCTTGCGGTCCTCAGGCACGAGTGCGATGCCGACCGATTTTGCCGCCGCCGGGGAGCCGGGACGTACCTCGCGATCTGCCACCGTGAGGCGACCAGTGACGCCGCGCAAAACACCGAACAGCGCAAGCAACAGGGATTTCTGGCCCTGCCCGTCGAGACCGCCGAGCCCGACGATCTCGCCGGCGCCGATGCTCAGTGAAATGCGATCGAGCTGCCTCTCCCAGCACAGGTTCTCTAGCGCCAGCACCGGCTTCGCGGCATTTCGCGCCGGCTTGGGCGGATACTGGGCCGCGATGTCACGCCCAATCATGAGCTGGATGATATCGGCGGTCGAACGCCTCCCCTTGTCGAAGGTCTCGATATGGCGGCCGTTGCGAAACACCGAGGCCCGGTCGGCGAGCGCCTCGACCTCGTGCATGCGGTGCGAGATGTACAGGATTGCGACGCCCTCGGCCTTGAGCCGCGCCAGCATCGCATAAACCTTCTCCACATCGGCGCTCGTCAGTGCCGATGTCGCCTCGTCGAGGATCAGCAACTGCGGCCGCTTGCCGAGCGCCTTCGCGATCTCGACCACCTGGCGCCTCGATAGGGGCAGATCGCGCACGCGCCTCAGGGGGTTGACGTCCTCACAGCCGATCTCGGACAAAAGCTCTTCGGCGCGGCGGCGCTGGGCCTTCGCATCGATCAGGCCGAACCGCCGCGGCGGTGATGCAATAGAGATGTTGTCCGCGACCGAGAGGTCGGGCATCAGCGATAGTTCCTGAAAGATGCAGACGACACCGGCCGCATTAGCCGCCGACGGCGTGGCGAAGCTGACTTCGCTCCCCGCGAGGCGCATGCGACCGCTGTCGGGCTGCACCACACCGGCAATGATCTTGATCAAGGTCGACTTGCCGGCGCCGTTCTCACCCAGCACGGCATGAATCTTGCCGGGTTCGCAGGCGAAATCGACGCCTTCCAGCGCGCGAACGCCGGCATAGCGCTTGGAGATGCCGGCAAGCTCCAGGAAGGCGGATTGCGTCGGATCGGCAGCCGGCATCGCCGGGCCTTCACGCAACGACGGCCCGGCGAATGCCGGGCCGTGACTGGGACATCGCTACAGGCCTCACTGGGTGTTCTTCTCGCTCTGCGACATGATCTCCGGTGCAGTGAAGTTCACGCCGCACGGTGTGAACTGGTTCGGCGCAAAGAAGTTGGCATTGAGCTCGGGCCAGTAATTCGTGCCCGGCTTGAGATCCTTGTAGGTCGCCACTGGAATCGGGATCGAGATCAGCTGCGGCATAATGTTGCCCTGCAGCGCCGAGATCGCCGCCTTGGTCGCGATCGCCACCAGCGCCGGCGACTGGCCGTAGGACATTCCCTTTAGTCCGTCCTTGGCGTGATCGGCAATCTGTTTGCGGTACTCGTTTTCGCCCTCTCCCGACATCGGCACAAAGGGATGCTTGGCAGCCATCAGTGCCTGCACGGTGCCGTCGGATCCGCCTTGGGTGAATACTCCGTCGAAATGACCATGCACAGCTAACGCATCCGCAGTCACCTTCTGCGAGGTGCCGGTGTCCCAATTACCAACCACCTCGGTGATTTTGAAGCTGTTGCCGGGCGATTCTATTACCTCGCGGAAACCGAGATGACGGTCGCGGTCAACGGAGTTTCCCGGAAGGCCACGGACTTCGAGGATGTCGCCGGATTTCTTGCCACTCTCGTCGATCAGCCATTTGGCCGACATGCGGCCCATTTCCTTCTGGTCCTCGTTGACCATCATCACCTTGTCGGTGTCGAGGACGTTGTCGAACGGCACCACCACGACGTTGTTCTTGTCGGCAAGACGGATGATGCGATCAAAACCGTCGGGAGCGACCGCAATAGTAACGATTGCGTCGAAGCCTTGGTTGATGAAGTCCTCCATCGCGCCAAGTTGCGCCGCCACATCGGTCCCGGTGGAAACAACCTTGAACTCCTTGATGTTCTCCTTGATACCCGGCTGATCGGCGAAAGCCTTGGCAGTCTTCACCATCTGGATGCGCCAGGTGTTGCCGACAAAACCGTTCACCAGCGCGATCCTGTAGGGGCCCGCCTTCTTGGGCCACTGAAAGAATTTGGTCTCGGACGACCACGGCTTGAAGCAGGCGGGGTCGGCGCCGGGGCCGGAGACGACCTTGGGACCTGCCAGAGCACTCACCGATGACAACAGCAAGCCGGCGCAAGCCAGCCCCGCCAGACGAAGCGTCCACACCATGTCGTGTCTCCCTGAGCGTTTGTGTTCCACCCTAACGCGGCGCGTAGCCATGCCGGGAATTGACCTTCCCGTGCGCGTGTCGCGCTAGGATGGCACGCAACTTGCGCTGCTGACAAGCCGAGGGCGGACGCTCCGGCGCGAGACACGATCTGAACGCACGGCCAAACCGACGGCAAATGTGGAAGCAGAAAACGTAACAATGACAGTCGGATGTTCGTGGGCGGCAAGGGATTGTGCAGCGGCGAAGCTGGCGATGGCCGGGCTTTCATGGTGGCATCCACGCGCGTGACGAAAAAAATGACACTCAGGGAAAAGTGTGAATCGCTAGGCGAAGCCGAACGAAGCCCGCTTGCTGAAGCCGGGTTTTGAAACCAGAGGCTGGGACTACTTGCTTTCGTCCGGCGGCCTGGCGCTCCTCCGCTAAGATAATGGCTGTAGTAACGCCGATCGCTCGCAGCTCCTCACTCAGCAACTCGATGGCGGGATCAGGTATCACACCGCGACGGTGGCTGGCGAACATGTCACTTGCTTGACACGTTCTGAAGCCGGTCTCTAATGTCCTTCAAGGTCCTGCGGTTGGACAGGCAACACTTTCTGCCCCCAAGCAAGAACAGGCTCGACTGCCCCACCCAGCGACTGTCAGGTCAAGGGTGCGGAATCCAAGATCGTTTCCTGGGAGGGAACAATGGACAGACGCCAGACGCTCAAGCTGATCGGTGGTACGGCCGCGTTGGCCGGTGCCGGTTTTCCGGGCTTTGCCTTTGCGCAAGCCCAAAAGGAAATGGTCACGGTCGTGAAGATCGCGGGAATTCCGTGGTTCAACGCACTTGAAAAGGGAATCCAGAAGGGGGCGAAGGATTTCAGCATTAATGCCACTATGATTGGCCCGGCGAACGTCGATCCGGCACAGCAAGTAAAGCTCCTTGAGGATCTGATTGCCAAGAAGGTCAACGTGATCGGCTTGGTGCCGCTTGATGTAAAAGTCTGCGAGCCCGTGCTGAAGCGCGCCCAGGCCGCCGGAATCAAGGTCATCACGCATGAGGGTCCGGAACAGGAAGGCCGCGACTGGAATGTGGAATTGATCGACTCCGTTCGCTTCGGCGAGGTGCAGATGGAACGTCTCGCCAAGGACATGGGCGGCGAAGGTGATTATGTGGTCTATGTCGGGACTCTTACGACGCCACTTCACAACAAATGGGCCGATGCCGCGATTGCCTACCAGCAGAAGAATTTTCCGAAAATGAAGCTCGTCGCCGACCGCTTCCCTGGCGCCGACGAGATCGACACCAGCCAGCGCACGACGCTTGACGTGATCAAGGCCTATCCCAACCTGCGTGGTATTCTCGGCTTCGGTTCGAACGGACCAATCGGGGCCGGAAATGCTGTGCGTCAGCAACGTCTTGGCAAGAAGATCGCCGTTGTCGGCACCGTGCTGCCAAGCCAGGCGAAGTCGCTTATCGCGGATGATACGATCCGCGAGGGTTTTCTGTGGAATCCCACCGATGCGGGTTACGCGATGGTCGCGGTGGCCAAACTCGTGCTCGATGGCAAGCCGATCACGGATGGCGTCGATGTACCCGGCCTTGGCAAGGCAGCCGTCGACGTTGCAGGAAAGCAGATCAAGGTGGACAAGATCATGCGCATCAACAAGGAAACCATCGAGGGTCTGATCGCCGGAGGGCTCTAGGCCGGACCGGTTTAGTCGCCTCATCGCGCTGCATTCCCGGCCCTTCCGGTCGGGAATGCGGTACCACTCGAGTGATCGCACGACTCCATTGCAGGCGAACCTTTGGTGACTTTCCTTGAGATGTCCGGCATATCGAAGCGCTTCGGCGGCGTGCACGCGCTCCGCGACGTCGATCTCACTCTGGAAGTCGGCGAGGTGCATTGCCTGGTCGGTGAAAACGGCTCCGGCAAGTCCACCCTGATCAAGATCATTTCGGGCGTCGAGGCAGCGGAGCCTGGCGGCCGTATCGCAATTTCCGGCAAGGAATATCCTAAACTGAACCCGGTCTACTCCACGCATTGCGGCATTCAGGTCATCTACCAGGATCTTTCGCTATTCCCCAACCTCAACGTCGCCGAGAATATCGCGATGGCGCACCATCTTGGCGGCCTCCATTCGGTGAACTGGGCCTCAATGCGCGCCACCGCGAAGGCCACAATGGCAAAGATCGGCGTTGAGTTCGACCCGGACGCGAAAGTGTCAGAGCTCAGCATTGCCGGACGCCAGCTGGTCGCGATCTGCCGCGCCTTGGCTGCGGATGCCAAACTCCTGATTATGGATGAGCCGACGGCATCGTTGACCCGCCACGAGGTTAACGCCCTGATCGCGCTCGTAAGCGAGCTGAAGCGTGCCGGCATCTGCGTCGTTTTCGTCAGCCACCGTCTCGATGAGGTGCTTGAAATCGCCCAACGCGTAACGGTGCTGCGGGATGGCGCCAAAGTCGGTACTTTTGCTGCAGACACAATCGATGGGCGGAAACTCAGCCAGCTGATGACTGGCAAGTCCTTCGAGTATCAGATACAGGCGCCTGAGCTTGCCGCTGGCCCGGTTGTGCTGGAAGTTAAGGGCCTGGGCCGCGAGGGCGAGTATGAGGATGTAAGCTTGCAGTTGCGCGCGGGCGAAGTAGTGGGTCTCACCGGTCTGCTCGGCTCAGGGCGAACCGAATTGGCGCTATCCCTGTTCGGCATGAAGCCGCCCGATCGCGGCACTATCGCACTTGACGGGCGGCCCATCGCCCTCCGTACAAATGCAGAGGCGATCGATCGAGGGATCGCCTACGTATCCGAAGATAGGCTTACGCTTGGTCTCATCCTGAATCAGTCCGTCACGGCGAACGTCACACTTACGGTGCTGGATCGTCTGGCTGGCGCGTTCGGCCTGATTGCCACACGCGCGCGACAGACCCATGTCGCTCGGTGGGTTGCTGAACTCGGGATCAAGGTCTCCAATCCCGCCAACCCGGTGAAGACGCTCTCCGGGGGCAACCAGCAGCGGGTCGTGCTCGCCAAATGGATGGCGACCAATCCGCGGGTGCTTATCCTCGATAGCCCCACGGTGGGCGTCGACATCAGCGCCAAGGACGGCATTTACGAAATCATCCGGCGGTTGGCCCGCGACGGCGTCGCGGTCTTGATGATATCGGACGAAATCCCCGAGGTCCTTTATCATAGTCATCGCGTCCTGGTGATGCGGGAAGGTCGTTTGACAACCGACGTGCCTGCCGCAGCCACTTCCGAAGATGCGCTTCGGCAGGCCGTCAATGCCTGAATCGCACATGGCATCATTCGGCAGGTTTCGTCGCAGCCATGAGTTCTGGCTGCTGATAGTCATCCTTGGGCTCTGCGCCAGCTTGGGCTTCGCGAACGCCCAATTCCTGACCATGCAGAATCTGTTTGATCTGCTGACCTCCTATGCATTTGTCGGCATCCTAGCGCTCGGGCTGCTGGTCGTCCTGATCGCCGGAGGAATCGACATCTCATTCACCGCGACCGCGTCGGTGGCGCAATATGTCACACTTTCGCTTGCCAATGCTTACGGGGCGAACTGGATCGGCGTCTTCGCCATCGCGATTGGAATTGGCGGTGCGCTCGGTGCCCTCAACGCGATTTTCATCCAGAAACTTCGAATACCATCGATCATCGTTTCGGTCGCGACGCTGAACATCTTCTATGGGCTTCTGATCTTCTTCACCGGCGGCAAATACATCTATTCGTTGCCCGACTGGTTTGCGACCGGAATATTCTGGTTCGAGTTCGAATGGGGCAAGGATAGCTCGTACGGTGTCAATCTGCAGATCCTCGCGCTCGTGCTGGCATTTCTCGTCACCTGGCTCCTGCTTAACCGAACCAATATCGGCCGGCAAATCTATGCCATGGGAGGCAATACCGACGCCGCACAGCGGCTCGGCTTCCACATTTTCGGCCTCAATATACTGGTCTATTGCTACATGGGTGTCATGGCCGGAATCGCCTCCCTGATTCAGGCACAACTCGCGCAGTCCGTTGCCCCGACGGTGCTGGTGGGCAAGGAACTCGATGTGGTCGCTGCCGTCGTGCTCGGCGGCGCCAGCCTGATGGGCGGCGTCGGCACGGTCTTCGGCACGTTTTTGGGCCTGACACTGCTCGCGGTACTCCAAAATGGTATCATTTTGCTGGGCGTTTCGTCCTACTGGTCGCCGTTCTTCGTCGGCTTGGTTATTCTCATTTCGGTCTCTGCGACCGCCTGGTCGCAGCGCGAGCGGCGAACCCGGAGCGCGCCCCGATGAGCAACGCCCCTGCCCTCTCGCTTCGCCGGCGCATGGTCGGTCTCGCCAGCAGCGGCACAGTCGCCACCCTCATCCTCCTGTTGTTCGCACTCTGGGTCGTGTTCGCGATCACGATCGGCGACCGGTTCTTCTCGGTCAACACGCTGCAATCCATGGCTTTCCAGATGCCCGAACTTGGCATCCTCTCACTGGCGATGATGCTGGCCCTGCTATCTGGTGGACTCAACCTTTCCATCATCGCGACCGCCAATCTGTCCGGACTGACCATCGCCTTCCTGCTGACGCGCTACATCCCGGGGAGCCAGGGCCTTGCCTGGGTCGGCATTCAGGTGTTTGCGATCGCTGCAGGATTTGCAGTGGCTGCATTGGTCGGCCTCCTCAATGGTTTTGTCATCGCCTATCTCGGCGTTTCGCCGATCCTGGCCACGCTCGGCACGATGACGCTCTGCAAGGGTCTCGCGATCGGCCTGTCGCGCGGTAACGTCATCTCCGGGTTCCCGGAGCCGATTGTGTTTATCGGCAACGGAACGGTTTTCGGGGTACCCTTTGCTCTGATCGTACTTGCGTTCTGCGCCTTGCCCGTCGCGCTCATGCTGAACGCGACGCCGTTCGGTGCAAAGGTTTACATGATCGGCTCGAACGAGAAGGCGACCCGTTACTCCGGCGTCAATACCCGCGCCGTCCTCCTCAAACTCTATGTATTTTCCAGCTTGCTCGCGGGCGTGGCGGCGGTCGTCATGTTGGCACGTTTCAATTCGGCCAACGCGGCATACGGCGAGAGCTATCTGCTGGTCACCATTCTCGCGGCCGTGCTCGGCGGCATCGATCCGTTTGGCGGCTTCGGCAAAGTCGGCGGGCTATTGCTTGCGTTGATCATCCTTCAGGTGATCTCCTCGGCATTCAACCTTCTGAACCTCAGCCAATTCCTCACTCTGGCGATCTGGGGTGGAATCTTGATTGCCGTCGCGGCGGTTCCTCATGTCGCCGGCAAAGCGCCGCGGTAGCCGGCGATGATGCGCTCGATCGTCTCGAACCCTATTGCAGTTCTCGACATCGGCAAGACCAATCTCAAACTGGTCGTGGCGAGCGACGACGGCTGGCCGCTCGAAGCACATGGGCTTCCAAATGTGCCTATGACTCAGGGCTCGTACCTCGCCTATGACCTTGCCGGGTTAGAAGAGTGGTTTCTCGATACCCTTGCCGACGTGTCTCAACGCCATGCCATTGGCGCCGTGATCGTGGCTGCGCATGGATGCGGCGCGGTTCTCGTCGACGGTGATACGCCAGTGCTACCGATGATGGACTATGATGCCGTCTCTCCGCCCGCAATCGATGAAGCATATGCCCGGATCGCGCCTGGTTACGATGAGGTGTTTTGCGGAATCGGAGGGGCGATGCGGCTCGGAAAACAGCTGCTTTGGCAGGAAAGCGCGTTTCCCGTCGAATTCGCTCGCGCAAAAGCCTATCTGACCACCGCGCAGTTTTTCGCCCTGCGGCTTGGTGGACGTGCGGCCAGTGAAATCTCGCAGCTCGCGGCTCAGAGCCATATCTGGGACCTCATCCACCGTCAGCCTTCTTCTCTTATGCGTAAGCGCGGTTGGAGCCATCTGTTGCCCGAATGCGTACCCGCCGGTGAGGTGCTGGGGACGGTTTCGGAATCTGTAGCCAGGCGCACTGGCCTGGCGCAATCGACCGAGATCCTCTGCGGAGTGCATGATTCCAACGCCAACCTGTTTCGCTACAAGGCCGCCGGCATGGCCGATGCCTCGATCCTATCGACCGGTACTTGGATGATTGGCTTTCAGCGCGGCCTCCCCCTGGACAAACTCGATTGCGCGCGCGCGATGGTTCTCAATATCGATGTCGATGGGGAGAATGCACCTTCGACGTTGATCGCTGCCGGCCGCGAATACGACCTCATCCGCGGGGAACATTTTGCTTCTGATGCAGCCGTCCTTGCCGCATTGCCCACCCTGCTGTCGAGAGGAACCCTGGCGCTCCCCTCATTCGTCGGCGATGATGGATTGTTTCCGGGCGCTGCTCGCCGCGGACGGGTCATCGGGCCGCCCCCCGAAACGCCTGCCGAATGGCAGGCATTGGCGGTGCTCTACGCAGCGTTCAGCGCAAACCGCTGCCTTGATGCGCTCGAGAGCTCAAAACGCATAGTCATCGATGGTGGCTTTGCCGCAAACCTGCCCTTCGCCCGTTGTCTTGCGACTTTGCGATCCTCGCAGAGTGTCTGGGTGAGTCGATCTCCCGACGGAACGGCGCTTGGCGCTGCGCTGCTGTGGCGGCGGTTCTCGCGTACGCTGCCGGTTTCAAGCGTGATCCTTGAAGCCGTCACATCACTCAGCAACGATAGGTTCGAACCGCGCGACCTTTCCACCGCTTACCAGTCCTGGATCGCTTTCTCGGAGCCCGCTTCATGACAGACCGTAATCATGCCGATCTCCGCCAAGGCATTGTCGATACCTGCAGGGAGATGAATCGAAACGGTCTCAATCAGGGCACATCCGGCAATCTTTCGCACCGGATTCCAAACGGCATGCTGATCACGCCTACCAGTCTGCCCTATGATCGGATGCAGCCAGAGGACATTGTCGCGATGGATTTTGCCGCGAACTACCAGGGCAACCATCGGCCTTCATCCGAATGGCGCTTTCATCGCGATATTCTGCGAGCACGCGAAGACGTCAACGTCGTGCTGCATACGCATTCCACCTTCAGCACGATTCTCGCCGTTCACGAACGTGACATTCCCTGCTTCCACTATATGGTCGCAGTTGCGGGTGGCAACGATGTCCGGTGTACGCCATATGCTTGTTTCGGCACGCAGGCACTATCGGACTACGCCCTCAAGGCCCTCGAAGATCGCGACGCTTGCCTCCTTGGCCATCATGGCTTGATCGTGACGGCCCAGACCTTTGAAAAGGCGCTTTGGCTCGCCTTTGAGGTGGAGACGCTGGCGAAGATGTATGTCCATGCGTTGGCTATCGGCGAGCCGCCGCGCCTCAGCGACGCTGAAATGGCGCAGGTACATGAGCAGATGAAACGCATGGGATACGGCCAGGCGCCTGACCTTGACGATGTCGGCGATGTTCCGCGCGCGCTACCGGAGTCGAAATGGACAGCACATTGATGGCGGATTTGCTGGACAGCTGCCAGCGAGTTCCTCAGCACCGGCCATGCAGAACGGAGGCCGCGGCCGGATGGGCGGGGTTGACCGTCACAGCTCTTGGGCAGAAGACGCGAGCGAACAATCTGACTTGCTCCCTTCACCACTCAGCCGATCAACGACTTAGCTTGTCGATCGGCGCCGCGTGAATACGGCAGGATGCGCCGTCGCCAACCTTCAGCAGCTTATTCTCATGTCTTGGCGCATGCTGCCTTTCCCATTGTAGCCAGCATGCTCGGGCATGCGGCACGCTGGGTACCGACCTCGCTTGCGCGAACGTCGCGACGGGAGCGCATCGTCAGCTCACCGGACCCGACCGCCCGCATCCGCCCTTCGCCGCACCGCCGACCAGATAGAGACATGCTTGATCGGATCGTTCCGCATCATGAGCAGGTCATCCCTTCAACAAAGTTTCAATCTCAGCGCGCCGCGGCATGGCAGGCGCAGCGCCCGCGCGTGTCACGGAAATCCGCGCTGTCGCCGAACCGAAGCGCGCCGCTTCCAGTGGACCGGCGCCACCCGCGAGCGCGCTTGCGAAGCCGCCGACGAATGCATCGCCCGCGCCGGCGGTTTCGACCACCCTTGCCGGCGGCAAACGACGGCACGTGTAGCGAGCGATCCTGCCCGTGAAACAATGCTCAGGCTTCGCGAGCGTGATCAGCACGGTACCCGCTCCTTTGCCCAGCAGCGCATCTCCGGCGCGGCGGGCGCCGGCAAGATCGCTCACCGGGATTCCAGTCAGCGCCTCGGCCTCAGTCTCGTTGGGAACGACGTAGTCGCATAAGGCAAACAGGCTGTCGTCGAATGCGCCCGCGGGTGCCGGGTTGAACACGGTGATGCTGTCCGCGGCGCGCGCGATCTCGAGGCCGAGCTGCGCAGCTGCGACGGGTTGCTCGAGCTGGGTCACGAAGACGCGGCTAGTGCGGATCGCGTCCGCCGCCGCATCGACGTCGGCGGGGCTGAGACCGTCGGTCGGTCCGCTCACCGCGATGATGGCGTTGTCCCCGCGTGTGCGCTCTAAATCGCGTTTCCTTCCGAAGCCTTGTGTCAGTGCGGCTGGCGTAAGTTGTTGGCGCTCTGTTCAGTCGATGGCCAGCTTTCATCGCCTATTCTAGTCTATTGTCCGTACGCGCCAGATCGCCCTAGTACTCAGCGAGACAAGCCGTCCCAGGAAGGATCGGGATGATGGAGTCATTGCCCAGCCGCACCGCACTGACAACGTCGCTGATGAGAGAGCTGCATTCGCGGTTCGACCCGTCTCCCCTTTTCGACGATCCCTGGGGTGATCGACTCGTTCCCGAAGCTGAACGCGAAAGGATGACTGAGCGGGTATTGGCCCGCATGGATAAGGACGCGCGTGCCCGTGCCCTGCAGGGACCCGGTTCAGTGTTGGACGACTTCCTGCTGACCAATACCGCACTGCCAGGAGTGGTAATCCGCTCTCGTTATGCGGAGGACGCGTTGCGCGCGGCGACAATCAGGGGCATAAGTAAGTACGTTCTTATCGGTGCGGGCTGGATAGCTTCGTGCTTCGCGGCCCTGCTTTTTCCGACGCCCTGACGATCTTCGAGATAGACCATCCGGCGATGCAAACGATGAAGATCCAGCCTATTAAAGAATGCGGCATATCGCTTCCGCCGTCGGTGCATTTCATCGCTGCCGACCTCACGAACGAGGATTTGGTGTCTGCTTTGGCTTGCTCTTGCTTCCGGGAAAGACAAGAAAACATTCTTCTCGTGGCTCGGCGTTTCGGTGTACCTGACACGTCAAGCCAATCTGGCAACCTTGCGTGCAGTGGCAACTTGCGGTGCCCCGGGAAGCGAACTTGTATTCACTTATATTGACCAAGCGGAGTTCGCCCAGAACACATCTCAAGCACCACACAACGAGAATGCCAATCTGGTAGCGCAGACCGGCGAACCTTGGATTTCGGGATTCTATCAGGATGACATCGTCAACGATCTCGCCTCTGCTGGACTTGAGCTGGTTGAAAATCTGGACGGAAAGGCGATGTGGGAACGCTATCGGCGAGCAAAGCACCACACTCGCACAACCCCCTGCCAGCTTGCACATAGCCCTGGCGCGAGTGGGTAAGGGACATTGGTGAATACTGTCGACGCGGCACGGATGTGGGTTTTCGGGGACAGGTGCTTGTTGAGGCGTCTGGCCCTCAGCGACAGCGGACGTTACCGCGCCTCAAGCGCTTTTCGGCTTAGGGCCAGAAGAGACTCTTCTGGTGAGCAAGCAACGAAGATTCTGGCGACCTCACTGTTCGCGTACGCCAGCCTTTCTAAGTCCATCAAGGATGTTGTCGTACTCACGACGGAACTGCGCATTGCTCGAACGTGCGTAGCCAATTTGGCGGAACCACTGGACCGTGAAGTCCGGCAGGATTGCATCCAATTCGATCCTCACTTGGGAGTTCATTTCAAATTGGCCGGTGGCTCCATAAGCTGAAATCAGATCCACATACGGCATCCAGTATAATTTGTTCAGATTGATAGAGCGCCTGCATTTTTCAAAGGCTTCGTTGTATTGCTGCACACGGACGTGAGCATGGCACAGGAAGAAATGCCAGGTGCTACACGCCTCTTTGGGGCTTAGGCGCAAAGCAATCTGAACTGGTCGAAGATTCGTGCGCGCGTCCCGCTGTGACAAGTGCAATTCCCTTTGTTGCGTATGCAATCGGCGATTTGGGTCGGCTTCCGGAGCGGCGTCGAATTCAGGTAATGCCGCCTCGGGATCTCCATAGAGTAAAAATGTTTCCTTTGGTTATATGCGCATTCGCGCTCGTTGAAATAACTTGATCAATTAAGCTGGTGGCGTAATGCAGTCGGGCCCCAGCTCCCCCAATCCCTTGGAGCTGAGGCCATTCTTGCATCATACGAATCAGCGGGCGCTCGCTGCGTGGCGTTTTCGCGAAAAATCCTGACCTCTGCAACTTTCGACTTTTGCAACACAATCCCAGCGACTGCAGACATTGGGGCGGTTGAACCGCTCTTCGGTTTCTGGCCAACCCTCTGGCACGGAGACCACCCGACGAATCCGGCGGTGGCGCAAATGCGAAGTGCGGCGGCATCTCCTAGGGCGATCTTCGCACAGACCAGAGGATAGCGTTCGTGAGGATTCGCTGGTAGCGGGCGTCCTGCCAAACTGACGGCTCGTGGCCTAGCGCCGAATAAAATAGTCGTCCCTCGCCATAGAATCGGGTCCAGGTGAGAGGCCAGCCATAGAATCGTTGATGCACGCCGGTCTTGCCAAGGTCCACCGAGCTTGGGTCGAGGCGCAGGAGCACGCGTGAACCACGATAGTCGAAGTCGCTGATTTGGTAGATCTCGTCCTCGACTTGCAACGAATTCCCGAGAAAAGCCACCAGGGGATCGCCAGGATCAACCACCTCGATCTTCACGGCCTGATGCCAAGGATGATCATTGAAGTAGCCGCCGACCAGATCGAGATAGTCCGGCCAAGTGTAGAATGTGTCCGTCGCCGAATGAACGCCGAGGAACCCGCGGCCCGAGCGCACAAAGTTGAGAAGAGCTCTCTTTTGCGCGTCGCTCATTGGAAGTTCTCCGGTTGTGTAGAACATCACCGCCGCGTAGCGCTCGAGGTTTTCGGTAGAAATTTCGGACGTGTCTTCCGTTGCAATGACTTCAAAGACACCCGAATTGCTTCCGAGCTGGGTCAGGATTACCTTGGAAAGCGGTATGACATCATGCCGGTAGCCAGCGGAGTATGTGAAATAGAGGATGCGCTCTGGCGGACGCTCCGCATGCGCGCCGAGTGGACGCGTGCCGGGAACACTCGGTAATCGGCGAAGCGTTCCAAACGCCGCACCGTCGCAAAGACTCAGCCGCCTCAGAGCCTCGGACGAAGGCTTGGTTGGGGGGTACACGACCCCCAACCGTCGAGCCGAGCCGGTACTGAGCGCAGCGCAACGGCATTCGCGGTGACCTCTTAGCCAGTATTTTTGACCGCCTCAGCCAGTATCCCGTAAAGCTGCTGCTTGCTGAATTGCCGTGGCTAGCCTCCGGACAGACCCCGCCACCGAGCTGCAGGTTCGCGTTGGCATCGCTACCGGTATGGTGGTCGTGGGCGATTTGATCGGCGAAGGTTCAGCTCAAGAGCAGACGGTCATTGGCGAGACGCCGAACTTGTTGCTCCCCGTTTGTCTCTCGTTGTCCCGCCATTCGCAAACGTCAACAACGACGCAGAGCAGGACTATTTCGCCGACGGCATTACGACCGATCTGACGACCGGCCTCGCGCAAATGCTCGATGCATTCGTGATCGGGCGGGACGGCTTTCACCTATAGGAATAAGCAAATGCCCATCAGTGAGTTGGTGCGCCGCAAAGATATCCGAAATGGTGAGAATGCGAACGATGTCGGTGATGTTCTCGGCGCAGAGGCGGTCAGGATAGCCGCTGCCGTCGAGATATTCGTGGTGGTGCCGGACCGCATCGAGGACTTCGGGTGAGATGTCCACGTGCCCTTTCAGCACATCGTAACCCGCCGCCGGGTGAGTTTCGACCAACGCTTGCGGATTCCGATCGATGTCGCCCAGGATTCCGAGATGATCTCGCCCACCATTCCGATTTGAAGTCGCCCACCCGTTCCGAGATGATGTCGCCCACCATTCCGGGATGATGTCGCCCGGGTGACGAGGCCTCTTCTGACTCCCATAGGATGAACCCTTTCGGCTTTGCGAAGGGGACCCTGGATGCCGACAGAGAGGCTTGCGATGCGCCGTGTGCGCGATGTGATCAGAATGAAGGCGGCGGGGCTGCCGAGCCGCGAGATTGCGCGACGGGTGGGCGCGGCGCCCTCGACGGTGCGACTGGCGCTCCGGCGGTTCGAGGCCGCGGGCTTGAGCTGGCCGTTGCCAGACGACGTCACCGACACGGTTCTGGAACTTCGCCTGTTCGCGAAGACCGGCAATGGCAACCGTCAGGGTCACCGCCGCATCGCCGAGCCCGACTGGGCGAGCGTGCACCGCGAGCTCAAACGCAAGCACGTGACGCTGTCGATCCTGTGGGAGGAATATATCGCCGCGGAGCCTGGCGGATACCGGTACTCGCGCTTCTGTGAGCTCTACCGCGCCTGGGAAGGCCGTCTGTCGGTGACGATGCGCCAGGCCCATGCGGCCGGCGACAAGTTGTTCGTCGACTATGCCGGCGATGGCGTGCCGGTGGTGGTCGACCGCCTGACCGGTGAGCGCAGAACGGCGCAGATCTTCGTCGCCGTGCTCGGCGCATCGAGCTTCACCTACGCGCAGGCGACGTGGACGCAGGGGCTCGCCGACTGGATCAGCGCCCATGTTGGCGCCTTCGCGGCGATCGGCGGCATACCGGCGCTGCTGGTGCCCGACAACACCAAGGTTGCGGTCATTAAGGCGAGCCTGTACGACCCGCAGATCAATCGTACCTACGCGGAGATGGCGGCGCATTACGGCACCGCCATCTTGCCGGCGCGGCCGCGCAAGCCGCGCGACAAGGCCAAGGTCGAGCAGGCCGTCCTCATCGTCGAGCGCTGGCTGCTCGGCCGCCTGCGTCATCGCACCTTCTACAGCCTGGCCGAGGTCAATGCGGCGATCGGCGAACTGCTCACGAGGCTGAACGAGGAACGGCCGATCCGGCGGATCGGCGTGACACGCCGCCGGTTGCTCGAGGAGGTCGACCGGCCGGCGCTCAAGCCATTGCCGGCGTCCCCCTATGTCCTCGCCGAGTGGCGGATCCGCCGCGTCAGTCTCGATTACCACGTCGAGGTGGAGAAGCATTACTACAGCGTTCCGCATCGCTTCGCCCGCGCCGAGGTCGAGGTGCGGTTCACGGCCCGCACCGTCGAGATCTTCCACAAGGGCGAGCGGATCGCCGCGCATCAGCGCATGAGCGGCAATCACAAACACACCACCGGTGCCGGAGCACATGGCCTCCAGCCATCGGCGCTACGCCGGCTGGACCATCGCGCGTATCCGCCAGGACGCCGCCGCGATCGGGCCGGCGACCAGCGCGTTGTGCGACCTCATTCTCGACGAGCGCTCGCACCCCGAGCAAGGCTTCCGCGCCTGTCTCGGCATCCTCAGGCTCGCCGCCTCCTATGGACGCGAACGGCTGGACGCTGCGGCTGCGCGGGCGATCGACATCGGCGCGCGCACCTATGGCTCGGTCAAGTCGATCCTCGCCAACAATCTCGATCGGCGTCCTGCTCACCAGCGCTCCGCGGACGATGCGCCGATCCTGCATGCCAACATCCGCGGACCGCGCTACTACAATTAGGAGATCATCCCTTGCTCACCCATCCGACCCTCGACCGCCTCAACGCCCTCGGCCTCCATGGCATGGCCAAGGCCTTCGCCGACATCGAAGCCACCGGTGAGGCCGCAAGCCTCGGTCACGCCAAATGGCTCGCGCTGCTGCTCGAACGTGAAGCCTCGCTGCGGCACGACAAACGGCTCGCCACCCGCCTGCGCTACGCCAAGCTGCGCCAGCAAGCGTGCGTCGAGGACATCGACTACCGCACCCCGCGCGGTCTCGACCGCCCGCTGTTCGCTAAGCTTGTCGAGGGCCGTTGGATCGACAACCACGTCAATCTCCTGATCTGCGGCCCGGCCGGCGTCGGCAAGAGTTGGCTCGCCTCGGCGCTCGGCCACAAGGCCTGTCGCGACAATCGCTCTGTGCTCTATCAGCGCGTCCCGCGACTGTTCGACGATCTGGCGCTCGCCCGCGGCGACGGCCGCCATCCACGCCTGTTGCGCGGCCTTGGCCGTGTCGATCTGCTGATCCTCGATGATTGGGGACTCGAGCCGCTCGACGCCGGTGCCCGTCACGACCTCCTGGAAATCCTCGAAGATCGCTACGGTCATCGCTCCACCATCGTCACCAGCCAGCTCCCCGTGGACCAGTGGCATCTGCTCATTGGAGATCCCACCTATGCCGACGCCGTGCTCGATCGTCTCGTCCACAATGCCCATCGGCTCGACCTCACCGGTGAGAGCCTGCGGCGAACAATCCGCCCGAAAGACCTGAGCCCGTGGCGCTGTGGACATGCCGCTGCGCTTGGGCAACGCAATCGCGTTGCCCACATGCCCACAGCAACCGCAGAAGAAGAAAACAGGTCGAAGTCGCGATTCCAGATTGACCACGCGGCTTGACCGATGCCAGAGAACCAGCCGGCCAGAACGCCTCGCCGCTGGGCGAGATCAAATCGGAAAGGTGGGCGACATCGTCTCGGAAGTAAGCGCTCAGCCGGGGCCCTATTGAGCCTGGCTTGACGCCTTGCGGAAGCGCCACGGCATGAGGTCGCCGATTCTGCTATGGGGATGGCCGTCGAGGATCGCCTCGAGTGTTTCGGCGATGTAGGCGGCCGGATTGACGTCGTTGAGCTTGCAGGTGGCGACGATCGACGCGAGCAAGGCCCAGTTTTCTGCCCCGGTTTCATGACCGGCGAAGAGAGCGTTTTTTCTGGTCAAGCAGACTGGCCGGATGGCGTTCTCGACCGGGTTGGTGTCGAGCTCGAGACGCCCGTCTTCGAGGAAGCGGGTCAGCCCCTGCCAATGATTGAGCGCATAGCGGATATCCTCGGCGAGG
>NZ_JADPJQ010000130.1:0-1813 GCF_023073515.1 Bradyrhizobium sp. 17 | reverse complement strand
CACGACTTCAACGCGGCTACCATTGGCAGCGAGTGCTCCTTGCGCGCGGCCAACCGTATGTCCGGCGATGAGCCGCGCACCATGGCTTCGATGGCGTAAAGCTGCGCGATGTGCCGAACAGCGGCCTCGGCGATTGGTGACTTGCTGTTGCGCACCAATTTGACGAAGCGCCGGCGCAAATGGCTCCAGCAATGCACGAGCGTCCATGGCCCTTGCGGTCGAACGACTTCGTTCAGCCGGTCATACCCGTCATAGGCATCGCATTGCAGGTAGCGTCCGCCAAAACCGTCGAGGAACTGCTCAGCAAAGGCACCGCTGCGACCGGGGGCATATCGGAACAGCACGATCGGCGGACTTGCCCCGCTGTGGCCGCGGTCGTCTGAGGCGATCGCCCAGAAGTAGCCTTTCTTCGTTTGGCCGCGCCCGGGATCGAGTACCGGCGCCTTGGTTTCGTCCATGAACAGACGATCCGCCATGGCCAGGTGGTGGCGCATGTGGTCGGCGATGGGCTGAAGATGGAAGCAGGCGCGGCCAGACCAGTTGCCCAGTGTCGCCCGATCAAGCCGGATTCCCTGGCGCGCATAGATCGCGGCCTGACGGTAGAATGGCGTATGGTCGCCAAATTTGGAGACGATCACGTGCGCGATGGCCGCTTCGGTCGGCAGCCCGCCGGGCACGACGTGCTCCGGTGCGTGCGCCTGCACGACGGGGCCCGAGCAGCGGCGACAGATATATTTCGGGCGGCGCGTGACCAGCACGCGCAATTGCGCCGGGATCACGTCAAGACGCTGGCTGACGTCCTCGCCTATCTTCGTCATGGCGCCGCAACCGCACGGAGCGTGCTCACAGGCTCGATAATCCGCTCCACCCGCGGCAAATGGACAGGCAAGCAGCCGCGATTGCGATGAGAACCATGATCTGGCGCGTTCCGTGATCGGCCCTGGATCGCCGCCTCGGCTCTCTCCTGCGCGGCATCCAGGATGCCTTGCGCGATCTCCACGTCTTCGAGCGGCAAATGATACTGATCTGGTCGCAGCTTCTCGGATTTCGCGCCGAACCTGTCGCGTCGCAATTCGCCGAGAATGATCTCCAGGCGGCGTCGGGCTTCTTCCGACGCCGCCAGCGCCCCCTGATGCTCGCTCAAGGCCGCCTGCGTTTGCGTCAAAAGCGCCTTCAGGCGTTCGTTTTCGTCGCGTAGCGCCGCGATGCTCATGCGCTATTTCGAGCACATCGCCGCCGCGTGTGCCACGATCAAAATAGCTGCCGAGTCATTCTGCCGCAGTTATCCCGCCGCCTGAGGGCGCCGTGCTTCTTCCGGGCGGACCAATCTCCAATCCAGCCCTTCGAACAAGGCAGCGAACATCGCGGGCGACATTCGCATCACGCCGTCTACGATCGTTGGCCAAACAAACTTGCAACCTTCGAGGCGCTTGTGCACCAACACCAGGCCCGTTCGATCCCAGACCAAAATCTTGATCCGGTCCGCTCGTTTCGATCGGAACACGAAGGCTGCGCCGCTGAACGGATCAAGACGGAGCACCTCCTGCACCTTTGCCGCAAGCCCATCGTGGCAACAGCGGAAGTCGATCGGCCGCATTGCAACGTAAATCTTCAGATCAGCACCGGCCCCAATCATCGTGACGCTCGCACCGCACGGATCACCCGGGAGAGCTGCTCACCATCAATGCCCGTATCCGTCCGCAGCACGACATCACCGATCGCGATCTCAAGCTTGATCGCCGGAGGCCGGATCCCGCCGTTCATAGCTTGCGCCGGGCTTGGTCATCACCACCCATGCGATCCGCGCAATCTT
>NZ_JADPJQ010000019.1:0-2510 GCF_023073515.1 Bradyrhizobium sp. 17 | reverse complement strand
GTACGCATCCGGCGAAGACCCCGGCAGGCCGCTTTCGGGAAGGCTGATCGCGCTCAAGCTGCGTGAGCGACGTTTTTGGGCTGCCAATTCCAAGGCAGCAGTTGGTCAATGCGCTTGGCAGAGTGATCAGGTAGGCGGGCCAGCACGTCGGCAAGCCAAGCCTGCGGGTCGACGTCGTTGAGCTTTGCGGTGGCGATGAGGCTGTAGATGGCAGCAGCACGCCGAGCGCCCTCATCGGACCCGGCGAAGGTCCAATTTTTTCGCCCGATGGCGACGGCCCGTAGCTCACGTTCAGCAGCATTGTTCGACATGCAAAGCCGTCCGTCATCAAGGAAGCGGCTAAATGCATCCCAGCGGCTGAGGCAGTAATTGATCGCCTTCGTCGTGTCGTTGTTCCTGGAGAGCTTGGCGCGCTGCTCGCGCAACCACACCTCCAGCTCGTCGATCAGGGGGCGGCTACGCTCCTGGCGCACACGCACACGCTCCTGCGCAGGAAGTCCGTTGATCTCGCGCTCGATGGCGAACAGGACGTCGACGCGCTTGACCGCCTCGGCCGCGATCGGCGCCTTGCTGAGCCGTGCCAGATCAAAGAACTTGCGCCTGCCGTGCGCCCAGCACGCGGCCTCGATGATCGGGCCGCCTTTGCGATTGGCCTCATAGAGCCTGCCAAAGCCGGCGTAGGCGTCGGCCTGCATCAGTCCGGCATAACCTGCCAGATGCTGCTCCGGATGCGCACCGCCACGATCGGGCGAGTAGAAGAACACGGCCGCCGGCGGATCTGGGCCGGCAAACGGACGGTCGTCGCGCACGTAGGTCCAGAGCCGTCCGGTCCGGGTCTTGCCCTTGGCCAGGACCGGCACCGTGGTGTCATCGGCGTGGATGCGCTCGGCTGCGAAGACGTGGCTCCGGATCGCATCGACCAGAGGCATCAGGTTTGCGGCGGAGGCACCTACCCAGTCCGCGAGCGTCGAGACGTCGAGGTCGATGCCCTCACGCTGGTAGACGTCGCTCTGACGATGAAGCGGCAGGTGAAGGCCGTACTTGGCGAACAGGACATGAGCCAGCAGCTTGGGTCCTGCACGCCCGCGCGCAATCGGGTGCGAAGGAGCCGGCGGCTGGGTGATCGCTTCGCAGGCCCGGCAGACAAGCTTCTCGCGCACGTGCTGGATCACCTTCCACTGGCGCGGAACGAGCTCCAGCGTCTCGGTCACGTCCTCCCCAATTTTGCGCAATCGGCTGTCGCCGCAGCATGGGCAGCTGGCAGGCACCGGGTAGACAATGCGCTCCCGCTGCAAATGCTCCGGCAGCGGACGACGGGCCGGCTTGCGACGCTCGAACGATGGCACCGTAATCTTGTCGGCTGCCATCTGCGTCGCGCTCTCAGCTTGCGCCGCGTTCTCCTCCAGGTCGGCGAGCTGTAGCTCGAGCTGGTCCAGCAATGCGCCTCGCTCGGAGGACTGTCCGAACTGCTCGTGCCGCAGCTTCTTGATCGTGAGCTTGAGCTTCTCGATCAACAAGGTCCCCGCATGGGCCTCGGCTTCTGCGGCCAACCGGGCCGCTCGCTCGGCGAGCAGCATCGCCTGCAGCGTAGTCACATCATCAGGAAGAGAATCATCGGCGCCCATCGAGACCAGAGAATCACAAGACGCGGTCTCTGTCCGAACTGCTGGTCGCGCCGGCGATTCAAATCACAGCGATCAGCCGGCCGCCTGCGGTCGCCAGGTATGTTGCGGCATCCGCCAGTCGATGCCCTCCAGCAGGTAGCCAAGCTGGGCTGGGGTAATTGTCACGACGCCATCAGCCGGCGATGGCCACAGGAAGCGGCCGCGCTCCAGCCGCTTGGCATAAAGCGACATGCCCAGTCCATCGTGCCAAAGGATCTTGATCAGCTTGCCGCTTTTGCCACGGAACACATAGAGGTCGCCGCCGTGTGGGTCTCGCTTAAAGGCTTCCTGCACCAGTAAGCCCAGCGAGTTCATGCCCCGACGCATATCGGTGTGGCCGGTCGCAATCCACACCCGCACGCCTGACGCAATAGGGATCACCGTAGGCGTCCATCTGCCAGCGCCGCCACCGCGGCCTTTAGCGTCGCCGCGTCGACCGTACCCATGATCCGCATCCGAGCCCCGGCAGCAAACTCGATCTCGATCGACCCGCCGCTGCTGGCCGGCGTGACCGGACAGGGCGCCGGACCTGATTCCGCCACCACCATCGCCGGTACGAAGCCAGGTTGATGGGCGGCATCCTTCGGCTCAGGCCGAAACGACCGTCGCCATCGCAGGAGCAGTGAGCGCGAAACGCCATATCGCCGCGCCGTCGCAGCGACCTGGCGCGGCGCTTGTAAGCTCTCGAGGACGATTTTGAGCTTCTCATCCTCGGACCAGCGCCGCCGCCGGCCTGTGTCCACTACTTCGAGCCGTTCGACTTGGGCACTGCGCCTATCACTGTCCATAAGGACAGTTCTCAACAACAAGCCTCATTCGGCAAGGCGGCCTTCACCGGACGCATAC